>NZ_VZQP01000026.1:0-118271 GCF_014397655.1 Paraburkholderia sp. UCT31
GCCCTTGCCGGCGGGGCCGGTGGTGTTCAAGAGCGTAGGCTGCGCGGCGTGGGATCTGGCCGCGTGCCGGGTCGCGCGTGACGCGCTGGCGCGCGGCTGACCGTCAGCGGCCCAACCGGCAAATATCGCGCAAAATATCCCGAATAAACGACTGTCTGGCGCGCAAGGTTGGCAACTTGCGCTAACCTGCGGCAGATGCTGCCGTGCAAACTATCTCAAAACGCTGCACCATAGATGTTTGCCGGAAAAAGCGCCATAGCGGACGTGAGCCGTAGCCCGTCCGCCCGCCGCCGATTCCTGATCGACGCCTTCCCCCTAGACGCTGCGACCGTGCCATGACGACCCAACAAGCTCCTGCCACACCCGACCTGCCGCTCGACATGATCATCTTCGGCGGCACCGGCGACCTGTCGTTCCGCAAGCTGCTGCCCGCGCTGTACATGGCGCATCTGCACTGCAACCTGCCGCCCGATACCCGCATTCTGACGATCGGGCGCAAGCCCTGGTCGCGCGAGGAATACATCAGCGAATTCATGGAGCAGAAGGCGAAGCCCTTCATCGACGAAAAAGCGTTCGACGCGTCGGCGTGGGACAAATTCCTCGCGATTTTCGAATACGTGAGGATGGACGTCGATGCGGCCGAGGACTACCTGCGCCTGAAGGAAGCGTCGCGCGACGGCGTGAACCGCGTGTTCTATCTGGCGACGTCGCCGGATCTGTTCACCCATATCTGCGACAACCTGTCGTCGGCCGGGCTCGTCGACGGCAATTCGCGGGTGGTGCTCGAAAAGCCGCTCGGCCACGATCTCGCGTCCGCTCAGGAGATCAACAACGCGGTCGGCAAGCATTTCGAAGAAGCGCAGATCTACCGGATCGACCACTACCTCGGCAAGGAAACCGTGCAGAACCTGATGGTGCTGCGCTTCGGCAATCCGATTTTCGGGCCGCTGTGGCAGGCGCCGTACATCAAGAGCGTGCAGATCACAGTGGCCGAAACGGTCGGCGTGGGCAGCCGCGCGGGGTTCTACGACAAGACCGGCGCGCTGCGCGACATGGTGCAGAACCACCTGCTGCAACTGCTGTGCATCGTCGCGATGGAGCCGCCGGTGTCGCTCGATCCCGACGCGGTGCGCGACGAAAAGCTGAAGGTGCTGCGCTCGCTGCGGCCGATGACGCCCGAGGACATCGCGCGCGACACGGTGCGCGGCCAGTACACGGCGGGCGCGGTGGATGGCGAGGCGGTCAAGGGCTACCTCGAGGAAGACAACGTGCCGGCGGGCAGCCGCGCCGAAACCTTTGTCGCGTTGCGCGCGCGGATCAACAACTGGCGCTGGGCCAACGTGCCGTTCTTCCTGCGCACCGGCAAGCGAATGCAGAAGAAGCTGTCGGAGATCGTCATCGAATTCTCCGATCTGCCGTTCTCGATCATCCCGAGCGGTGGACGAACCTACGGCAATCGTCTGGTGATCCAGTTGCAACCCGAAGAGTCGATCCAGTTGCAGGTGCTCGCGAAAGAGCCGGGCAGCGGCATGCACATGCTGCCGGTGAGCCTGAACCTCGACCTGCAGCAGGCGTTCACCGAGCGTCGCGCGGAAGCCTATGAGCGGCTTCTGATCGACGTGATCCGCGGACGTCTGACGCACTTCATGCGCCGCGACGAACTCGAAGCGGCGTGGGCGTGGGCCGAGCCGATTCTCGAAGGCTGGGCGAAGTCGGGCGAGCGGCCGCGCTCATATTCGGCGGGCACGTTCGGACCGGCGGCATCGACCGCGTTGATGACGCGGGAGAACGCCGTGTGGGCGGAGGAATCGCAGTAACGGGCTTTTACAGCGCTCTATTCGAAGCGGCTCGCGACGTTGCAGTGGCGTCGCGAGCCGCTTTTGCGTGTGCTGTCGTTGCCGCGCTGATCATTCGTCATTCATACGGCTTGCGCCTATGATGGTTTCCTTGTCCGCGTCACTCAGCGGCATTCCAAACGGGGCATCGATGGGGCGAATTCTCGTGGCATTGATCTGGGCGGCAAGCGTGGCAATCACACTCGATCTCACGGCTTGCGCCAGCAGCAGTCTCGATGCCCGGAGCGATCCGCCGAAGGTGATCATCGACAGCGACTACAACACGCTCGGCGACGACGGCCAGCTCGGGGTGATGGCCGCGCAATTGCAGGCGCAGGGCTCGTTGAAAGTGCTCGGCATTACCGTGGTGTCGGGCAATCAGTGGCTGAAGCAAGGTGTTGCCGATGCGCTGAAATCGGTCGAACGACTCGGCGTCGAACAACAGATCGGCGTCTATGCGGGCGCCAACCACGCACTGACGCACGACTTCAAAACGATCCAGCGGGAACTGAAGGAATTCCCCGGCGGCGATGGCTATGTTGGCGCATGGAGCAAGCCCGAGCCGAAATCGGCTACCGACCTCGTCGCGCCGCCGGACGGCTTCGCGACGCACACGAAGGTGCAGAGCCAGAGCGCGATCGACTTCATCGCCGAATCGGTCAAGCGGTACCCGGGCGAGGTGACGATCCTCGCGATCGGTCCGCTGACCAACATCGCGTTGGCCACGCGCGAGCATCCCGAGATCGTGCCGCTGATCAAGCAGATCATTTACATGGGCGGCGCGATCGACGTGCGGGGCAATACCACGCCCACCGCCGAATTCAACTGGTGGTTCGATCCCGCAGCGGCGAAAGCGGTGCTGCGTCTGCCGATCAGACAGACGGTGATTCCGCTCGACGTGACGGATACCGTGAAAATGGATAAGGCACTGTACGATCGCGTCGCGCACGATCCGGCGAAGCAGACCATCATCACGCAACTGTTCAGGGCGCTGAACGGCTACGGATACGACGGCAAGAACGGCTTCGAGACCAATCCGAACTACACGACGAACATCTGGGACACCCTGACGCTCGCCTATCTGATGCATCCGTCGTTCGCGACGCAGACCGTCGAGGAGTGGGTGGATGTGGATACAGGCTTCGGCGCCGACGATGGCAAGGCAAGGGGCTACACGAGTTCGCCGCCGCCGGGTTTGCAGAAGATGACGGTCGTCAAACGGTTTGATAATCCGGCGTTTTTTAATTTCTATGTCGATCTGCTGACGCGGCCGGTGCCGGTGCGGCCGTTGGACTAGTCAACGCGCGAGCGCCGCGCACCCGCACCCGCTTCACGCGGGATGCAGGCCGCGCAGCAACTGACGCACGCGCGACAGATCCTGCTCGACGTGCCCGGCTTTCTCGAACAGCTCCGCGAGCCAATCGACGAACGCGCGCACGCGCGGCGAGACGCGGCGGTTCTTCACATACGCGACCGAGACCGGCATCGGCACGGGTTTCCATTGCGGCAGCACTTCATGCAGCAAGCCCGAATCGAGGTAAGGCTGCGCGGCGATGCGCGCGGGCTGGATCATGCCGAGGCCTTGCAGTCCGCAGGTCAGGTACGCCTGTTCGTCGCTGACTTGTACGAAGCCGTTGAGCTTGACCTTGCGCGCTTCGCCGCCCACTTCGAAATCGAAGTCGCATTCGCGGCCGCTATGCGGCGACACGCAGTTGACCGCGACGTGCGCGCGCAGATCGTCGAGATCGGCGGGCGTGCCGTGGCGGGCCAGGTAGGCCGGACTCGCGCAGGTGACCTGATCGAGCGTGCCGAGTTGCCGCGCGACGAGATTGGAATCGGGCAATTCACCGAGCTGGATGCTGCAGTCGATTGCTTCGGAGACCAGATCGACGGTGCGGTTGCTGACGCCGATCGCGAGGTCGAGGTTCGGGTAACGGGTGTGGAAGTCGTCTAGCGACGGCAGCACGATTGCACTCGCTACCGCGCTGGGCATTTCGATGCGGAGGCGGCCGGTGAGGTTGTCGGTCGAATTACGGAGGCTGGCTTCCATTTCGTCGATGTCGGCCAGGATTTGCGCGCAGCGTTCGTAGTAGGCGGCGCCCTCCGGCGTGATGCTCAGGCGGCGCGTCGTACGGACTAACAGCGCTGTGCCCAGCAGGGCTTCCAGGTTCTGGACGATCGTCGTCGCCGTTGCACGCGGAATGTTTAATGACTCCGCTGCGCGGGTGAAGCTGTTGGTGTCCACGATTCGGATGAATGTGCGCATTGCAGTTATTCTGTCGATCACTGGGATGCTCCAAATGGTTTTCTGTTTTTTTGCCTGCGGCGGATTTGTCTTTGTTCTTGTGGTGTTGGCCTTTCCTTGCTGACTTGTCGGTCTATTGGCGTTGCCCCTGTGCGGGGCGGCACCTACTTTCTTTGCTGCTGCAAAGAAAGTAGGCAAAGAAGACAGCTCAAACCGCTAATTCTTAAGCGGGCACCGTGCTCCACGAATGGCAGTGGTGCATCTGGAATCCGTGCCCCCGCACATTCCACGGCAGTGACAAAGCCGTCATCCATCCCACTCCGCACTACGTGCGTCGCGGACGGGTATGCAAGGAAAACCAGAGTGCTTTTTTAGGTTGGTGAGGCCATCGGCTGCGCCTCGGCGACGCGCCGAAACGACCAATGGTTTGAAAACAGCGCTTCGGCGCGCGCAGCGCCGCCGGAAGAATGACGGCCTTGTCACTAACGCGGAGTGTGCGGGAACACAGATTCCAGATGCACCACTACCCGCGGTGGACAAAGGGACCCGCTTAAGAGTTAGCGGTTTAAAGCTGTCTTCTTTGCCTACTTTCTTTGCAGCAGCAAAGAAAGTAGGTGCCGCCCCGCACAGGGGCAACGCCAATAGACCGACAAGAAATCAAGGAAAGGCCAACGCCCTAAGAACACAGAAAAAAAGGGCGAAGGCAAAAAAACACAACAACAAAACAGAACCCCGCGCCGCAGGCGCAAAAAAAAACCACCCGCTGCGCGGCCAAAAAGTTGCTATTACTTCCGCATCGAATCCATATCAACCACAAACCGATACTTCACATCGCTCTTGAGCATGCGCTCATACGCTTCATTGATCTTCTGCATTGGAATCATTTCAATATCAGAAGTAATGCCATGCTCGCCACAGAAATCAAGCATCTCCTGCGTCTCGGCAATACCGCCAATCAGCGAACCAGCAAGGCGCCGCCGCTTGAAGATCAGATTGAACACCTGCGGCGACGGATGATCGTGCTCCGGAGCACCCACCAACGTCATCGTCGCGTCACGCTTGAGCAGATTCAAAAACGGATTCAGATCATGCTGCGCAGCCACCGTATTGAGAATGAAATCGAAGCTATTCACATGCGCTTCCATCTCCTGCGGATTCTTCGAAACCACGACTTCATGCGCGCCAAGCCGCTTCGCATCCTCGATCTTCGACGGCGAGGTCGTAAACAGCACGACATGCGCGCCCATCGCCCGAGCCAGCTTCACACCCATATGGCCGAGTCCACCGAGGCCGACAATCCCGACTTTCTTGCCCGGGCCCACGCCCCACGTGCGTAGCGGCGAATACGTGGTGATGCCCGCGCACAGCAGCGGCGCGACACCCGCGGGGTCGAGATTCTGCGGCACGCGCAGCGTGAAAGCCTCATCGACGACCAGTTGCGTCGAATAGCCACCGTAAGTGACCTGTCCGTCGACGCGATCGACACCGTTATACGTGCCCACCCAACCGTTCTCGCAATACTGCTCGAGACCTTCCGCGCAGCTCGAACAGGTGCGGCACGAATCGACCAGACAGCCGACCGCGACGAGTTCACCGACCTTGTACTTCGTCACCTTCGGACCAACCGCGGTCACACGGCCTACGATCTCGTGGCCCGGCACGACCGGGTAGATCGTGTGCTTCCATTCGTTGCGCGCCTGATGCAGGTCAGAATGGCACACGCCGCAGTACAGCACTTCCATCTGCACGTCATGGGCGCGGGGTGCGCGGCGCTGGATTTCAAATGGGGCGAGCGGCGCGGTGGCGTCGGTCGCTGCATAGGCATACGTCGTGCTCATGGATAGCTCCAGCAAAGAGGGTGATGGCGCAACATGCGACGCGCCGACGATGCGCAACACTCGGTTGCGGATGCGGCGGGCCGCAGCATGAACCGGGATCGGGGCGCGAGCGTTTGGGGGCCGCCGTTGGCAAGCTGTCGGCGCATGGCGGTCGATGACCGCGCACGCTGCGCGCGTCGAAAAAGGCGATCCGGCAGGGTTCCCATCTTAGGGACCGGTCGCTGCCCGGGGAATACCTGATCGTCTTGAAGGTTTGCCTAAAACTCTGGAGGGGCAGCACGACAGGCTGTTTGATGCTAAATTTCAAGCATTATTCTCCTGGCCGTCGCCATATCGTCATGTCCACTCAAGCTGTCGGTTCCATTCCGGAAGACCCCGCGCAACGCCGCTTGCTCGAACTGTTCAACCTGCTCGCGCCGAATGCCGGCATGACGCGCTCGAGCCTCGAAGGCGTCAGCCTGCTGCGCGCGAATCGTCCGATGCCGCGCATGCCGGTCATGTACGAGCCGAGCATCGTGATCGTCTGTCAGGGGCGCAAGCGCGGCTATCTCGGCGATCAGGTGTTCCAGTACGACGCACAGCAGTACCTGGTGCTGTCGGTGCCGTTGCCGTTCGAATGCGAGACCGAGGCAAGCGAACAGGAGCCGTTTCTCGGCATGTCGGTGCGCGTCGATCTGACGATTGTCGCCGAACTGCTGATGGCGCTCAACGAAACCCAGGGCCTCGCGCAATACGAAGCGGCCGGCATGTATTCGACGCCGCTCGATGCCGCACTGAGCAGCGCGGTGCAGCGTCTGCTGGAGGCGCTCGCGTCGCCGCTCGACGCGCAAATCCTGGCGCCTGGCATCGTCCGGGAAATCTGTTATCGCGTGTTGACCGGCGAGCAGGGCGGCGCGATTCGCGCGGCGCTCACGCATCAGAATCACTTTGGCCGCATCGCGAAGGCGCTGCGGCGCATTCATGCGGACTACCACGCGTCGCTCGATGTCGATACGCTCGCGGCCGAGGCCGGCATGAGCCTCGCGGTGTTTCATGCGCAATTCAAGGCGGTCACCGCGACCTCGCCGATGCAGTACGTGAAGACCACGCGTCTGCATCACGCGCGTCTGTTGATGGTGCAGGATGGCTTGAATGCGGGCGCGGCCGCCGTGCGGGTCGGTTACGAAAGCGCGTCGCAGTTCAGCCGCGAGTTCAAGCGGCTATTCGGCCTGAGTCCCGTCGACGAGGTCAAGCGCATGCGCGTCGCTCACGATGCGCCGCCGCCGCGCGCGCACAAGCCGGTCCCGCGTTACGTGACCGCGGTCTAAAGCCCGCTGAACCAGTTGTAGCCCTGATCTTCCCAGTAGCCGCCCGGGTTCGTGTTGGTCACGAAGATCGCGGCGATGTGCTTCGGGTTCTTGAAGCCCAGCTTGGTCGGCACGCGCAGCTTCAGCGGATAGCCGTATCTGGCCGGCAGCGGCGCGTTGCGGAAATCGAGCGTCAATTGCGTTTGCGGATGCAGCGCGCTCGCCATGTCGAGGCTCGAGTAATAGCGGTCCGCGCATTTGAAACCGACGTAGCGCGCGCTCAGATCGGCACCGATCAGTTCGAGAAACGTGCGAAACGGCACGCCGCTCCATTGTCCGATCGCGCTCCATCCTTCGATGCACACGTGACGCGTGATCTGCGAGACCTGCGGCAACCTGCGCAGCTGCTCGAGACTCCAGCCGCGTTTATCCGCGACGAGCCCCAATACTTCGAGCCGATAGGTCGAGCCGTCGATATCGGGCGCGTCGAACTCGGGATAGAACGCGTTGAACGGAAACGGATCGGTGATATCGCGCGCCGAATAGGTCGGCGCGAGTTTGTTGCGATTGAACAGCCACGCCTGCACGCGGTCGTTCCAGCGCGACATCGCCCATAGCACCTTGTCGACGGAATCATTGTCCTGCAGGTTGCAGCCGGACAGCATCGCGAGCGCGCCGATCGATAGCGAGGAGCGCAGAAACAAGCGGCGTTGCAACTGCTCGATCCGCGGCCGGTGCTCGGCAAGCACGACGCGTGAGCGGCGCGCGTCTTCTGTATTGGCGTGCGTATCGTTCGCCATGTCGGTTCGTTGCGGGGCGCTCATGCGCGAGTCCTCTGGGAGGCTTGATCGGTGCGCTGCGCGTTGCGCCGGGCGCGTCCGGTGACCATCGGCGGCAACGTGCGCGGCACCAGCAGCACCAGCAGCAGATGCACGACGACAAAGCCGACCACGCCGGCCATCGCGACGAAATGCACGCGGCGCGCAAAATCGAAGCCGCCGAACAGCGCGGTTAGCCACGACAATTGCACCGGCTTCCAGATCGATAGTCCCGATGCGACCAGCAGCACGCCGAGCAGCAGTACCAGCAGATACAACGCGCGCTGCACGGCGTTGTACTTGCCGGTTTCGTGCGGCAGTCTTAGGCGCAACGCCAGCGCCGCATCGCGCGCCAGCTCGCGGGCACGCACCGGCAGCAGCTTGCGACGCAAATGGCCGCTCGCGACGCCATGCGCGAGATACAGCAGGCCGTTCGCGCACAGCAGCCACATCGCCGCGAAGTGCCATGCGATCGAGCCGCCGAGCCATCCGCCGACCGTCGCCCACACGGGGAACCGGAACGGAAAGATCGGCGACGCGTTATAGATCGCCCAGCCGCTCATCACCATGCAGGCCATCGCGAACGCATTGATCCAGTGCGTCACGCGAACGACGAGGGGATGAACGACCAGAAACGCTTGCGAGTCGGGCATTGGCTTCAAAGACGAGAGGGATGAAGACGAATGACGCGCCGCTTTACATCGGCGGCGTCACGCCATGCTCGCCGGCCGAAATGAAATTCGCCGCCATCGCGCCGTCCGCTTCCTTGTGCGCGAACAGCACGACCTTCGTGCCGGGCGTGAGCAACGCGCGGTTGCCCGGTTCCAGACTGACGATGGGCACGTCCTGCGGAATCACGATCTTCTTCTCGCCATCCTTGTACTTGATGGTAATCGTGCGGCCGTTGCTGACCACGAGCGAGCCGACCGTGCCGTTCGTCATCGTGCTGTTCGCGCCGAGATCCCACGGCCGATGACCTTCGCCCGAACCGCGCATGCTCGGCGGGAATACATGCACTTCGAGCGCCTTCAACGTGCCGTCGGGCTGCGGAATCGCGGCGGTGCCGACGTAGCTGTCCGGCTTGATGTCGCTGACGTTGGCGAGCGTGACGCCGCGAATCGGCGTGTCGGCGGCGAGCTTCACGTCGACGTCCTGACCATCGCGCGTGTGGACTTTGAGCAGATCGCCCGACAGCGACGTCACCGTGCCGCGCACGCCGGTCGGCGCGGCGGTCTGGGCCGAAGCCGCGAACGTCGTCGCGAGCAGCACGGCGGCGAGTGCGGGGACGGCGAGGGCGCGCAGCGTTCGTGCGCGGGCGATCTTCATGCGGGTCTTCATGAGGCAACTCCAGGAAGGGATGCAGCGTGGTGGACGGTGCGTTCAGACTAGCCGTCGCATCGGCTCATCAGAGTGACGGGAGGATGACAAAAACGTCATCAAGGGTCGATGGCGGCCACGTAGAATGGCCGCCGGGAGCGCTGCCGTTGTTCTCGAGCGCTGTCATCAGGCTTTTTTGCGCGTGCGAGCGCGGCCTTTACGGTCGCATCGCGCGAGAGGAGCAGCGAGCATCATGAGCATTCTGGTCATCGAAGACGATCCGAAAACCGGCGACTATCTGAAGAAGGGCCTGCGCGAGAATGGCTACACGGTCGACCTCGCGCGCACCGGCACGGACGGCCTGCATCTGGCGCTCGAGCATGAATACGAACTGGTCGTTCTCGACGTGATGCTGCCCGGCATCGACGGTTGGGAAATCATGCGGGCGTTGCGTGCGCGGCGCGATCTGCGGGTGATTTTCCTGACCGCGCGCGATCAGGTCAGCGACCGCATTCGCGGTCTCGAACTCGGCGCCGATGACTATCTGGTCAAACCGTTTTCGTTTACCGAGCTGGTGCTGCGCGTTCGCACGCTGTTGCGCCGTGGCGTGATCCGCGAGAGCGACGTGTTCGAAGTCGCCGACCTCAAGCTCGACGTATTGCGCCGCCGGGTCACGCGCGAGGGCGTCGACATTGCGCTGACCAACAAGGAGTTCATGCTGCTGCATCTGCTGGTGCGCCGCGAGGGCGAAGCGCTGTCACGCTCGCAGATCGCGTCGGAAGTGTGGGACATGAACTTCGATAGCGACACCAACGTGGTCGACGTGGCGATCAAGCGCTTGCGCGCGAAGATCGATCACCCGTTCGAGCGGAAGCTGATTCACACGGTGCGCAGCATCGGCTACACGTTTGGCGACGGCGCATGAAACTCTGGACCGAACGCTCGCTGATCGCGCGCACCACGTTGCTGTTCGCGTTGATCGCCTGCGCGGTGATCGGCTCGCTCGGCGCGTATTTCTATCATTCCGCCGAAGTCTCGCTGCAACGCCGCGCCGACGTCGTGCTGAGCGGCCGTGTCGAGCATTTCAGCCGCATCGTGCACGACCTTTATTCGGTCAGCGAATTAAAAAAGCGCCCGCTGCTGTTCGAGACGATGCTCGGCGCGGAAGAGGACGTGCTGATCTTCCGGCGGCCGGGCGAAGCGCCGTTCGTCGACGTGAATCCGGGCAGGCTCGCGGTGCCTGATCTACCGGTTGGCCCGGCGGGCAATCCGCCGCGTGCCGCCGACATGCGTCAGACGCGCCTGCCCGACGGCGTGCCGGTGCATTGGGCGGTTGCGACCGCGACAGCGCGCGAGGATGGCGCCGAAGTCGAGGTGATCGCAGGCCATCCGATGACGCACGAAATGCGCATGCTGGCCGAATACCGCAACCGCATCGTGCTGGCGACGCTGAGCGGCATGCTGGCCGCGACGCTGCTCGCTTACGGCGTGCTGCGCCGCGCGCTGCGACCGGTTCGCGAGATCGCCACGCGGGCCGCGCAAATCAGTCCGACGAACCTGGCGGTCCGGCTCGACGACGAAGCGGCGCCGGTGGAACTGCGTCAACTCACACACGCGTTCAACGCGATGCTCGATCGTCTCGCCGACGGCTATCAACGCCTGCAGCAGTTTTCCGCCGATCTCGCGCACGAGATTCGCACGCCGGTCGGCGCGCTGGTCGGCCAAACCCAGGTGGCGCTCGCCCAGCCGCGCGGAGCCGACGAATATCAGCAACTGCTCGAATCGAATCTCGAGGAGTTGAATCGCCTGAGCCATATTGCGGAGAACATCCTGTTTCTCGCGCATGCGGATCATGCGGCGTTGTCGATCGAGCGGCAGCCGGTCGATCTGCATGGCGAGCTCATCAGGATCGCCGACTATTTCGAAGGCCTGGCCGACGAGCGCGGGATGCGTTTCGAAGTCGACGCGGCGGGCGTCGCGTCTGCCAATCCGATGCTGTGCCGCCGCGCCATCAACAATCTGGTCGTCAACGCGGTGCGTTACGGCGCGGGCGACACGATCGTGCGCCTGCGCGGCGCGCAGGACGAAGCAGGCGCGCTGGTGACGGTCGAAAACGAGGGCGAGCCGATTCCCGCCGTGCAACTCGACCGGCTGTTCGACCGCTTCTATCGCGGCGACGCGGCGCGCAGCGCGTTCACCGAATCGAACGGACTCGGGCTCGCGATCGTGAAGGCGATCATGCATCTGCATGGCGGCGGCGCGCGTGTGGTGTGTCCGCGACCGGGCGTCGTGCGTTTCGAGCTGCGCTTTCCGGGTGCGTGACATGCCCGCGAGTTAAGTCCGACGCCGCTTCAGCTGCCGCCTATACTTTTCAAAGCGCTTTGAAAGGACCGTTCGCTGCCGAACTCACCAGGAGTCGCATCATGGTCAAGCTCGCTTTGTATGTCCGTCTGGAAGCCAAGCCCGGCAAGGAAAAGGAGGTCGAGGCGTTTCTGCTCGGCGGCCTGCCGCTCGTCGAGCAGGAACCGGCCACCGCCGCATGGTTCGGTCTGAAGCTCGGTCCGTCGACGTACGCCATTTTCGACGCGTTCGACGACGAAGCCGGCCGCGACGCGCATCTGAACGGCAAGGTCGCGGCCGCGTTGATGGAGAAGGCGGGCGAGCTGTTCGCGTCGCCACCGAGCATCGTCAAGCTGGATGTGCTCGCGGCCAAGCTGCCGGGCTGAGGTTGAGCGTTGCGTTGGCGTGGTGAACGCCTGACGCCGGCGAGCGTTACTTCGCCGCCGCGTCCGCCCCCGGCTGCGCCTCGTAGTGCGCGCGCTTTTCCTCGTACATCAGCAGGTCGGCGCGCTGCACGCCCGCTTCCAGCCGATCGCCGCGCTGGCAGGTCGCCGCGCCCATCGAGAAGCTCAGCGGCGAGCCCGGATAGAACTGGTTGTTCATCTCGACGAGCTGGCGGATCGCGTCGATCATCGCGGAGCCGCTCGTGAGCGGTATCCAGCATGAGGTTCTTGGGGGCGGAAGTGCGGCTATTTTAGACAGGTTGGCGCCGGCCGAAAATGAAAGACGATTGGCCTGTCGTTTTTGCGCAGATGTGATGTGAAGCGCAGGCGGCGACCGAGGTCCGCTATTTCTGATCGTCGCGCGCCGCGCGCGTGCCGATGTACTCGTACTCCTCGGTATTGAGCCGCGAAATGCGCAGTTCGACCGCGCTGCGGTGATACGAGTACGCGATGCGCCGGATCTCGAGCAGCGGCGCGCCGACTTCGACGCCTAGTTGTGTGCTTTCGAGCTCATTGGCGAGCGCCACGCTCACATGCTCATCGGTCTCGACCACGTTGATGCCGAAACCGTCCTGATAGAAGTTGTACAGCGTGTTCGGCCGGTTGCGCAGCTTGCTTTCCGTCAAGCCGGGAAACAGCGCTTCGGGCACGGTGATATGTTCGATCAGCACGGTCTTGCCGTGCAGCGCGAGCCCGTTGACGAACTGCAGAACGCGCGCGCCGGTGTCGATGCCGAGCGCGGCGGCCGCCTCGCGCGAGGCACGCGCCTTCCTGAACCCGATCAGCGTGACGACCGGGTAGGCCTTGTCGCCGTCGCGCCGCACGATGCGAAAGAAGCGGAAGAAGTGCCGGTCGCGCTGATGCATCGCCACGAACGTGCCGAGCCCCTGATGACGGATCAGAATGTTCTCGGCGCACAGTTCGTCGATGGCTTTGCGCAGCGTGCCGATCGACACGCCGAAGCGTTCGGCGAGGCGCTTTTCCGAAGGAATGCATTCGCCGCCTTTCCATTCGCCGGCCGCGAGCGCCGCGAGAATCGCGCTCTTGACCTCCTTGTACCGTGTGCCTCCCACTGCGGGCGCATTGATCGCGAGCGTGCTCATGAAAACCTCTGGGATACGCGAGTCGTGCCGTTCGCCGGGGTTGAACCTGCCCTGATTCTAAACGACCAGATCATCTAATCCACCTGGATGAATCGTATGTTGTCGGTGAATCGCGACAACGGCCCGGTTCTCGCTCAGTCGTCTAACACATATATATGACCTAGTTGACATTGGATAAGTCGCCGCCTAGTATCGATTCACCGCGGCGCACCTGGCTGCGCTGCCCCGGCGGCACCCTCACCGCATTCAAACTACGAATGGAGACGCTCATGAGCAATCCCACGGCAGACATCAACGACACCGCAGCGGGCGCGTCGGCGCCGCGCAGAACGATCCACATCGTGCTGCACGAGGCGAAAGACACGGTCGGCGTGGCGGTGGTCGAGGGCATCAAGGCGGGCACGCTGCTCAACGCATGGATCATGGACGACGACGAAATCGTCACCGTGCCGGCGAAGCAGGACATTCCGATCGGTCACAAGATCGCGCTGAAGGACATGGCCGTTGGCGACACGGTGTTCAAGTACGGCGTCGACATCGGCAAGGTGGTCGCGCCGATCAAGGCCGGCGAGCACGCCCACGTGCACAACATCAAGACGAAGCGCTGGTAGGCAGAGCAGCGCCGCGCGCGCCGCGCTCGACGGCATGATGCTGCCGTTCGGCGGCGCGAAAGGCGCGATGCTGGCGCTCGTGGTCGAGCTGCTGGCCGCCGCGCTGAGCGGCGCGAACTTCGGCTGCGAAGCGGGCTCGTTCCTGACCGAGGAGGGCGAGCGCTCGCGCATCGGCCACCTGTTCTGAGATGATGCTGATGGATGACGACGTGCGCCTGCCCGGTTATCGTCGGGAGCAGCTTGCGCAGGCGGCATACGAGGAGGGCGTCGAAATTCCGGATGCGCTGATCGCGCAACTGGAGGGCCGCGCTCAAACGAGCGTCCCAGCGCACCCAACCAATCTCACCCGACTGGACACGCCGTCGAAAAAAGCGCATAGCTGAAAGCGAAAGCGAAAGCGAAAGCGAAAGCGAAAGCGAAAGCGAAAGCGAAAGCGAAAGCGAAACCGAAACTATCGGTGCGCCGGATAGTTTTGCTCGCAAATCGCGATTTCCCTTGTGAGGCAGGTGCGAATACGATGATCGGTATCGTATGAGCAGCGCGTATGACGCGCGCTTCGGCCCACCAGAAGCAGCGACGGAGATGGCCATGGAACACCACGCCCGCACGCAGAACGAACGGCTCGATGTCAAGACCACCACCTGCTACATGTGCGCGTGCCGCTGCGGCATCCGCGTGCATCTGCGCGACGGCGAGGTGCGCTATATCGACGGCAATCCGGAGCATCCGCTCAATCAGGGCGTCATCTGCGCGAAGGGTGCCTCCGGCATCATGAAGCAGTACTCGCCCGCGCGCCTGACGCAGCCTTTGATGCGCAAGGCCGGCGCGCAGCGCGGCAGCGCGCAGTTCGAGCCGGTCTCGTGGGACACCGCGTTCGACGTGCTCGAAAAGCGTCTCGCCGCGATTCGCTCGAGCGATCCGAAGAAGTTCGCGCTGTTCACGGGCCGCGACCAGATGCAGGCGCTGACCGGCCTGTTCGCCAAACAGTTCGGTACGCCGAACTATGCGGCGCACGGCGGCTTTTGCTCGTCGAACATGGCGGCCGGCATGATCTATACGATCGGCGGTTCGTTCTGGGAATTCGGCGGACCGGATCTCGACAGCGCGAAGCTGTTCTTCATGATCGGCACCGCGGAAGATCATCATTCGAATCCGCTGAAGATCGCGATTGCGAAGTTCAAGCGCGCGGGTGGCCGCTTCATCGCGATCAATCCGATCCGCACCGGCTATGCGGCGATCGCGGACGAATGGGTGCCGATCAAGCCCGGCACCGACGGCGCGCTGTTCATGGCGTTCCTGCACGAACTGATCGCCGCCGACGCGTGGGATCACGAGTTCGTGCAGCGCTACACGAACGCGGCGGAGCTGATCGATCTCGACGAAGCGAGCGAAAACTTCGGTTTGTTCGTGCGCGATCCCGAACGGGCCGAAGGCAATCCGCTGTTTCCGCAGAATCATCTGTGGTGGGACCCGGCCACCCAGCGCGCGGTGCCGCATCATGCGAGCGGCGTGAGGCCCGCGCTCGACGGCCGTTACACGCTCGACAACGGCAAGCCGGTAACGCCGTCGTTTGCATTGCTGCGCGAGCGCGTCGCCGAGTGCACGCCCGAATGGGCGGCGGCGATCACCGGCATCGCGGCCGAGACGATCCGGCGGCTCGCCGGCGAGATGATCGAGACGGGCCGCCGGCACCGCATCACGCTGCCGATCCGCTGGACCGACGCGTGGGGCGAAACGCACGAGACGGTCACGGGCAACCCGGTTGCTTTTCATGCGATGCGCGGGCTCGCCGCGCATTCGAACGGCTTTCAGTCGATCCGCGCGCTCGCCGTGCTGATGTCGCTGCTGGGCACGATCGACCGGCCCGGCGGCTTTCGTCACAAGTCGCCGTTCCCGCGCGCGGTGCCGCCATCGGCGAAACCACCGAACGACCCCGCCGCGGTGAAGCCCAATACACCGCTTGCGACGGGTCCGCTAGGCTGGCCCGCCGCACCCGAGGATCTGTTCATCGACGAACACGGCGGCCCGGTGCGCATCGACCGGGCGTTCTCGTGGGAATATCCGCTCGCGGTGCACGGCGTCATGCACAGCGTGATCACCAACGCGTGGCGCGGCGATCCGTATCCCATCGACACGCTGATGATTTTCATGGCCAACATGGCGTGGAATTCGTCGATGAACACGATGAAGGTGCGCGAGATGCTCGCCGACAAACACGCCAACGGCGACTACAAGATTCCGTTTCTCGTCGTGTGCGACGCGTTCCAGTCGGAGATGACCGCGTTCGCCGATCTGATCCTGCCGGACACGACTTACCTCGAACGTTACGACGCGATGTCGATGCTCGACCGGCCGATCTCCGAGTTCGACGGCCCCGTCGATTCGGTGCGTGTACCGGTCGTGCCGCCGACCGGCGAATGCAAGCCGTTCCAGGAAGTGCTGATCGAACTGGCGTCGCGCCTGAGGTTTCCGGCGTTCACCAATGCGGATGGCGGCCGGCGCTTTCGCGACTATCCGGACTTCATCGTCAATCACACCACGTCGCCCGGTTCCGGGGTCGGCTTTCTGATCGGCTGGCGCGGCAAGGATGGCGACAAGGCGCTCGTCGGCGAGCCGAATCCGAATCAATGGGAGCAGTACGCGAAGAACAACTGCGTATTCCATTACCGCTTGCCCGAGACCTTGCAGTACATGCGCAACTGCAACGGACCGTATCTCGACTGGGCGGTCAAAAACGGTTTCCGCAAATTCAGCGAACCGATTCTGATCCAGCTTTACTCGGACGTGATGCAGAAGTTCAGGCTCGCCGCGCAAGGACGCACAAGCGGCCGGCAGCCGCCCGACCATCTGCGCGCGCGCGTCGACAGGTACTTCGATCCGCTGCCGTTCTGGTACGCACCGCTCGAAAGCGCGGCGACGGATCTCGCGCGATTCCCGCTCGCCGCGGTCACCCAGCGGCCGATGGCGATGTATCACTCGTGGGATTCGCAGAACGCGTGGCTGCGGCAGATTCATGGGGAAAATTACCTTTATGTGAATCCGAAAACGGCGAGCGCGAACGGCATCGCCGACGGCAGCTGGATCTACGTCGAATCGCAATGGGGCCGCGTGCGCTGTATGGCGCGCTACAGCGAGACCGTCGAACCGGGCACCGTATGGACGTGGAACGCGATCGGCAAAGCGGCGGGCGCATGGAATCTCGGTCCGGACGCGAACGAATCGCAGCGCGGCTTCCTGCTCAATCACCTGATCACCGACGAGCTGCCGGGCTGCGACGAGGCACCCGCGCGCATGTCGAACTCCGATCCGGTGACGGGCCAGGCCGCCTGGTACGACGTGCGCGTGCGCATCTATCCGGCCGAAGCCGACGCGCGGCACACGCTGCCGCAGTTCGAGGCGATGCCCGAATTACCCGGCGCGGTTGCACAGAAGAGTGTGGTGTCGCGCATCGTCCAGACCTATTTCGCGGGACGCGGAGAATTCGCGGCTCGCCTGCGCGGGACGTTGCGCCGCGCCGAAACTAACGGCGACGACCGCTAAAGCCACGGCAAGGAGCTTGCAATGACCCAGATGGCGCTGGTAATCGATCTGAACGTATGCGTGGGATGCCAGGCGTGCGTGACGAGCTGCAAGGAATGGAACACGTCAGGCGAATCGGGCAGCCTCGCCGATTTCAATCCTTACGACGCGGACCCGTCCGGCACGTTCTTCAACCGCGTGCAGAGTTTCGAAGCGGGCAGCTTCCCCGACACGGAGATGATCCATTTCCCGAAGTCGTGCCTACATTGCGAGGACCCGCCGTGTGTGCCGGTGTGTCCCACGGGCGCGAGCTACAAGCGCAAGGAAGACGGTCTCGTGCTGGTCGATTTCGATCGCTGCATCGGCTGCAAGTATTGCGCCTGGGCGTGCCCGTACGGCGCGCGCGAACTCGACGAAGCGCGCAAGGAGATGACCAAGTGCACGCTGTGCGTCGATCGCATTCATGACGAGCATCTGTCCGAGCGCGATCGCAAGCCGGCCTGCGTGCTCGCCTGTCCGACATCCGCGCGGCTGTTCGGCGATATCCACGATCCGGAGTCGGTAGTGTCGCAAGCGATCCGCGAGCGCGGCGGCTATCAGTTGATGCCGGAGTGGGGCACGCGCCCCGCGAATCACTATTTGCCGCGCGTGCCGATCGCGTCCGCGAGTTGCGGCGGCGACGGGTGCTCGTGCAAATCGTCAGGAACGACCACCGGCGATGCCACGCACACGTCGGGCTCGCCCGACTCGCAGCTCGAGGGGCAGCTCGCGCATGGCGAAGTGCATCTCGCGTCGATCGCGAAGCGCATTTGAACGACAACGAGGCCACACGATGAATCCGGCTTTTTCCGTAGTCTTCCTGACCACGCTGAGCGGCGCGGCGCAGGGGCTGTTGATCGCGCTCGTCGGCGTCGAGAGTGCGGCGTGCCTGGGCGTCGTTGCGCAACCCGCCGCCACCGCGTTCTACGTGAGCGGCGCGGCGCTCGCGGTGCTGCTGGGCGGTCTTGGTCTGATCGCGTCGTTCTTCCATCTGGGCCATCCGGAACGTGCGTGGCGCGCGATCGCGATGTGGCGCACCTCGTGGCTGTCGCGCGAATGCCTGTGCCTGCCGGCGTTTCTGGCGTGCGCGTGCCTGTATGGCGTCGCGCACTGGCTCGGCTCGCCGTGGTCGCTCGCGCTCGGCTGGCTCGGTGTGCTCGCGAGCGCCGCGCTGTTCGTCTGCACCGCGATGATCTATGCGTGCCTGCGCTTTCTGCAGGAGTGGGCGACGCCGCTGACGCTGGTGAACTTCGTGCTGCTCGGCTGCGCATCGGGCTTGACGCTCGCGACCGCACTGAGCGCATGGTTCGCGCCCGCGCTGACGGCGGGACTGGCGGTCTGCGCGTGCCTGCTGACGCTCGCCGGTTGCGCGAGCCGCTACGCGTCGCTCATGCGCAATGCGCGCTTGCGGCCGAAATCGACGGTGCAGAGCGCGACGGGCATCCGCAATCCGAAGCTCGTGCAGGTGTCACGAGGCTTCACCGCCGGTGCGTTCAATTTGCGCGAGTTCTTTCACGGCAAATCGGCGCGGACGTTGCGTGGCGTCAAATGGGGCTTTCTCGTGGGTGCGTTCGTCGTGCCGGTCGTGTTGATCGTGCTGGGCTCGGGGCTGCGTTCGCCTGGCGGGTCGTTCGGCTTGCTGGCCGCGGCTTGTCTCGTGCAGTATGCGGGGCTCGTGGCGGAGCGCTGGTTTTTCTTCGCGGAGGCGAAGCATCCGCAGAATCTTTACTACGCGAGGGTGGGGTGAGGCATAGCCTTCAATGAGCGCGTTCGGCCTGGGTGCCAGCGCGCTCCTCGCCTCACACTACCCGCACGCCCCCACCTCCCCACACGCGGTACAAAAATCGCAGCCGTCCTTGCGAATCACCGCATTCGCGCCACACGAAGCGCATTTGCGTCCGAGCATCGTGTGCAGTCCTTGCGTGCCGTTCGGCTGCAGCAAGGTGTCGGCGCTATCCGCTGGATTCGGACGGATGCCGAAATCGGCGGACAGCGCCATGTCGGTTTTCATGTGCCCGCGCGGCAAACGCGCGAGCATCCGCGACGCGACCTGATTGCCCTCGGCGTCGAGAAAGCCGCGTCGATACAGGATTTGCTGGATCGCGAACGCGAGCGCCGCCACTTCGGAATCGTGCCAGCGCGGCGCGCGATGACCGTCGAGACGCTGCACGTCGCCGAGCCGCACCTGTCCGCGATCCCATGACACCTTGCGCATATCCTGCAGATTGCGCGCAACGAAGCCGCCGCGCGCGGCCAGCGACAGCGAACGCATCGTCGCGGTGATCCACTGCTGCGACTCGTCGCGCTGACCGGTCGGAATGAAGAACTCGATCGGCCGCTCGATCGTCACGTCCTCGCCGCCGAGTCGCCCCGTCACCTCGATGAAGGACGCCGCGACATACAGCGACTTCTTGCCCGCCTGGGTCAGATACTCGACCTTCTCGATGATCGCCGGCAACTCGCCTCTGGGCCGATGATCGATCGCGATACGCAGCGGGTCCTGGTCCGTCTCGGCGAGCGTGTCGTCGGCCTGCGCGGGCGTCACGCTCAGCACCGCGCCGAGCGTGTCGTTGGGGCGATAGGTGGCAAGGCCCTTCAGCCCGCTTTTCCATGCATCGAAGTAGAGGCTTTCGAACGCGTCGAACGGATAGTCGGCTGGCACGTTGACGGTCTTCGAGATCGACGTGTCGACGTATGGCTGGACGGCCGCCATCATGTCGAGATGGTCGCGCGCCGACATCTGCAGCGCGCTGACGAAATAGTCGGGTAGCCGGCTCACGTCGCCGCCGAGCTCGCGATAGAGCCGGTACGCGTAGTCCTCGACGTCGAACGATTCGCGACCGCCGTCGGCCATCACTTTCATGCGCGTATAAGTCCACGAGAACGCCGGCTCGATGCCGTTCGACGCGTTGTCGGCGAACGCGAGGCTCACGGTGCCGGTCGGCGCGATCGACAGCAGGTGGCTGTTGCGAATGCCGTCGCGGCGGATCGCCTGCTGAATGTCATCGGGCAGGCGCGACGCGAACGTGCCGGCTTCCAGATAGCGCGCGGCGTCGAACAGCTCGAACGCGCCGCGCTCCTTCGCGAGCTCGACCGATGCGCGATACGCCTCGTCACGCATCAGCCGCGCGATGCGCACCGCGAAATCGCGGCCTTCCTGCGAGTTGTAGCGCAGGCCCATCATCACGAGCGTATCGCCGAGGCCGGTGAAGCCGACGCCGATGCGCCGCTTCGCGCGCGATTCGTCGTATTGCTGCGGCAGCGGCCACAGCGTGACGTCGAGCACGTCGTCGAGAAAACGCACCTGCGTGCGGGTGCGCCGCGAGAGGCCGTCCCAGTCGAACGACGGCTGGCGGCCCTGCAACTGCGCAAACGGATCGACGACGAAGCGCGTCAGATTGAGCGGTCCCAGGTTGCAGCAGCCGTACGCGGGCAGCGGCTGCTCGCCGCACGGATTGGTCGCGCGGATCGTTTCGACGGCGCGCAGATTGTTGTCCTCGTTCATCCGCGAGATGAACACGATGCCGGGCTCGGCGACGTCGTACGTGGAGCGCATGATGCGGTCCCAGATCGCGCGCGCCGGGTGTTCGCTGTAGACCCACAGGCCGTCTTCGCGCTGCCGCACGTCGCCGGCCGCGCGCAGCGCCGGCGACGGCTCGGCGCGATGGACCAGTTGCCACGGCTCGTCGTTTTCGACCGCGCGCATGAACTCGTCGGTGACGCTGACCGACACGTTGAAGTTGTTCCAGCGTCCCTTCGAATGCTTGGCCTCGATGAATTCGAGCAGGTCAGGGTGGTTGCAGTCGAGCACCGCCATCTGCGCGCCGCGCCGCGAGCCCGCGCTTTCGACGGTACGGCACGACGCGTCGAACACGTCCATGTAGCTGCACGGACCCGAGGCGGCCGAACTCGTGGTGTGAACGCGCGCGCCCTTCGGCCGGATCGCGGAGAAGTTGTAGCCGACGCCGCCGCCGCGCCGCATCGTTTCGGCCGCCTGCAGCAGGGCCACGTAGATGCCGGGCAAGCCCTGTTCATCGACGCCCTGGATCGAATCGCCAACCGGCTGCACGAAACAGTTGATCAGCGTCGCGGCGATGCCGCTGCCCGCCGCGCTCATGATGCGGCCCGCGCCGAGCGCGCCGTGGCGCATGTTGTCGACGAACTGTTCCTCGACCGACGCGCGCAACTCGGGCGGCTCGGCCTCGGCGACGCCGCGCGCGACGCGGCGATATACATCGTCGGCCGATTGCTCGTCGCCTTTCGCATACTTTTCGAGCAGCACGTCGAGAGAGAACTGCTGCGGCGGGATCAGCAAAGCGGGAGGAGCGGAGGAGGCGGGAGGCGTGGAAGCGGCGTTGGCCGCGCGGGTTTGCGGCGTGTCTTCTGCCATGATCGGCCCTCAAACGGCGTCGCGGCGGGCGCGGCGCGGTGGTGGAAGGCGCGCGGCCGGCACCGGATAGCGAGCCGGCGGTCGGGCGGGCGCAACGAGTCCACCTTAACGCACGAGGCGCGGGGCGGCAACCGGC
Organism: Paraburkholderia sp. UCT31; assembly: GCF_014397655.1. Classification (NCBI taxonomy): domain Bacteria; kingdom Pseudomonadati; phylum Pseudomonadota; class Betaproteobacteria; order Burkholderiales; family Burkholderiaceae; genus Paraburkholderia; species Paraburkholderia sp. UCT31. The sequence goes on from NZ_VZQP01000026.1 coordinate 21,921, forward strand.
AGCGGGGCCGGCGCGGCGCCGCATCTTGCGATGCCGCGGCCGCCGGGCACGCGCTCGCCAAGGGCACGTGGGCAGTAGGGAGATCGCCCCCGGAACAACGAATTGAAACCCGCGCTTAGTGCGCGGGACTCGGGAACGTTCCGTGCGTCAGGCCGCTTCAAGCAGCGGTTCGAGGATTTCCGCGCAGATCATCGCGGACGCATTCGACGGCGCCGGGCGCTCGGCCGGCTTGAACACAGGGTCACCGCGACGGATCTTGCGGCGCGACACCGCGCAGGTGCCGGAAGAATGCGCCGAGCGACGGCGCCAGCGCTGCTCACCGTAGTGGCAGCGGCCCGGCTCGACCCAGCGGATCACCAGCGTCGTGTCGGAGCTCTCGAGAATTTCGATGCGTACGCCATTGCTACCGTCGAGGGGGATGGACTCCAGGGTCATCATCGGCTCCGTATTGTGGAGTGCCGAATTTAGTCCCACGCGCGCCGGATAGCTATTGTGTCACCGTTGAAACACCGTTCCGGAATTAGCAATAATCAGACTTGACATTAGCGATTCGCCGAAATGACAGGCGTTGCAAGCATTTTTTATGTGATTTTTTAATAATGCCTATTTTTGCAACGCTGTGTTGCCTGTGGCGCGACGAGGAGGGCGGCCGGGAAAGAGGCGGCAACGCTTCCTTTAAGATGTCGAATGTCGGGCGGCGAACTGAGCCGTCAGTGTAGCGGGTTTGAATTTTTCAGGTCGGCTCGCGCGCACACCGTTCAAAAACACAAGAGTTCACATGATTCCACGCCCTCCCGCAGTCCCCCCCAACTCTCCCGAAGCTTCGTCCGTCGCCGCCGAGCGCCTGAAAAAGCAGAAGGCCGCATCGGTCGTGCTCTATATCGGTCTCGCGCTGCTCGCATTGTGGGTGGTGCGCGATTTCATCGTAGTGGTGGCGTGGGCCGGGGTCGTCGCGATCGCGCTGTGGCCGCTGCTGCACAAGGTAGCAGGCAGCCACTGGTTCAAGGGGCGCGCGACCTTGCTCGCGACGGTCTTCACGCTGGTGATCGCCGTGCTCGTGCTGCTGCCGGTCGGGCTCGGCATCGCCCAGGCGCTGCGCGAGGCGCACGAGCTGAACGACTGGTTCCGCAGCGTGCAGGAGAACGGCATCGCGCTGCCGGACTTCATCAACCGTCTGCCGTTCGGCGTGCAGCAGATCACTTCCTGGTGGCAGGCCAATCTTGCTCAGCCGCTGCGCGACTCGGCCGCGATGAAAGGCTTGCACAGCAATACGGTGATGACGCTCGGCCGGCATTTCGGCGCGCGCGCCGCGCATGCGGCAATGGTGTTCGCGTTCATGCTGGTCACGCTGTTCGTGATTTTTCAGGCGGGGCCGCGGCTGTCCGGCTCGCTGCTGAAGGCCGCGCGACGCGGTTTCGGCGATAGCGGCGCGGACCTCGTCGCGCATATGGGTACCGCGGTGCGCGGCACCGTGTCGGGCTTGATCGTGGTCGGCGCCGGCGAAGGCCTGTTGCTTGGCGTCGCCTACTTCGTGACCGGGCTGCCGCATGCGGCGCTGCTCGGCTTCGTCACGGCGATCGCCGCGATGCTGCCGTTCTGCGCGCCGATCGTGTTCGGTCTTGCGGCGCTGTGGCTGCTCGTGCAGGGCTCGATGGTCGCGGCGGCCGGGCTGCTGGTGTTCGGCGCGGTCGTCGTGTTCGTCGCCGAGCACTTCGTGCGGCCGGTGCTGATCGGCAACTCGACGCGCCTGCCGTTTCTGCTCGTGCTGTTCGGCATTCTCGGCGGCGCGGAGACGTTCGGGCTGCTGGGGATTTTCATCGGCCCAGCGTTGATGACGGTGCTGATGGTGCTGTGGACCGATCTCGTGGAGTAGCGCGGGCGTCGAGGGACGCGGGGCTGGGCGGCCGTGCGCCTCGCGTGCCGCGCCGGCTCAAGGGCGCTGATTCGACGGATGCTCCTGCGCCGGCGGCTTCACGCAGCCGAGCGTGTATTTGAGCGCGGCGGGCAACAGCGCGCTCCACACGTCCCACGTGTGGCCGCCGTCGATGATGCGCAGCGCCGCCGGATTGCCCGCGAGCCGCAGATGCGTGTACAGCAGCGACGCGTCGGCCTGGATGTCGAGGTCGTCGTCGCCGGATGCGATGAACATCGGCAGGCGATACGCCTGGCTCATGTAGCGGTCCCACTGCGCCGGATAGTTGAGCTCGTGCCACACGCGCGGATCGAACTGGCGCTCGCCGAACACGCCGACCCGCCGCGCCGCCGACGCGCGCGGCGGCTCGTTCGTATAGATCGCCGGACTGAGCAGCAGCGCGCCGCAAAACATCTCGGGCCGCGTCAGCGCGTAGCGCAGCGCGCCGAAGCCGCCCATCGACACGCCGCCGATCATCCGGCCTCCGCGCTGCGTCGCGACCGCGTAGTGCGTTTCGATCTCGGGCAGCAGATCGTCGAAGAACGCGCTCTCCATCTTTTCCTTGCGGTCGACGTACCAGTCCGTGCCGCCTTGCGGCATCACGATGACGACCGGGGCAATCTCCTTGCGCTCGATCAGCGTGTCCGCGGCGTTCTGCAAATGACCTCGCGTGAGCCAGTCGTTGGCGTCGCCGTTATTGCCGTGCAGCAGGTAGAGCACCGGCAGGCGCGGACCGTCCGCGCGATAGCCGCCCGGCAGGTAGATCGTGTAGTTCCAGTCGCGGCTGAGCGTATCGGAATGGAAGCTGCGGCTCGCGACCGTGCTCGCGAACGCGGGCGCGCCGACGGCGCAGGCAAGCAGTGCGAGGGCGAAACTGAGGAATCGACGCATGTCAGTAGGGAAGGACGGCGGGCGCGGGACTCGCGCGCGGCCGTCATGCTATCAGCATTGGCGCCAGATTTGAGATGGAAAGTGGCGCAGAGAAGGACGGCGCTTTATGCGCGCAAAGTTCTTCGGGCGCCAAGGGTACCTCAAGTGCCCCGAAAATCGCGACGCGTCAGGGACGCGCTCGAAGGGCGCTCGAAACGTAGCCGAAAAGTTCTTCAGCCCGACGTCCGCAGCCGCCCGTCCACGAGCCGCCCGACGACCCGCTTCAGTGGTTCCACGGCCAACGCGACGGCAAACAGCGCGCCGACCGCGGCCGCATCGGCGAGCAGTCCGAGCGGATAGTTCAGGTAACCATCGGTCGCCGCGTAGAGCACCGAGTCGATCACCAGCGAAATCACCGCGCCGGCAATGAAGCACAGCAAACCCTGGCGCCCGATCACGCCGACCCACGGCAGCCGCCGCGCGACCTTCTTCGCCCAGCCGAGCTCGACCAGATTGGCTACGAGCCACGCGATCGCGAGGAAGTTCCCAGCGCGCAGGTAGGACAGGTTCTGCTTGAGGCTCCCGGCAAGTGGCGCATCCAGCAGAACGAGCTTGTAGTACGCGGCGCCCACGACCACCGCGAACGCCAGCACACTGACGAGCCATCCGGATCGATGCGCGCTGGTGCGCTGATACACCGGCTGGCAGCGCGCGAGCACGCCGAGCACGAACATCAGTTGCCACGCGAACGGGTTGAAGTTCCAGTGCATGTCTGGCGCGGCGGGAAGGTACTGGCTGATCGCCGGTGCGCCGGCCCACAGCGCGACGCTGCCGGCGACCAGCAGCCAAGGCCTGCTGCGCGCGAGCGGCAGGATCGCGGGCACCAGCAGCGCGAAGAACGCGTACATCGGCAGCACGGACGCGAGGTACGGCTGGCGGCGTAGCAGCACGATGTCGCGCAGCGCGGCAAGCGGCGTGTCGATCAGGTCGTCGAGATCGGTCGTGGCGAGATTCGGCCCGTCGATGCTGAATGCGGTCAGCACCGCGCTCACCAGCAGCATCAGCCCGGCGGTGACGAGAAACGCGCGATAGATCTCGAACGAGCGGCGCAGGAAGCGGCCGCGCGCGATCGTCTCATTGCGCCGCTCGGCGAGCGTCGCATAGGCGGTGGCGGTCGCGAAGCCGCCGAGGAACACGAATGCTTCGGCGGCATCGCACAGCGCGTACGCATGCAGCGTCACGCGCGACAGAATGCTGCCGCCGATGTGATCGACGACGATGATCAGCAGAACCAGTCCGCGGAAAAAGTCGAGTTCGATCAGGCGGGAAGATGACTTGGCCATTGTTTGCGTCAAAAGCAGCCCCGTGCGACGGCGCGCTGATCCAGCGCGGCGGGCGTCTCACGAGGCTTTTTAATATGGGATTGGGTGCTGCGGCGGTGAGGTGATCCGTGCTGGCGTCGCCAGTGGCCCATCTCGCCACGCTCGACCGGTATCGCACGGCGGCCGTGTCAGCGGGCTGTGAAGTTGACCTTCGCGGTGACGCCGAGTTCCGTTGCATCGCAGCAAAGGCGCAGATTATATTTCTTTTCATGACGATGACGCAGCGAGACCGCAGCAGCGGCTGCTGTTTACCTGAAGCGACGTTACGAAAAAAGAGGCAGCAACGCGCAGTGGAGAATTAGCAACATTCTCGATGCTTGGCGCATCCACTCATGGACGGCCAGACTATGTCGTGTGAGGATTTCCGGAAAAGCGCAGCTATTGGAGCAGTCTTCAGAACTGCTGGAAAAGTGACGAGAACAAAGAGCAAAGAGAACAAAGCGGCCGGATCGAGTTGTCCTATCACTCGCGGTGCAGGGAGATCATCATGAACAAGCAAGTGCTCGCGCTGGCTGTCTCCATTGCTGCGTCTGCCGTTCTTGCCGCGCCTGCCGCCGCGCAAACTAGCGTCACGCTGTACGGCGTGATCGACGAAGGCATCAACTACACGAACAATGTCGGCCACGGCCATGTTTATGAACTCGCCAGCGGTCTTGCGCAGGGAAGCCGCTGGGGCCTGAAGGGTTCCGAAGATCTCGGCGGCGGCCTGAAGGCGATCTTCCAGCTCGAGAATGGTTTCGATCTGAATTCCGGGCGGCTCGGGCAGGGCGGCCGCCTGTTCGGCCGGCAGGCTTTCGTCGGACTCAGTTCAGAGGCGTACGGCACGCTGACGTTCGGCCGGCAATACGACTCGGTCGTCGATTATCTCGCGCAGACCACGGCCAACGGCAATTGGGGCGGCGAGCTGTTCTCGCATCCGTACGACAACGACAACACCGACAACACGTTCCGCCTCGACAACACCGTCAAGTACACGACCCCGTCGATCTCGGGCTTCCAGTTCGGCGGCACCTACAGCTTCAGCAACGACACGAACTTCGCCAACAATCGCGCCTACAGCTTCGGCGGCCAGTACACGTACGGCGGGCTGCTGGTCGCGGCCGCCTATCTGCAGGCCGACAATCCGGGCAACGGCTCGAACGGGGCGATCACCGCGAACGACGCCGGCTTCGTTGCGACGCGCCTGCGCGTGTTCGGCGGCGGCATCACCTATACGTTCGGACCGGCGACGGCGGGCTTCGTCTATAGCAATTCGAACTACCTGGAGCCGACCGCAAACGGCTATCTCGGCATCGAGCCGCTGGTGCCGCTCGTGCCCGTCACACCGCCGGGCGTGCTGCTGAATTCGCTCAAGTATCAGAACTTCGAGATCAACGGCAAATATCAGATTTCGCCGGTGCTGTTCGTCGGCGCGCAGTACGTGTACACGATGGAAACCTACGACGCATCGAACGGCGGCGTGAAGCCGCGCATCCATACGTTCGGCCTGATGGCCGACTACAACCTGTCCAAGCGCACCGACCTCTATCTGCAGGGCGCCTATCAACAGGTCACCGGCGATTCCACGCTATCGATCCTCGATTTCGCATTCATCCCCGGCACGCAATCGCCGTCGTCGACGTCGAAGCAGGTCGTCGTACGCGCGGCGATCCGGCATAAGTTCTAGTTCGCTGCCCTTCAAACGCAGATCGGCCAGCCTTCGGATTTCGAAGGCCGGCCTTTTTTGCGCCCTCCGACGCGACGCATGGCTATTCAAGTTCCCCTCCTGCCTGCCGATAAGTCGAATGTCGACAAGTCTGAACGCGCCGCGGCGAAGCGGTGATGTATGCGTCGTTGGCGTCCCAATACATGTGCCGTCGTAACGCGGAAATACGGCTCGTAACGTCTGTTCAGGGTGTTTGAACTAGCCGAAAACCCTTGCTGGGCTTGGGGTGTTCCGAATTTGTACCGTATTCGTTCGGAACACCTTCGCTAAAGTGCCGACTTCACGAGGAGCGACTCGGTACCTCGCAAGTCGCCGTAAAGGTCTTCAGGCGTTCCGTTCCGCAATTCGCCTAGTTCACAATCCTTCACCGTCATCGCCCATCAATTCGAACGGCAACTGCAAGGTTTCATCATAGGCCGGCGCGACGCGATCGAGCTTTTGCTTAAAGTCAGGCCATTTGTTGCTGAGTTGCATCACGGTCGTCACCTTGGTGATCAATTCCCTAAGCCGAGGATCGCCCACGTCAGGAGTAAGCAATCGGTGGAGTTGATGTTTTGGCCGTCCGTCCGCATTCTTTTTCGCTTTTGCCTTCAGTTCTTGCCAGACGCCAGGAGCAAGCCGTCGATAGACAATATCGTTTGTCAGGTGACCGAAGTATGGCGGGCGCTTGACCGAATCGGGATCAAAGGGCAATCCACGAAGGCGAAACATCTCCTCATAAAACTCCGCAGGAAATTTTTTCACGTACGGTTGAAGTTCCTTGGCGACAAACGCCTCGAGAATTTTCGCCAACGCGTCACGAGCGCGATCCTTTTGATATCCAGTCGCTTCATCTACAAGGGCGATGATGCCGACCCGCGCAAATCCGCGAACCAGGATCTCGCATTGGTCGCCGATTTGCGCCTGACGAGGCGGGAGGGCGCCCCCTTTGCGAGCCGCCAACACACATTCACATATGTCCGCCAAGATTGTTGCCGGATATCCGAGCGCGGGTTTTCCGCCGTGCGGCGGTATGAACTGAATTGGCGATCTGAGCGCCAGCGTTAAGTCATTGTTCGAAAAAGGCTTTAATGCTTCTGACTCAAAAAAAGCCACCGGCCGCGCATCACCGGATCTGGTTGAACCTGAGGACATGCCAATGCCAGCAATCAGGCCACGTTGGGAGAGCACCCGAGTCCCGTCTTCGAGAACGTAGCAGGGGATTTCGACATCCCCGATCCGCAAGGGATGATCGACGGAGCCATGGGTTGCCCTCGGCAGCGTCTTCTTCGCTTCACGCGCCTGAACTGCCTTCGTTGCCCTTTCTCTCCTTTCTTCTGGACTCATCTTTGCCGCCGCTGCCTTCCCGCCTTTTGCTTTTCCCTTTGTTTCGGACATGACGAACCCCAATAGGTACGGTAGTTCGCATTCTATCTATCACACTTAATAAATGAAAGATGTATCTATGAAAATAATGGATTGTTAGATCTTGGCATTTTCACTTACATGCCCACTTTGACGCGGATCGGTTCTGCACCGCGCGAGTCGGCGTAGAGGTCGGCGGACGTCTTGGTGAGGTGACCGAGCAGTGCCTTTGTATCGACGCCGCCCTGTTTCTCGTAGAGCCGCTTCGCAAGACTTCGGATCTCGTGGAAGCTGGGCGCATCGTCCCCCTTGATGCCAGGGAGGTCGCGGGCTTCCGCAAACGCGGTAGTGATCCGATGAGGGCTGACAGGTTGACCGCGCTTTGCCGTGCCAGCGTTGCGGATACGGTGGATCAGGTACCTGCTGACAACGCCTGTGTTGCGGCAGCGTGCAATCAGGTCGCCGAGCGACTTGCCAATGGCTTCAAGACGGAGCGAGGCGGGTATCTCGATCCATACCTTCGTCTTGCTCCGGAGCACCTTCACGCACCCGTCGACCGCGGGCGCGTGCTGCTAGGATGCGCAGGTCGAGCGGTCCTGCCCGGAGACGAGTGCGAGCAGCATCGCGTTTTCCAGCCAGTTAGCAACTTCAGGTGCCTTTGCCTGGACCGCACAGAAGTCGTCGAGCGTGAGGCGGCGGCGCTTCACCTTCGTCTTGACAGGCTCTGTGTTGAGCGCAGGGTTTGCCGTCATCCAACCGAGCGACATACCGCGTCGGCAGACCGAGGATGATGCGCGTTCGTAGTGCCTTGGCCGTAGGCCGCTTGTCGTCCTCGATAAGCGCTTCGAGCATATCCGCGACGTGCTTCGTTGTGAGCTCGGCGGCGATGACATCGCCGATTGCTGACCGGACGTGCGCGTCGAGATACTTCCGGTTCTGAATCGTCATCGGAGCGCCGCCGGCCGGCATCTTGTCCGAACGGTTCTCGCGATGGTGTACGGGGGCTCGTCGCGCTGCGGGTCTGGACGGGCAGCTACAACACGCCAGTCGAGCCAACCGAACTCGCGGGCAACTTCATCGTGCTGTGGCAGGTGTGGATCGTTCGCGGAGACCTGTCGCTGACCTCACATCGGCGTACGTCGACACAACAGAACCCGGAGAATTCATGAACTGGAGTGACCTCGCTCCCACTATTGCAAAAGCAGCGCCGCTGCTCGGCTCGGCGCTCGGCCCGCTCGGCACGATCGCCGGCGGCGCGGTAGGCGCGATTATCTCGTCGGTGACGGGCACGCCGAAGGATGATCCGGAAGCTGCCGCGGCGGCGATCGCCGCGGACCCGCCTTGCTCGAAAAGCTGCGCGAAGCGGAATTCGCCAATCAGGCTCTGCTCGCGTCGTACGCCCTTCAACAGCTGCAAGCCGAACTCGCTGCGCAGACGGCCGCCGATGCACAACTGACGGCGCAGTATCAGGCTGAAGCGACCGACCGCGACAGCGCGCGTCAACTCGCCGCGAAGCAGCCCAAGGACCTCGTGCGACTGTCTATCACGTTTGCGCTTATCGCGGGAGCAGCGGCTCTCGGGTATGCCGTGTTCGGCGGCTCGGCGATGACCCTGCTGAAGGACCCGACGTCAAGCCTGACGGCGGGAACGTTCGTCGGCTACGTGTTCAGCGAACTGAAGCAGTCGCTGGCCTTCTGGTTTGGGACAACGAGTGAGGCTACGGCCCAGATGCGCACGATCACCGGCTTTGCTGTTTCGCCTGGAACGGTGACATCCGATATGGACGTGTCGCCCGCTGCGCCGACGGTGAATGTCGCGGCGACGCCTGCTGTGGGGGGCGCCGACAATTATCGCGGCAGCTGATGCGGGAAGGCGATCGTGAGCCTCAACGATCACACGACGATCCAGAAATCTTCGCGCGGGTCCAATTCGAGGAGTTGGAAATCGAATATCAGGTAGGCAGCGGGGATCGCGGTGCGCCTCGCCGGGAGTTGATCGTCTATAGCTGGGATCGCGCAGCCGAACCAACGCAGTTACTAACCAGTGCGTAAGTAAGCGAACATAAATCGACGCCATGGTCTAAGCTTTAAGGGGTTTAGGGAGAGGCGAGATGCGAGAGGACGACGGCCGGCAGCTTTCACATGCAACGCTGGAAGAGATCCGCATTCGGGCGGTCAAGCGTGTCGAAGCTGGCGAGTCGCCGGAGGACGTGATCCGCACGCTGGGATTCTCAAGAGCGCGTATTTACGAGTGGTTGGCGGCCTGGCGCGAAGGGGGCATCGAGGCGTTACGAGCCAAGGCAATCCCTGGTCGACCGATGAAGCTGCCGTCCGAGGCTATCCGCTTCGTCTATCAGACGGTCACAACGAAGAACCCAATGCAGATGAAGTTTGAGTTTGCATTGTGGACGCGAGACATGGTGCGGGAGTTGATTCGCGATCATTTCAACGTCAGGCTCTCCGAGGTGTCTGTCGGTCGACTGCTGCGCAAGCTCGGGCTTTCACCCCAGCGGCCGCTTGCGCGTGCGTACCAACGCGACCCTGAACTGGTCGAGTCATGGATGCGGAACGAATACCCGGCCATTGTCGGGCAGGCCAAACGCTGCGGGGCACAGATATTCTTCGTCGACGAATCGACGGTGCGATCGGACTATCACAGCGGCACGACCTGGGCACCGGTCGGTCAAACACCGGTAGTCGAAGTCACTGGCGCGCGCTTCAAGGTGAACCTGATCTCAGCGATCAGCCCGCGTGGTCAACTTCGTTTCATGTGTTTCGAAGGCAGCTTCACGATCCCCGTGTACGTCGACTTCGTCAAACGGCTGATGCTCACCGCTAATGCGCCTGTCTTCCTGATTGCCGATGGTCATCCGGTACATCGTTGCAAAGCGATCCGGCAGCTTGCCGCAGAATCAGATGGGCGCCTTTGTCTGTTCTTCCTTCCTGCTTACTCGCCAGATCTGAACCCGGACGAGTTGGTATGGGGTTATCTCAAACATCACAAGATCGGCAAGCTTGCCATCAAAGGTCCGGGGCATCTCAAGCAGCGTGTTCGAGCGGTTCTGCGCTCGCTGCAGAAGATTCCGGCCTTGGTCCGATCCATGTTTCAACATCCGTCAGTCCGCTACGCGGCTTGACCCATGTTCGGTTACTTTGTTTCGGCTTAGTATTTTGACGTGGAAGTCGCCAGCTTCAGCGAGGCGCTGCATCGCCATCTGATGCACTACCACGGTCTGGCGAGCGCCGGCCTAGCGATCTGCCGCGATCACGCAGCAACGAACCCCAACCGCGACGAGCTCGGGTTTTTTTAGTGCCCAGAGCCTCGAAAATTCATTAAAGAATATTTAAAGATTATTGACGTAGCGATTTGAAGTGTTCACCCTTCGCCTTCCTTTAACGAATGAAAGGAGGTGGTTCATGGCGACAGTATTTGCATTGTTGGCCGTCGTATGCTTCTTGATGCTTTTATTCGGTCTAATCTGGCCGCGCAAAGTCTTACACGGAAACGACCGCACGCGGCGAAAAGTCATTATGCTCTATGGATCGCTGTGCGGCGTCATGCTCGTTGCACTTGGTGCGAGTGCGCCGGAAACTAAAACCCAAGGGCACGTAACCGATGAAGCGTCGGCGAGCGAACATCCAAAAGCGCAAGCGCCGGAGGCTCAAACAAAAGACGCACTCCTCAATGATCTGACAGGGCCTCAGAATAATGCCGTTAGATCAGCGAAGCAGTATCTCAGTTTTCAAGGTTTCTCAAGGAACGGACTTATTCACCAACTCTCATCGGCCGCCGGCGATGGTTACATGATTGCCGACGCTACCGTAGCAGTGGACAGCCTGAACATCGATTGGAACCAAGAGGCGGCGAAATCTGCGAAGCAATATCTCGATATGGAGGGCTTCTCGTGCAAAGGCCTCATTCAGCAACTGTCTTCAAGCGCTGGAGACCAATACACTGTGAGCCAAGCAACCTACGGAGCGAAACAGGCAGGCGCTTGCTAAACGCTGACGGAATCGTTGGTGCACTACTGCTGCACGGACTGCTCTCTGAGGGTGACTGAGTAGAAGGCTCCGACCGCGACGGCGTCCAAGGCCTTTTTATTTATCAAGCGCGCCCAACGCCCTTGAACTTCGAGAGTCGAGCGTCGCTGAGGACATGTGGGAAGCCGACCCGCGAGGGTCGGCTTTTCCACTCGTCCGTGCGGCAGCGCGTTACTCGGTTGGTGGCGACTCAGGCTGCTGCGTTACTGTGACGTATTGCTTAAGCTCCGGCTGGTCGATCGCCGGTAATAGGAGCGCAGCTCCGCCGAGTTTCCGTGCGAATTCATCGCTTCTACGTCGGCCAGCGCGGCAATCACTCGCTCGTGTCGGCTTGAAATGAAAAACCCCGGTGGGTTGCGCCGGGGTTAGTGCCAACCGCGCCCCCTCTTGAGGTTGGAGCCGCTGGCTCTGCGGGTTTTTGGCATGCGCACCGGGCACTCACGCAGTAACCCCAGCGTATTTCGGAGTGCTAGTCCGGCGGCACGCCAGCCGCGTTTATGTATCCTATGGCACGGCCAGCGCATTTACGAGTGCGGTTTTCGATATTTGACGTTTAGCGCTGTCCAACGTCAAATTCACGTCTTTAGCGAAAGCGACTCGCAAAGCACGGCCATTTCAGCACCACACGACGGCTCCAGAACAAATAACCAGCAATCTCCAGCCCTCAGTTTCTGGACGTACTCATTCCCCTTCTGCTCATTGATCTCGGCCCCCTTCGAGTCATCGCGACTATCGATCCATTGGACCCACGTCCGAACCTCCGCGAGCGAAAACGCGTACCGCGGCGAGATCAAAAGCCTCGACGCGACATTCTGCCCAGCGAAATCAATCATGCGTTGGCCAATCACGCCGGAAAACCTTAGCACTTCGACTTCACCGCCCACCCGTCGAAAGCGAAGCTCCAAGGTGCGCGCCTCGGGATCGTGGTCAATGCCAATTAGCTCCGCATCGTGAAAGCTTGGAAAGCCCGCAACGTTTCGAATATCGGTGTATCTACCCGCGTCCATACAAGCTCCAGTAAAACTCACGGCAACAGGGAAAAAGGCAGACCAGCGCCGCGCACTCCGCCATCCCAATTGTGCGCGTGAGGAATGCCCTGCCCGTGGTCGTGGTCAAAATCAAAATCGACAACCGCCTTGCCATCGTCCCCATACAAGCGCATCTGTCCGCTACCCGGATTCGTGTACCACGTCCCCGGCTCACCCTTGTTTGGAGTCTTGGCGATGTCGAAGGAACCGTCCGCCGGCATATCAGGCTGATAGTCGAACGGCTGCGCATCGCCGAGCGCAGTTGACGCGCCGCCCTCCGTCAAGCTCGCGGCCATGTCTGGGGCGCCGCCGCTATCGGCATCCAATCCTGAACCGCCCAGCAACGCGCCCGCCGCTTTTTCGACCACGCCAAGCCAGTCAGTTCCGCCGCTCGAACTGGCGGCAGCCGGCACGTATGCCGTGCGATCGATAAGACGTCCGTCCGCACCGAACGGTACTAGCTGGCCGTCGAGAAGCCCGTAGACAGTCGGCTTTGGGTCTGGCATCCGATTCGGCCAACTTTGCGGCCCGTAGGGCCGGGCAACTCGTCGACTGCCCCGCCAGGCTCGGCTGATGGCCGGAACGAGCCGGCCATCGCGTACCGCGTCGCGAAGGATGCGCGCCACGCCGTCGCCGTCGACAGGCGCGCCCAATCCCGAGATGCGCAGGTGCTCGCTGATAAACGCGACGTAGGCCCTGAAGTCACTACAGCCGCGCGCAGCACGGCGGCTGGTGCCCACCCGGAAGTACCGGTCAAAGTCCCGCTGGTCCTGTTCGATCTGTTCCTCGCGCTCCTTGCGCGCTTTCTGGCGCTCCTCATAGGAGAGCTTCCAGCCGCGATCAATATCCTGCACGTCGCGAGCCGGCACGAGCGCGCATTGCCAGTCGCTCGTCAATGGCACATGCAGTGCGTTGTACGAATTGCCCCATTCGGGAAACGACATGCCTCCTCCGCTTCGATCTGAGGCGGGTATACGTAGCACGGAACAGGGGCGGGAAACCGCGCATGACAATCTATGACAATTGCCTGCGGGTATACCTGGAGTCGCGCTCTTAGACCGGGCGTCAGAATCGCACGTCGATAATCGGAGGACATTGTGACCCTGCTGAACAAGCACATCGGTGCGATCGACGCGGCCGAGTTCAAGGTGATGATAGACAACTACGTCTGGCGGCCCGCCGACCGCGCGCCGTTCGATCTGGACTGCGCGCAATGACCCTACCCGGCAATCTCGACGAAGTGGCGCGTGCCGAGCTGCTGTGCTATCTCGTTGCATCGCAGATTATCTGGCGACGGTACACCGACAAATGGATGCCGAGCGATCACCTGATTGATAGTGCACGAATCTGGCTTGACGCGAACGGTGGCGCATGTGACTGGTTAGAGCGGGCCGAGTTGGGTGAGGCGTCCCTCACGCTCGCCTCGATGTTTCACAGCGAGCGCGTGATGCCTACTCAGATTGATTTGGCGAGACTCTTCACCGACGGAGGGCGACTCGATTACCGGAATTCGTCGACGCGAATCCTGCATACCTTATGCGTTGAGCACTTGCGCTCCCGCGCCCATCGGCGCAAGGACTGAGGCTGCGCTCGCGCTGCCTTCTCTCCAGCCACCCAAGTCCGAGCGCATCTCACCGGCCCGCTGAGGCCCACCTTTCGCAGCCGTCACCTGAGACAAAAAACGACGGCTTCCGTAACAAGCACCGTCAGCACGAAGGCAATGAGCGCGACAAACGCGCCAATGTAGGCGACGACCTTTAGGCCACGAGCGAGACTCGACGTACCTCGCGAGACGTCTTCCCGATTGCCCATCGTGCATTAGTCCGGTGCAGTGCATCCATCCTTCAGTCTAGGTGACAAAGCGCGGGCGGCCGCTAGAGCTTTCGCATAGGAGCCGGGACGATGAACCGCGCATAACAATTTGGGCAATTTGCTCAGCGATCGGGTAGGAGGCGGGGTCACCCCCGCCGTCCTCCCACAACACCTTACGTACGGTTCCGTATACGGCGGTTCCTGCCTACTGGGCATACCGCCCCAGCGAGCTTCGTTTCGTTCATCATGTCGCCTGTCGTCCAATAGACGCCGCCACCGCTCTTGGAGCTTCCGGCTCCGCCAGCCTTTGGTGGCAGGCCCCGAGTTGCCTCGGGCATCTGTCCTGTCCGCTCAGAGAGCATGCGCGACTATCCACTCATGACAGGTTCGGCCCTTCACTGCCCTGGTCTCGGCAGCTACTACGGCTTCGGCTAACTCCTGCGGGCCCATCCTGCCGCCTCTCGACGGCAGTAGCACAAGGCAGACCAACAGGCCTCCCAAGGTAAGACGCGCGACCTTCCTGCTTATGCCTGTCGGATCTACGTCGTAGCGTTCCGTGCAAGTATTGGGCTTTTTGACGATTTTGGCCGCCTTACCCCGCTACACCGCCTAATCCGCTTCCTGTTCGTCAGGCCAGCATTTTGCTCTCGGCTTCCTTCAGATTCGCAGTCGCCCGCGACACCCTTGCCTTCAGCTAGCACTTCCCCTTGCCGGGTGTGTAGAGGACTTGCACCTCCAAGTCACCAGCTTGGCCACCACAGCCAAAACCAGTTGCGCTTTCGCGCAACGCGCCATGCCTGGCGCACCAAAAAAAAGCCCGCCGATGCGGCGGGCTGAATCCATATCGCATTTCAGGCAGTAGGTTGCGCTTCAACCTGTAGCCGTACTTCCTGACGAAGCTTCTTGATTTCCTCGCGGACAAGCGTCCGGCCAACCGTATCCCGCGCACGGCCCAGGAGGCGGCCATCGTGGTCCCGCGGAACGCTCCCGGCTACCGCTTGCATTGCGGTTTTCAGTGCACCGGCTTCCGCCGGGGACAGTGTGCCAAGGTACTCGCCGACGACCTTCGAGTAATCGACCGAGGCTGCAACCGTTGCAGCAACATTCGTCTCAATGCTGACGCCCTTGAACGCGTGTGCGAGCGCCGTATCATATTTCGCAGATGCTTTGGCTGGGACGGCCGCTGCAGTCACGGCTTTGGGAGCCGGAACTGGCGCCGCAAGGTTGATCGTCAGGAACTGGCCGACCTCCGCCTTCGTGATCTGTGACGTCGTATCGGCGGCCTCGCGAAGCGTTTGAGAAACGTTGGTCGACTCTATCGACAACAGGTGTACACGTACACCGCGTTCCTGTGCGAGCTCTACGCCGATTCTCAAATCCTCATCTCCGCCGATGAGGATCGCGTCGCAGATCGCGCAATTGCGCGCCAAGTCGGCGAGGTCAGTAACGATACGCGCGTCAACGCCTTTTTGTTCGCCAACGGAGTTGACGATGCCGAGACGGAGCTTGATATTGTCGGTGGAAGCGAGAATCTGCTGGTCCGTCGAGTGACGGCCATTCACTAGGCCGTCGTACCAATAGATCCGAAGCAGTGGGAGTCCACTGATCGACTTCGCCCGTTCTTCGAGCAGGGTCGCCAAAACGGGGGCAGAGAGAGTCATTTCGGTCCGTTTCTTCGCTGCGCCAGTAAGCGCAGCGGAGCCGCCGGCGTACACATGCCCAGCATCAACAAAGACTGCGACTCGATCCATTCTTTTTCTGTCCCCAAAAAGTAAAGGCCCTCACGAATGAGGGCCTGCTAAGTAGCCGCCCCTAACGTAGGAGGTAGAGAGGCGGTAAGGCAAGTATAAGGACAACCATAGTTTTTGCAATAGGCGTTGCCGAAAATTTCGCAGAATCTTTGTTTATTTTCCGTGACTTATGCTCAGTAGCTGAGCATGCCTTGTGTCGAAAGACGTTCGTCGTCCGCGCCAATGGCCCTAGTCCAGTGCACGCACCCGTGCTCAGGCAACGACTGAACCTGCAGCCTGCCGCTGTACACACATAACGCGTGTTCGCCGCTCGCAGTATCGCCATCCCAATGCTCGCACGCGCGACAGGGCGATCGGTTGTGCGGAATCTCCGGGTAAGTCCTTGATTTATATGGCCGCGAAGCGCTCGTTTTGACCGTGATTTCGTGTCGAGGAATCGCCTGCAAGTGACTGAACCTAAAGGCAAATCGGTTACTTGCCGTTATATATGTATCAGAGTGTGTGGGGCAGGCGTTTTTATTAAACGACACTTTAGAATTCCGCGAGAAATTTGATCGACAGGCAGGCAGGAAATGAGCGCCATAGGAGGCGGCTTCGCCGTGCCGTCGGGAAGGCCGCGCGGCCGCAGATCGCGCACCTCGTCCGCGGCATCGGGCTATCCGGCTTGCGCATTCATACAGCAGGAGTCGAACAGGATGAGAAAGCGTTTCGACAGAACGTTATTGGCCAGTCTCGCTGGCGCGTGGGTCGCGCTGGCCGTCAGCGGTTGTGCGAACGTCGGGCAGCCCAATGCGCAGAACGGTGCGGCAACCAGCGCCAACGCGGCGTCCGGCGTGCCGGCGGCGAATGCGACGGGAGCGGCGTCTGGCGACCCGGCGGCAGCCGCGCCGCTGTCGATCGACGCCAGCGATAACGCGCCGCTGAAAAAGTCGCCGCCGCTCGTGTATCGGGTCAGGCGCGGCGACACGCTCGCGCGGGTTGCGCAGCATCATCACATCAGCGTCAAGCAGTTGCAGGCATGGAACGGATTGAAGGCGTCGGCGCGGCTGAAGCCGGGGCAGGTACTGCACGTTGGGTCGCCGGAAACGGAGCGCGCGGTGAAGGCGGCCAATGCGGCGGCCGCCGCGAAGGCGGCGGCGCAATCCGCGGCGCAGCGTGCGTCACAAGCGACAGCGCAAACGTCGGCGCAAGCTTCGGCACAGTCCGCCGCGCCGGCTCCGGATGCCACCGCAGTTCGCGAAGTCACGCAGGAAACCCGCCGGCACGCGAGCAGCGTGACGCTCGCGTGGCCTGCCGCGGGCAGCGTCGTCGAAGCGTTCCAGCCCGGCGAAACACGCGGCATCGAAATCGGCGGCAACGCGGGCGATCCGGTGCGAGCCGCCGCCGACGGCAAGGTGATGTACGCGGGCACCGGACTGAACAGCTATGGCAGTCTGATCATCGTCCAGCACAACAAGGATTTTCTGACCGCGTATTCGCACAACCGCAAGCTGATGGTCAAGATGGGCGACATCGTCCGCAAGGGACAGCAGATCGCGGAGATGGGCGACGAGAACAACTCGCGTGTGTCGGTGGGGTTCGAAGTGCGGCGCGACGGCAAGCCGGTCGATCCGCTGTCATATCTGCCGCAGGGGCGCGGCTGAGCTTCCACGTTCCCGCAAAAGCTCACCTTGAATTTATTCAGCTAAACCAGGTAATTTGATCGACCGCGCATTCCGGCGGTCGACGAATCGTTGCAAAAGTACCTTCACGTCAGAGCATTCCGCTCGATCTGCGCAAGAATACCGACGATCAACCATGCGGCCTCGACCCGCAGCCGTTTATGAACGGTGAGGCAATGCAGGAGCCGGCAGGCAGCGCACGCGCCGCCGCCGTGCCTGGTGCGAATCGCCGTTACGTCGTTTGCCCTCCGCGCAGCAGCCGCGATACCTCACCGTGGTAATGCAGGATCGCGGGATCGGCCTGCAAGAGCGGCAGATAACGCGGCAGGAAGTGATTGTGCGGTTGGTCGGGCGAGAACAGGCCGACCACGGCCTCGGCGGTCGCGAGACGGTCGCCGGCCTCGGCTTCCGCGTCGTCGAGAACTTCGTCGACGCTCGCGATCACCGTCGACAGCGGCGTCAGCCAACGAAACCCCGAGCCGTTGATCAGCACCTGCAGGAATGCCGCCGGCGTTACCGGGCCGAACTCCTTTTCGTACGCGGCGCGTTCGTGATCGAGAATCGCCTTGTGCAGCGCAAGCAATGGTCGGCGAATGTCCGTGAGGAATTGAGTGCATTGCGGGTCGTTCATCGGCGGCTCCAGCGGCTGAGGTGATTCGACGGAATCGTGCGTCGCAACACCACGCAGTGCGATGCAGCGGGTCGCGCGATCACGCTAACGGATCGATCCGTCGATGGTAACGCATCGCTCCAGCCGACACATGCGATCCACCGCGCACAGCATGCGATGTGCCGCCTGGCACCGTCAAAGCGAACTTCTTTCGACACCGCTACAATCGGCCGGTTTTCTTGCGACACCCGCTCGCTCACAGGCCGCATTTCATGGCTTATTAGCGCGACGTGCCGAACAAAACCGGTGCATGTCGGCGGTCTGGTGCGGTGTCGCGATCTAAACCGCGTGACCACAACAACATCCCCACCCGGAGCCGCTCATGACAACGCTCAATATCAACGGCGAAACCCATACCGTCGATGCCCCGCCCGACATGCCCCTGCTGTGGGTGCTGCGTGATCTCGTCGGGCTGACCGGCACCAAGTTCGGCTGCGGCATCGCGCAATGCGGCGCATGCACCGTGCATCTCGATGGCGTCGCGGTGCGCTCGTGCGTGTTCCCCGCGGCGGCGGTCGGCGACCGCAAGATCGTCACGATCGAAGCGCTCGGCGCCACGCCGACGGGCCAGAAAGTGCAGCAGGCCTGGCGTGAGCTCGACGTCGTGCAATGCGGCTACTGTCAGTCGGGGCAGGTGATGTCGGCGGCGTCGCTGCTCGCGCGCAATCCCAATCCGAGCGACGCCGACATCGACGCCGCGATGGCGGGCAACATCTGCCGCTGCGGAACCTATCACCGCGTGCGCGCGGCGATCAAGCACGCCGCGAAGGGGGCCTGACATGTCCCAGGGATTGCTCGATGCACAGAACGGCGCGCAGCCGGCTGACACCGACACGCGGCACGCGCGCGGCATCTCGCGGCGCGGCTTCCTCAAATTCGGCGTGACGGTCGGCGCCGCGGCCGGCGGCGGTCTGCTGCTCGGCTTCAGCATGCCGGCCGCGAGCCAGGATCAGAAGGCGGGCAAGAGCGTGATCGGCGGCGACGCGAACGAGGCGCCGCAAAGCGGCGTGTTCGCGCCGAACGCGTTCATCCAGATCGACAACGCCGGCAAGGTCACGCTCGTGATACCGAAGGTCGAGATGGGTCAGGGCGTCTATACGTCGATTCCGATGCTGATCGCCGAGGAACTCGAAGTGCCGCTCGACACGGTCACGCTCGATCACGCGCCGCCCAACGAAAAGCTCTTCATGGACCCGCTGCTCGGCGGCCAGTTGACCGGCGGATCGACGTCGATCCGCTTCGCGTGGGAGCCGATGCGCCGCGCGGGCGCGACTGCGCGCGTGATGCTGATCAACGCGGCCGCGCAGCAGTGGCAGGTCGATCCGGCGAGTTGTCATGCACAGGCCGCTCAGGTGATCCACCCGGCCAGCAATCGCAGCGCGAGCTATGGTCAGCTCGCGCAGGCCGCCTCCGCGCTGCCCGCGCCGCAGAACGTGGCGTTGAAAGACCCGAAGGACTTCAAGCTGATCGGCACGCCGGCGAAGCGTCTCGATTCGCCGGAGAAAGTCGACGGTACCGCGCAGTTCGGCCTCGACGTGCGCTTGCCCGAGATGGTTTACGCGGCGATCGCGAACTGTCCGGTGTTCGGCGGCACGCTCGCGAGCGTCGACGATACGCATGCGAAGACGATCCCCGGCGTGCGCGAGGTCATCAAGCTCGACAACGCGGTCGCGGTGATCGGCGCTCACACGTGGGCCGCGAAGCGCGGCCTGCAGGCGCTCGAGATCAAGTGGAACGAAGGCGCGGGCGCGCAGGTATCGATGAAGCGCATCGTCGACGATCTCGCGGCGGCCTCGCAACATGGCGGCGCGGTGGCGCGCAAGGCCGGCGACGTCGGCCGCGCGTTCGGCGATGCGAAGTCGCGCGTCGACGCGGTCTACCAGCAGCCGTTCCTCGCGCACGCGACGATGGAGCCGGTCAACGCCACGGTCCACGTGCGCGGCGACGCCTGCGAAATCTGGCTCGGCTCGCAGGTGCCGACGCGTGTCGTCGATGCGGCGGTCGCGGTCACGGGCTTGCCCGCCGACAAGATCATCGTGCACAACCATCTGATCGGCGGCGGCTTCGGACGGCGGCTCGAAACCGACATGGTCACGCAGGCCGTGAAGGTCGGCAAACAGGTGTCGACGCCGGTCAAGGTGCTGTGGACGCGCGAGGAGGACATCCAGCACGACATGTACCGACCGTACTACTACGACACGATCTCGGCCGGGCTCGACGCGAACGGCAAACCGATCGCGTGGCAGCATCGCATTGCCGGGTCGTCGATCATGGCGCGCTTCGCGCCGCCCGCGTTCAAGAACGGGCTCGACCCCGATGCGGTGGAGGTCGCCGCCGATCTGCCGTACGACCTGCCGAACCAGCTGGTCGACTACGTGCGCGTGGAACCGCACGCGGTGCCCACCGCGTTCTGGCGCGGCGTCGGGCCGACGCGCGGCACGTTCGTCGTCGAGAGTTTCATCGACGAACTCGCCGCGCACGCGAAGATCGATCCGGTGCAGTACCGGCGCGATCTGCTCGGCAAATCGCCGCGCGCGTTGAACGTACTCAACCTGGCCGCGCAAGCGGGCGACTGGGGCAGCGCGCTGCCCAAGGGGCAAGGGCGCGGCATCTCGGTGATGCACGCGTTCGGCAGCTTCTTCGCGATCGTCGTCGAGGTCGCGCTCGAGCAGGGCGAAGTGACGGTCAAGCGCGTCAACTGCGCGGTCGATTGCGGGATGTTCGTCAACCCGAACACGATCGAAGCGCAGGTGCAGGGCGGCATCATCTTCGGCATCACGGCGGCGCTTTATAGCGAGATCACGATCAAGGACGGTCGCGTCGAGCAGAACAACTTCACCGACTACCGGATGCTGCGCATCAACCAGACGCCGCCGATCGACGTGCATATCGTGAAGAGCGGCGAGGCGCCCGGCGGCATCGGCGAACCCGGCACCGCGGCGCTCGCGCCCGCGCTGACCAACGCGATCTATGCGGCCACCGGCACGCGGCTGCGGCAATTGCCGGTTGGCCGCCAACTGCACAGCGCCTGACGCGAAAGGAGCCCGACATGAAAAAAATGCTGAAGGGTCTTCGCGCGGCGCTATGCGTCGCATTGCCGTTTATCGCCCAGGCACCTGCTGATGCCGCAACTCCGGCAGCCACCGGCGCAGCCGATCAAACGCTCGTGCAACGCGGCGCTTACCTCGCTCAACTCGGCGATTGCGCCGCCTGCCACACCGCGCCGAAAGGCAAGCCGTTCGCCGGCGGCCTGCCGATGAACACGCCGATGGGCCGCATCTACGTGACCAATATCACGCCCGACGCACGGACCGGCATCGGCGGCTACACCGAAGCCGATTTCGCGCGGGCGCTGCGTGAGGGCGTCGCGAAAGACGGCCACAACCTGTATCCGGCGATGCCGTATCCGTCCTACGCGAAGGTAGACGACGACGACGTGAAGGCGCTGTACGCGTTCTTCATGCACGGCGTCGCGCCGGTGCAGCAGGCGAATCGCGAGTCCGACATCAAGTGGCCGTTGAACATGCGCTGGCCGCTGATGTTCTGGAACATGGCGTTTCTCGAGAAGGGTGCGTATCGCGACAAGCCGGGCAAGGACGTCGCGTGGAATCGCGGCGCGTATCTGGTGCAAGGGCTCGGACATTGCGGGTCGTGTCACACGCCGCGCGGTGTTGCGTTCCAGGAAAGTGCGCTCGACGAAAGCGGCAGCGCATTCCTGAGCGGCGCGCTGCTCGACGGCTGGTTCGCGTCGAACCTCACGGGCGAGCACAACGCCGGGCTCGGCCGCTGGAGCGACGAGGATCTGCGCACGTTCCTGAAGACCGGCGCGAATCGCCATGCATCGGCGTTCGGCGCGATGACGAGCGTGATCAACAACAGCACGCAAGCGATGAGCGATCAGGACGTCGCGGCAGTCTCGACGTATCTGAAGTCGCTGCCGCCGGTCGGCGGCACCGGCGCGGCCGCCTATACGTACGATCCGCAGGCGACGAAGGTGTCGCTCGATCGCCCCGCGAACGATGCCGGCGCACGCGTCTATACGGCGTATTGCATGCATTGCCACGGCGTCGACGGGCACGGCTTCGCGCCGATGCTCGCGCCGCTCGCCGGCAATCCGAACGTGCTCGCGAAGGACGCGTCGTCGCTGATCAACGTCACGCTGAACGGCACCGGCGATCTCGTGATCGACGGCGTGCCGTCGCCGTTTCCGATGCCCGGCTTCGCCGCGGTGCTCGACGATCAGCAGATCGCCGATGTGCTGAGCTTCGTGCGGGCTGGCTGGAACAACGGCGCGCCGGCGGTCGGTGCGGCGGAGGTGGCGAAGTTGCGGCAGTCGACGCAGGCGGGGCGTTGATCGGTCGCTAAGTGCGGCGGAGAAGCGCGCTTGCCGACCGCGCGCCGTTTCAGGTTGTGGGCCAACCGACGGCAGCTATCATAGTGGGACGGTACACCGCGCCTTCGTCGATGGACTCGCCGTCGGCCAATGCCGACATTTGCACCACGACCGATACAGGCGCATTGGTCCGATGGGAGTCCCCGTCGTGGTCGAACGGCTCCCAGAATTGGCCACGACCTTCGTCCGCCGTGCGGCGTCGAAGTCTCTGCGCGAAGCTCATGGACTTCCGACATGACCCTACCCAGTCAAGCCCGAAACGTGTCGGTCACACCGTCGGCTTCTCGCCTGTCGACGCTCAGTCACATACAGATCGCGTCGCTGTGGTTTGCGCTCTTTACCCAATGGATGACGGTCGTTCCGGTACTCGTGCCGGCACAGGTCGCCGATATGCTCGGACGCGATGCCGCGTTGAAGGAAGGCGTGGCCGGCTCCGTCATTGCGTCCGGCGCATTCATTGCGATGATCGTGGCGCCACTGGCAGGCGCGCTTTCAGATCGCTGCTCTGCAAAACATGGACGCCGGCGACCGTTTCTCGTCGCCGGCGTGTTCGGCATTGCGGTTGCACTGGTATGGCTTGGTTCATTCAACGGCGGGGGGAGTCTATGGATGTATACACTCGCGTTCCTGCATCTCCAGTTCTGGTGGAACTGGGCGGCGGGGCCGTACGCCGGGCTGGTGCCCGATGTCGTGCCAAAACAGGAAACCAACCGCGCGAGCGCGTGGCTCAACGTGATGACCGTGCTCGGCACGATCACTGGCAACGTGGTGCTCGTTGTCCTCTATTCGCCGGGCCACCTGTATCCTACGGTTGCAGCGTTCATTGCGATCATGTTGCTCTGCCTTTGGCTGACGATTCGCGGCTCTCGCGAGCCGACACCTGTCAGATCCCGACAACGGTTCGAGCTCGTCACGTTCATGCGCTCGTTCTATCTCGATCCACGTCTGCACCGAAACTTTTACTGGGTGCTGGTAACCCGTCTGTTCGGTAACATGGGAATCTGGTCGATCTTCACCTTCATGTTGTACTACCTGCAGGACGTGATCGGCATTCGTCATCCGACCAGTCTCCTGAATGGGCTGCTTGGCGTCGGCGTGGTGCTAGCGATCCCGGCCAGCCTGCTGGGCGCACGGCTCGCCGACCGGCACGGCGTCGTTCCCGTTGTCCGCCTGACCAGCTGGATCATGGCCGGAGCTGCGATTGGCTTCGTCCTGCTGGCGTTGCATCCAAACCTGTTGCTGGTGATCACAGTCGGGCTGGTTTTCTGCGCCGCTTACGGAACCTATCAAGCCGTCGACTGGGCACTCGCGCTGCAAGTGTTGCCAGACGATGCGTCCAGCGGCAAGGACATGGGCATCTGGCAAGTGTCGATGGTGCTACCGCAGATCCTCGGCCCTGCCGCCACCGGGTGGATGCTGTCATGGGTCAAGGCGTTTGCCGGTGCCGGACCCGCCTATGTCGTCGCGTTCGTCGTCGCAGCGGGGTGGTTCGTGCTCGCGGCGTGGTTCGTCTCGCGCATCAGGATCGCTTCCCGGCAGGACGTATCCACCGGGGTCAGCGGGCGATCATGAGATGGCGCTCGCTCGCGCATGGCGGTCTGATCCCGGAGATGCTCCGACTTGAACTCCCGAAAACCAAATGTCGGCAGCGAATCGGCAGTTTCGCGTCGAGCCGTTGCATGCATTGCGTCTGGGCGCGTGGAATAGCGCGATCAACCTGTTTATCGCAGTGGCAAAGGGGTTGCTGGTGGCGATCTACTTCATGGATTTGCGCCGTGCCTCGCCGATGCTGCGCATCGCGGAGGTCACCGCATTGCTGGCATTGGGCCTGCTTTTCGGCTTGAACGGTACCGATTATTCGACGCGAACCATTCACGTCTCGCCTTGGCAGGCGCCGGCCGGGCCGCAAGATGCTGGGGCGGCCGGGGCATCGGGTCGTCAGCTTTCTGGCGCTGCGGTCGGCGCTCCGTGCGACGCGGGCCGATGCTGAATCAGCCGGCCGATCGGTAATGGCGCGCTCGTTCGGCTAGGCGCGCCTTCAATGCCGACGTTTGTCGGGAAATTTCCATTGCGGCCGAGTGTGCGCGGTCGAGGCACGGCGTCGTGTGATCGACTCTTTTTTCATGAGCCGTTAGGTACAGGACATTCTTGAAGTTTCCCCAGAACAAGTTCATTTCGCCGTGGAGCATTTCAACGTCGTCGTACAGAGACGGCTCGTAAAGCCCACAGATCATTCGCAGTTCATCGGTTTCCTTGCGGATAGACAGGTAGCGCTGATCATATTCATATTCGCCCATTTCAGCGCGCCAGTTGATATCTATGCTGTCTTGTGAGAACTCTCGACCTATGGCGGTCAACTGCCGATGCACTGTAGCCAGTCGCTCAAGGGCAAGAGCTTTCTCTTTCTCGCGCAACTCGCCATTCCGTTTCAATGTCTCCTGCTCGATCTGAAAGCGATGATTGCTCCGCTGCGTCTGCGTCTGGATAACGGCGGTGAGAGCGCCGCCGAGCAAGGCGGCCGAACCAGCAACGATTGACGAAAGGATTGCGGTATCCATATTGAGTGAAAGAAATATTGAAAAGTGAACTGGCGGATATGGACGCATCATGGACAAAGTACTAATCGGCGTCAATCAATAACGGCACAGGCGGCTGGATGCAATCATTTTAGTCCTGCGCCAGCAAGAATGTGCCTGAAGCCTTCAGAATTATGAAAGTCTGTCAAAACTGCGTTATCTCAATTTAAAGTCGTTGACCGTGTCGCTTTTTAGATGGTTAATTCGTCGGGTGTTTTCTGGAAAACAGCAGAGGTCAGATGGAGCAGCAGAAACAGGATGAAACCGGGGGTAAGGAAGAGTGCCAGCTTTGCCGTATCACCTATTCAATCTACTCAAACTTCCCGCCAATGCCGTCCGCAATTGCGCTGAACGCCGAAACCGGCGAATGGTTTCCGTTCGATAGGCTTCGGTCGTATTCAAATGGCTACGACATGGCCGAGGCCCTCGGTTACGCGTGGGCATGCGATTGTCGCGGACGCTCCCCTGATTCCGCGCAGAAAAAAGGCCCGTTATCGATCCACCGCGCAACGCCCCGGTCGGCGCTTCCGCAGTCGTCTATCTGTCTCGAATGCATGATCCACGCTGCCGGGCAAGGCGCGATGACCCTGGAACGCTGATGATTCCCACCTCTGTCAATGAACAGCTTCGCCAGTACGGGGAACGGCACTTCAGTGGCCGCGTGCTGGCGCTAGTGGATGGCATCCAGTACCAGCAGCATACCGGCCAGCAACTCACGCCCGAAAACGATAGGACGGTTTCGCTGTTCGCGGGCACGAACGACATGGCACTTGCACACGCGGGGCCGTGGCTGTTTGATCCGAAGACGACACCCGACCATCTTGCGAACCTGCGCGAACTCGAACAGGCCCGCCCTGGCGTGATCTGGCTGATCACCTCAGAGAGCCTGGAGAGGCAGGCCGCAAAGCTGCGCCCGCACCTGAATACCCGAATACCGGACGGACGATCCGCTCTGCTGCGCTTCTGGGACCCCAGGGTGTTGCATGCGCTCAATGCGGTATGCCACGGCAAAAGCGAGCGCGATCTTTTCAGGGCTGCCGAAGCTTGGCACTCCCTCAACGAAGGACGACGGTTCACCATCAACGACAATGGAATTTACTGAAGGACAATGGGCGCTTCTGAAAGACTACGAAGACCGTAACTATGTGGACTTTATCCGTGGTCATATCGTGCGCGACTATCCCGCGCTGGCCAATGATCAGACCTTGCGGGACCGGCTTAATGCGGCCTTCGCGCAAACAAAGGTACTCCGCTTTACGCGTGACGTGCCGATAGTCGATTTCCTGTATGCGGAAGCAACCACGCCGGGGTTTTACTGGATTCCGGCGGTCATAGCATGGCTGCACAAATCAGGCGTTCCGGCTGAACAGCGATTCGAAATGCTGCTACAGGCGACGGGTAAAAGACAACAGGAAATGAAGGAGAAACGCTGATGGGTATCCCATTCCCGGCGACGCTCGCACGCGCAGCAAACGCAATGGCGCAGGCAATGCCAATACCTGTTCCGGTCCCCACCACCGCACCGTCTGCTGGTCCTGCGGGCAGCAGCGGCACTGGCGCGGGTGCAGACGGCGGATGGGGCGAACTACCGCGTGACCGGAGCCGCGAGCGCGAAAGGCCATGCAAGTGCCCACCAGAGAAGGGCGATGAAGTCACGCGCAGGTACGGTATGAGTCCGAAGTCCCGGCATTATTGGGACACCTAAAGCAAGGGAATACATAATGCCAACGCTGCTGAAAAACGGCGTCCCTTCTGTCTACCAACCTTGAGATCGCAATGAATCTATTTGCTCAGTATAGGGATACGCCCAATTTACCCAATGCCGACTTCGAATTTCATCTGCGTCGCTTAAGGCCTGTAGTTGATGCACTTGCAAGTCAAGATGCAATGCTTAAGGAGTGGTATATCCAGGGGGGCAGCGCCGAGGAAGCGCTTCGGTATCGCGTTTACGGAGAGAATCGTCAACCTTTGCCTACGGCCATTGATGAGATGACAAAAGAATACAAGGGAAAATCGAGGGATGATCCAAAATCAATTGGGATTTGGAATGGGGCGGCACAGAAAGATGGTGCTTCATTCACGATATCTATCGATGGTGGAGATGGTTTCTCCCAACAATTCGACTTTAATGTCAAAGAAAGATCAAATGATTCATCTCGACTTGGGGGGTATCAAGCCGTCGCGCAGATTGTCACGAAAGTCGTAGAAGTGTATGCGCCGTCCTATGCCATCTTCGGTCCACGCAAGTACTTTGCCAACTCGGTTTTCGATAATCGTCCCGGCGTAAGCTGGATGCTCTACCTACCGCACGCTCTCACAGCCGCCCAAGTGCCCGAAGCGCGCGCCCTTATCCCTGTCATGTGCGATGGCAAGCAGCAAGGCACGATCATCGTCAGCGTGACGGATGAAGTCTTTGACGTGAACAACCGGGAGCACGTCAATTCGGCTAATGATATCGAAATTCGCCTCGCCGACCAAGACCTGTTGCCGCGTTTCGTTGATCTCTGAGTTCGGCTCGCTACCACCGCTTCGGCGGGGCTTTGCCTGCGAAAAGGCCGGGCGAGCGGGCCTTTCGCGGTTACGCGTGATTCCAGAGAGTGGGCCTCAGGGGCGATCCGCCACGATGCCACTTGCGCTGTTCCGCTGCGATCTTCTCCAGCAGTTGCAACAGCTGTTCGCGCCTGCCGGCTTCATCCGCCTGTTCCATAGCGGCCCGGTATTCATCAGGCGTCGGCTTGACGCCATCACAGCACCGGTTCACCACCACCGTAAGCGCATCCATCGGCGGCCCGGCATACCGGGCACGCAACGATGCCATTGCATCACACGTGAGTCGGGTCAGGTCTTGACAATTAGTAGAAAGTCGCAAAAACAAAAAAAGGGTTACACGCCGATGCGTTGTAACCCTTCAATGATTTCGGTTGGTTGCGGGGGAGGAATTTGGCACAAGGAGACAGATTGTGGGGCATTGCCAGAAAATTGACGAGGAAATCCAATGGAGAAATGCAGCGTATAAACGCTATCGCGGCCTGTCCAACGGCGTCTACTATAAGAAAATCACGGGGTGCGCGGACGGTCTGAGCGCCGATCCCGATTCAATGCAACCCCTTCCGGATATGGCGAAATGAGAATAGCCGCCTTTATCGCGATCCTGTGTATTGGCTACGTCGCCGATTCGCAATCCGCTATCGGTATGGAAGTGGTCACGCGTTGCGGACTCGGAAGCGATCAGAGTCATACGCTCGCATTGCTGCGCGATCATCCCATAGATAGCACGTCGGTTTTCTATCTCAGCAAGAACAGCACCGCGCCGGTACGACTTTATGCGGGGACGAGGATCAATCGCGGGGCGATGAAATACAGGTGGCATGTATCGGTTCAAAGGAGCGCGTATTCGTGATATCCGGCGAATTCACATCGAACTATCTCCAAGGCGTTGCGATCCGCTACAACACGAAGGCGGGGCGATGGGAGCGCGTCGATTTCGCCGAGCGCGAACGCCCAGCCGCCATTTATCTCGATCCGAAAGGGTTAGTCGTACTGATACCCAATAGCGGGCGGAACGAGTCTCCCGAGCGATACATTATTTACCGATACGACGCTGGTGCCGGACTAGTGAAGCAAGCCTATTCGGATCATCTTCCGCATTCCAGTGTTGTGCCAATTCCGGTCCCCAAAAATCGACCGGAGTGACAACAACAAACACGTTTGTTGATAGGGTCACCGATGCTGTCCCACCTTCTGCCGCTTTTCGAGCACGCGAGCATACCAGGTCAGCGGAAAACACATCGCGAAGTAGATCATCGCGACCATGCCGTAGATCGGAAACGGCCGGAACGCGGCATTCGTGATCATCGTGCCGGTCTTCGTCAGTTCGGCGAAGCCGATGATCGACGCGAGCGCGGTGCTCTTGACCACCTGCACGAGAAAACCGACGCTCGGCGCGACCGCGATCTTCAGCGCCTGCGGCCACACGATGTAGCGCAACTGCTGGCCGAACGTCATGCCGAGGCTCGCACCCGCGGCCCACTGACCGCGCGGCACCGCTTCGACGCAGCCGCGCCAGATGTCGACCAGATACGCGCTCGTATAGAGCGTCAGCGTGACGGTCGCGGCGGCCCACGGCGACACGTCGATGCCGATGAGCGGCAAGCCGAAGAAGGCGAGAAAAAGCTGCATCAAGAGCGGCGTGCCTTGAAACACCTCGACGTACAGCACGACGATGCGGCGCAGCCACGCGATCGGCGACACGCGCATTGCGAGCAGCACGAGCCCGACGATCCCGCCGCCGACGAACGCGATCAGCGACAGCAGCACGGTCCAACGCGCGGCGAGCAGCAGGTTGCGGGCGATGTCCCACAGCGTGAATTCGGCCATGATCAGCGCTCCGTCGGCAGGGTGCGCGCACCGCGCCACATCAGGCGGCTGCGCCAGTTGCGCGGCAAGCCGTCGTTGCCGCTCCTACTGCTGTTGTTACCTCGTGCCGCACGGCCCGCGAACAGCCCGCGGCCGAAGCGGTTCAACAGCTGCCGCAACACGATCGACATCAGCAGATAGGCAGCCGTGATGATCACGTAGCTCTCGAACGAGCGGAAGTTGCGAGACTGGATGAAGTTCGCCGCATAGGTCAGGTCGGGCACCGAGATCTGCGACACGACGGCCGAGCCGAGCATCACGATCAGCACCTGGCCGAGCAGCGCGGGAAACACGTTGGCGAGCGCCTGCGGCAGCACGACGTAGCGGAACACCTGGCGTCCATGCAGGCCGAGCGCCTGCGCGGCCTGCACCTGACCGCGCGAAATCGAATCGATGCCGGCGCGCACGATCTCGATCGCGTACGCGCCGAGATTGACGGTCATCGCGAGAATCGCGGCCTCTATCTCGTCGATATGAATGCCGAGGCTCGGCAGGCCGAAAAACACGAAGAACAACTGCACCAGAAACGGCGTGTTGCGGATCAGCTCGACGTAGCTCGCGACGAGCCAGCGCGCCCACTTCGGCCCGGCCGCCGCGATGCTCGCGCCGGCGATCCCCACCAGCCCGCCCGCCAGGGTCGACACGGCCGTGAGGCCGAGCGTCACGGCGGCGCCGCGCGCGAGCATCCCCGCATACAGGCCGAAGCCGCTGAAATCGAACGCGTAAGTCATGGCCTCGTGCCCATCGTAGGATCAGATCGCGGCGCGGCCTTCACGGCGCCACGCCACAGGTTTCAAAGATCGGCCGGCAGCGGCGCGCGCAACCACTTCTGCGAAATCGCGTTCATCGTGCCGTCCTTGCGGGCCTTGGCAATCGCTTCGTCGACCTTCGCCTTCAGGCGCGGCTCGTTCTTGTTCAGACCGACGTGATCGGGCGAGCTGAACAGCGCGAACTTCTGCTCCGGATCGTTCGCCGGATGCCGCGCGAGAATCGTCGCGCCGACGTCGTTGCCGACCACCATCAACTGTACCTGACCAGAAAGAAACGCCGAAATAGCGCCGTTCGGATCGTCGAAACGTTTGATGTTCGCCGACGGCGGCGCGATCTTCGTCACGCTCAGGTCTTCGAGCGTGCCGCGCGCGACCGAGATCGACTTGCCGCCGAGGTCGGCGGCGGTCTTCACCGGCAGCGACTTCGGGCCGAACACCGCGAGGTAGTACGGCGCGTACGGCTGCGAGAAGTCGATCACTTTTTCGCGCTCGGGCGTCTGGCCGACCGACAGCAACATGTCGGCCTTGTGGTCGGCGAGAAAGGCCATGCGGTTGTCGCCGGTGACCGGCACCAGTTCGACCTTCGCGTTGAGCGCCTTGCCGATCAGATTGGCGACGTCGATGTCGTAGCCGACCGGTTTCATGTCCGGACCGATCGAGCCGAACGGCGGATAGTCCTCGAATACGCCGATGCGCACGGTGCCCGACTTCGCGATGTCGTCGAGCGCGTCGGCATGCGCGGCCGACGGCAGCGCGCACAGCGCGCCGAGCGCGGTCATCGCGAGCGTCGCGGCGAGCGTCGCGAACACGCGGCGGGTCGATTGGAGAGCGGGGCGCTGGTTCATGATGTGTTCCTCTGTCGTAATACGGTAGTTATTCAAGCAAAGCCGTGTGATGGGTTCGGGTATCAGGCGGCGCGCGCGGCGATCAGCTTGCACGCGTGCGGCGGCAGCTCGGCGAGCACCGGCATGCCGAGCGCGAGCCCGGGCGTTTCGCGCGGCGTGGTCGCGGCGGTCAGCGTGAAGCCCACGCAATCGATCGTCGCTTCGAGCGAGGCGCCGACGTCGCGAATGAACGTGACGGTACCGGGCAGCCGGTTCGGGTTCGGTGCTTCCGTGGCCGCCTTCACGCAGATGTCCTCGGGGCGAATCAGCAGGCGGATCGCGTCGCCGGCCGCACCCGGCTGCCGCGCATCGGCGAGCGGCGCGTTCGGGTTCGGCGTCACCGCGATGCGCCGTCCGCCCGGCAGGCTCACGACGCCCGCGCCGTCGTACCGCACCGGCAGAATGTTGCCGAGCCCGATGAAGTCGGCGACGAACTCGCTGACCGGATCGCGGTAGATGTCGAGCGGCTTGCCGACCTGCGCGATGCGGCCTTTCTCCATCACGACGATCTCGTCGGCCATCGTCATCGCTTCGCGCTGGTCGTGCGTGACCATGATCGTCGTGATGCCGAGGCGTTGCTGCAGCAGGCGGATTTCGACCTGCATCGCTTCGCGCAGCTTCGCGTCGAGCGCGGACAGCGGTTCGTCGAGCAGCAGCAGTTGCGGCTCCGAAGCGATCGCGCGCGCGATCGCGACGCGTTGGCGCTGCCCGCCCGACAGTTGCGTGACCGGCCGGTTCGCCATGTGCGGCAGCTGGATCAGCTCGAGCAGCTCGGCGACGCGGCGCGTTTGCTTCTCTTTCGCGACCTTGCGCAGCTTCAGCGGATACGCGACGTTCTGCGCGACCGTCATATGCGGAAACAGCGCGAGCGACTGGAACACCATCCCAAAGTCGCGCCGGTTGGCCGGCCGTCGCGTGATGTCGCGGCCGGCGAAATGGATGCTGCCCTCGGTCGGCGTTTCGAGGCCTGCGATCATCCGCAGCAGCGTGGTCTTGCCGCAGCCGGACGGGCCGAGAAAGCACACGAGCTTGCCGTCGGGCACGCTCAGGTCGACGTCGTCGACGGCATGCACGGCGCCGAAGCGCCGCGTGACGGCCTGCAAGGTCAGATGGGTCATCGGAGGCTCCAGCAAGGTGGCGGGTTCACAGCGCGACGCCTTCGTCGCCGATCAGCTTTTCGAGCAGCCAGATCAGCGCGAAGTCGATCGCGACGATGACCACCGCGAAACAGAACACGGTCGGATCGAGCGACGACACCGTGCGGCTATAGAGCCACACCGGCAGCGTCATCGTGTCGATGCTGTACAGGAAGAACGTCACCGTGAACTCGTTGAACGACACGATGAAGGCGAACAGCATGCCGGCGAGAATGCCGGGGCGCATCAGCGGCAGCACCACGTCGATGAGCGCGCGGCCGGGGCTCGCGCCCATCACGAGCGCGGCTTCCTCGAACTCGGGGCCGATCGACGCGACCGACGCCGCGCAGTTCTTCACCGTGAACGGCAGCGCCAGGATCACATGCGCGATGATCAGACGGCCGACGCCAAGCTCGACCGGCAGCACGTTGAACACCAGCAGCAGCGACAGGCCGAGCATCACGAGCGGATAGACGAGCGGCAGCGCGATCAGTTGCTCGACCACCGGCTTGCCGTGAAAACGGTAGCGCGACAGCGCGTACGCGGCGGGCACGGAGACCAGCGTCGCGATCAGCATCGTCGCTAGCGCGACGACGAGACTCGTGCTCAGCGCGGCGCCCATCGACAGCGTATCGGTCGCGTCCGGCGACACGAAGCTGTGCCACGCCGCGCGGTACCAGTGCAGGCTGTACGCGTGCGGCGGGAATTCGAGCGTGTCGGCCGCGCTGAACGACATCGCGATCATCGTCAGGATCGGCAGCGCAGCGAGAAACAGCACCACGCCGGCGACGAGCGCGGTCGCGCGGCCGAGCTGGCCGGGCATCGTCTGAGGCAGGCGCGGGAAGCGTGGCCAATGAGGTTCGGTGCGCGGCAGGCGCGGGGTCGGCAGCGGCGTGCTCATGCGTGAGGCTCCCCGGTCAGACGTTGGGTGCGGCGCACGAGCCGTTGCGACAGCGCCATCACGGCGAGCGTGGCGATCATCAGCACCACGCCGGAAGCGGAGGCGGCCGGCCAGTTCAAGAGCGGCGCGACCTGATCGTGCACCAGCACCGCGAGCATCGGCACACGCCGGCCGCCGAGCAGCAGCGGCACCGCGAACGCGCTCGCGTTGTACGCGAACACCAGCAGCGCGCCCGACACGAGGCCCGGCATCGCGAGCGGCAGCAGCACGTGACGCAGCGTTTGCCAGCGCGTCGCGCCGAGCGTCGCGGCGGCTTCCTCGTACGAGATCGACACCGCGCGCATCGCGCTGGACAGCGGCAGCACGGCGAGCGGAAACGCGGTCTGGATCAGCCCCAGCAGCACGCCATGCTCGCGATACAGCAACATCACCGGACGCTCGACGAGTCCGCTCGCGAGCAGCGCGTGATTGAGCAGACCCGCCGGGCCGAGGATCACGAGCCAGCCATAGCCTTGCAGCAGCAGATTGACGAGCAGCGGCAGCAGCACACCCGCGAGCAGCAGCCGGCGCGCGAGCCGCGATGTCGTGCGCGCCATCGCGAGCGCGACCGGAATCGCGAGCACGACCGCGCACAGCATGCTCTGGAACGCGAGCCGCAGCGTTAGCCACAACGATTTCAGGAAGTAGCCGTCGAGCAGGTCCGCGTAGTTCTGCAGCGTGAAGCTGCGCCATTCGTTGCCGGACGTGCCGAAGCTCATGCGCAGCACGACCAGCGCGGCCGCGCCGAGTATCGCCAGAAACAGCAGGATCGGCGCAAGTAGCAGCCACGGGCGCGCTTTCGCGAGCGTCGTTGCGCCGGCAGCGGGGTCGGTCACGGCCGTCGCAACAACTGCGGAAGCGGAGGCGCCGCCGCCGGGCGCTGGGCCCGGCGCGGCTTCGTCCGGCATCATCGCGGCACGCCGCGGGAAGCGCGCGAGCATCGTGGTTACGCCGAGAAGATTTCGGTGTAGCGCTTGATCCATGCCGGCTGCACGGCGGCGAGCGCCTTGTCGTCATGCAGCACGGCTTTCTCGGCGATCTGCTGCGGGCTCGGCACGAACGCGCGGCTCTCGGCCGGAATCATCGCTTTCGAATTCACTGGGCCGTTCAGCACATCGGCGGCCATGCGGCCTTGCACACCGGCGTCGAGCGAGTGATTGATGAACGCGTGGATCAGGTCAGTGTCGCCCGGATGCGCTTTCGGAATCACCGTGAACATCAGTTGCGTCGCGAAGCCTTCCTTCATGCCGTAGGTCACGCCCATCTTGTATTCGGGCTTGCGGATCTGATCCGGGAAAAACGCGGGCGAGTAGATGCCGCCGATGTCGAGCGAGCCCGTGCGGAACAGGTCGGCCACCTGGTTCGGGTTCTCGCCGAGCGTCATCACGTGGTCTTTGAGCTGCGCGAGCTTCTTGAAGCCGGGCTCGATGTTCTGCTGCGAGCCGCCGTTCATTTTCGCGGCGATGATCGCGAGATCGACCGCTTCGGCCCACTCGGGCGGCGGCAGGAAAACGCGGCCGGCGTATTTCGGGTCCCACAGCGCCTCGTACGACGAAGGCGGCGTCTTGACCGTCGCGGTGTTGTAGATGAGGCCGTCGGACCACAGCAGATAGCCGACGCCGAAGCCGTTCGCGCCGGTGCGGTATGGCGGCGCGACTTCTTTCAGGTTCGGCAGGCGGTCGAGGTCGGGCTTCATCAGCAGGCCCGCGTCGGCGAGGCCGGAGGCGCCGACGCCGGCGAGCGTGATCACGTCATAGGTGGGGCGCTCGCCCGCTGCCTTGACTTTGGCGACCATGCCGGAGGTGCCGTCGGCGCGATCGGCGATGACCTTCGCGCCGGTCTTCGCGGTGAAGGTCGCTGCGATGTTGCGCAGCGCGGCCGTGCCGGTATCGTCCGACCACGTCAGGATGCGCAGCGTCTTGCCGCTGAAGTTGTGCTCCTGCGCGCGCAGGTTGAGGAACGGCATCGGCAGCGCGGATGCCGCGAGCGCCGTACCGATCGTCTTGATGGCCTGCCTTCTACCCCGTTTGATCTGCTGCATGGCGGTCTCCTGTGTTGAACGCCCGTTGCCCATGATTCGCCGTGACCGCTGCCGATCTACCGTGCGTGGATGCACTGTAGGTTTGCCAAAATCACGCAACAATCGAAATATGCGCATGGATCGCATGACGTACGCTCATGGCTCGCCGCCGGCGAACGCGGTGGCGAGCGGTTTGGCGACACGCCGGGAAGCTACGGGCGATGGCTTATGCGGGTTAACGTCCAGATCTGGCTGAGGAATCCCAGCGTGCGTCGAGGTATGAGGAAAGCTCGGTTCTGGTGCGATTGCTGAAGGCTTCTTTGCACCGCGCCGGTGCGACATTCCTCGGTACGGGCGTTTTTCACGCATGCCATGAGTCGAACGCATGCGGGTTTGCCTGCGCGCCCACTCGTGCGCGCATAGCCGATCGCGTATGCTGTGGGCTTGACGGGCAGGGCGGCGAGGGGCGCTGCCGCAGCCACGCAATGATTTTTTCTGATCCTGGACATCCGATGCGACGCCTACCGCCGCTCAACGCGCTGCAGATTTTCGAAACCGTCGCGCGCCATCGCAGCTTCACGCGTGCCGCCGACCATCTGTGCCTGACGCAAGGCGCGGTCAGCCGGCAGATCATCGCGCTCGAGGAGTACTACAAGTTTCCGCTGTTCAAGCGGCACGCAAAGGGGCTGACGCTGACCGCCGAGGGCGAAATGCTGCTGCCGGCGGTCAAGGAGAGCTTCGCGCGGATCGAGGAAATGTCGCTGCGCTTGACGAGGCAGCGCACCGATCTCGCGCTCAAGGTGCCGACCTGCGTGATGCGCTGGATGCTGCCGAAGATCATGCGCTTCCAGTCCGACTATCCCGATCTGCACGTGCAGATCACGACCACCTGGCAGCACGACGTCGATTTCCAGAGCGAGCCGTTCGACGCGGCGATCATCTACGGTTCGTCGCCCGGTGCGGACGTGCAGGCGGTGTCGCTGTTCGAGGAGCGTCTGACGCCGGTCTGCACGCCCGAGCTGCTGAAGGACAAGCCGCTCGCGCAGGTGGCCGATCTCGGGCGCCACACGCTGCTGCATCCGACGCGCGATCACCGCGACTGGAAAATGTGGCTCGCGAAAGTCGCGGAAGCCGATTCGGCGGGCGCCGCGACGATCGACGCGGAGCTCGGCCCGAGCTTCGATACGCTCGACATGGCGACCAACGCCGCCGCGCAGGGCTTCGGTGTCGCGATCAGCGACCTCGCGCTAATCGACGAGGACGTCGCCGCCCGGCGCCTCGTGCGGCCGTTCGATACCGTGCTGAAGACCGGCTGGCGCTATTACTTCGTGTATCCGGATTCAGTCGCGCAACAGCAGAAGCTGAATCTGTTCCGCGACTGGATCGCCGAGCATTGGGAAGATTGAGGCTGCCGTCCGCCCGTGCCGGATAAGGCATCGCGTCACGGCGCGAACGACAGAAACAGATAAGCCGCGAACAGCGACAGATGCACAGCGCCTTGCAGAATCGTCGTGCGCCCGGTGCTGAGCGTCAGCGTCGCGACCACCAGCGTGAGCGCCAGCAGCACCATGTCCTTGCCATCGATGCCGAGTACGATGGGCTGACCGATGTACAGGAACACGCCGGCGACGGTGGGAATGGTCAGGCCGATACTCGCCAGTGACGAGCCGAGCGCGAGGTTCAGGCTGGTCTGCAGACGGTCGGCGCGCGCCGCGCGCAGCGCCGCGAGTCCTTCCGGCAACAGCACCAGCGACGCAATCACGATACCGACCACCGCCGGCGGCGCGCCCGCGCTCAGCACCGCTGACTCGACCACCGGCGACAGCACTTTCGCGAGCAGCACGACCGCGACGAGGCTCACGAGCAGCAGCACGCCGCTGATGGCGGCGAGGCGCGCGCCGGGCGGCTCGGCATGGACGTCTTCGTCGGGCACGCCGGCGAGGAAGTAGTCGCGATGGCGCACCGTCTGCACGAACACGAACACGCAGTACAGCACCAGCGACGACACGCCGGCAAACGCGAGCTGCGACGGCGACAGGACAGGCCCGGGGCTGGTGGTCGTGAAATTCGGCATCACGAGCGTCAGTACCGACAGCGACGCGAGCACTGCCAGCGCGGCCGCCGCGCCGCGGCTCTGGAAGTCCTGTTCCAGATGGCGGATGCCGCCCACCAGCAGACACAGCCCGACGAGCCCGTTGCAGACGATCATCACGGCCGCGAATACCGTATCGCGCGCGAGGCCGGCTTTCTCGGGACCGGACGTCAGCATCACCGAGACGATCAGCGCCACCTCGATCACCGTGACGGCGACCGCGAGCACCAGCGTGCCAAACGGCTCGCCGACGCGATGCGCGACCACTTCGGCATGATGCACGGCGGCAAACACGGCCGCGCATAACGACATGCCGGCCAGTGCGAGCAGCAGCGTGTTGCCCGGCATCGCGTAGGCGGCGCCGAGCACGATCCAGCTAACGATCGGCGCGACGAGAGTCCAACGAGGCAAGACGGTCGCGGACGAAGTCATGCGGCCTTCCTTTCGGTACGTGTATGAACTTGAAGTAATATCTTAACAAGTGACGTTAAGCTATTAAATTATCGGGGATAACTCGTTACGAGAAGCCGTCGCCACGCGGTCGGGTCGTCATCGCGACGCGCGTAGCGCATTAAAAATAACGCGGTTTCGGGGGCGCGGGGAATCGCCGCGTCGGATGGTGCGATGGCCGCACCGTGAGGCAATGGTGTCGAGCGCTGCATCGGAGGGGGAATTGGCGTCGCGGCGGAGCTTTCCGCCGTCGACGCCAGCTTGCTGCTGTTACCGCAACTTCTTCGGCCGTTCGACCGGATTACTGGCCCATCGCGCGGATCGACAGCGCGCTCTTCACCGACGTCACGCCTGCCACGCCTTGAGCGGCGTTCGTCGCGAGTTCGATCTGAGCCTGTTCCGGCACCGAGCCTTCCAGCGTGACGGCGCCTTCGCGTGCGCGCACGGTGATGTTCCCGACGGTCAGGCCCTTCGTACGTGCGAGCGTCGCGCGGACCTTCTTCTGCAGCGCGCGATTAGCCGCGCGAGTCTGCTTGGCGGTCGGTGCCATTGCCGCCGGCGCTGCGCTCGCGGCCGCATCGCTGCTTTGCGCGTACGCGTTGAGGGAAGCGAGAACGACCAGTGCGCCGCCGATCATCTTGATTGCCGAGAATGCTTTCATTCAACCATCTCCTGTTGTCGTAGAACGTCGATCCCCGGATGGGATCGATTTTTTTACACCAGCGGGTACGGCGGGATTCCATGCCAATGGAACAGGTACAGCAGTCTGCGAACGCTTTCAGCCGACACGCGGTTTCAGCGAGCCGCGAAGCGCGCGCCGAAACATGCAAACGGCCGTGTGACCGGCCGGATGGACACAATACAACAATTGGTGCCATGTTGACTTCCATGGCGCAGAAAATGAGGCTTCGGTACAACGAATTTGTCGAGCGCAACCGGTCGATGACGTGGGAGTGGGGCGACTGCGCGCTTGCCGCGAGGCCGTAGGTTTCAGCACCGATTTCAGCACCGACTCAAGGACACCCAGCGCATGCGAAACGAAGCTCTTCCGATCCGACCGTTGCGCCGCGAGGATCTGCCGATCGATACCGTGGAACTCGCGCGCTTCATGGTCGGCAAATATCTCGTGCACGATCTGCCCGAAGGACGCCTGAGCGGACGCATCGTCGAGACCGAGGCGTATCCGCTCGGCGACTCGACGAGCCATGCGTTCATCGGACGTCGTCCGTACAACGGGTCGATGTTCCTCGCGCGCGGTCATGCTTATGTGCGGCTGACCTACGGCGTGTCTTACATGCTCAACATGTCGTCCGAAGCGGAGGAGGTCGGCGCCGGCATCCTGCTGCGCGCGATCGAACCGCTCGAAGGACTCGCGCTGATGGAAGCGCGCCGTCCCGGCGTGCCGCTGCGCGATCTCGCGCGCGGACCCGGCCGGCTGACGGTGGCGTTCGGCATCGGCCAGGCGTTCGACGGCTGCGATTTGTGTACGGGGCGGGGGTTATGGATCGGCGTGATCGAGACAGGCGACGCACCGATCGGCGTGACGACGCGCATCGGCCTGTCGCGCGAGATGCACCGTCCGTTGCGATTTTTCGAGCCGGGCAGCGCGTTCGTCAGCGGCCCGCGCAAGCTACTGACGATTCCGCATTCGGGCGCATGACGTCGCAGCTACGCGCGTACATCGATTCAGACGTTTCGGCGTGCGGGCGGGCGAATTTTTTCTTCGATCAGACGTATTTCGGAAACATCAGACGCAAAGGTGACGATCCGGGCAATTGTTACCCCGAAGATCATGCTAACGGAGGCGGTTCCACGATCTTTCCCGAGATCGTTGCGAACTGAGCAATTTTCTATCTCGTAATTAAGGGTTTTCCCTTTGCAGTGCGGTGACTAGACTCAAGTGAATCGCTGGACACCGAGGTGTCGGCGATGCAGATAAAACCACATTGGAGGGAAGTCACCATGAAATCGCTGATCAAGGCAGTTGCCATTGCGGCCCTTGTCGCCGCGCCGGTCGTATCGTTCGCGCAGTCGAGCCAGCAGCCGGTCACCCGCGCGGAAGTCCGCAGCGAACTGATCCAGCTGGAGCACGCGGGCTACAACCCGTCGACCTCGAGCGACCCGAAGTATCCGGCCGACATCCAGGCCGCCGAGCAGCGTGTGCAAGCGCAAAATCCGGCCGTCGCGCAAACCCAGCCGAGCGCTGATACCAGCGGTTACGGCGCGCCGATGAGCGGATCGACCCAGGCGGGCGGCGTGATGCAGCCGATGAGCGGCCCGAAGAGCGTCTATTTCGGTAACTAATTTCGGTAACTAAGCAGGCAGCAGAATCTGTGTGCGCGTCGTTTGACGGCGCACACAGCGTTTCATACCCGGTACTGTTTCAAACGAGCGCGCCGCACTCATGCGCCCGAGAGCGTGTCATCCGCGCGCGTTGCGTTCCTCTTTCCGAAGGAACCTCCGCTGCCGCAAGGTAGCTTGGCCCAAGCTCTTGGAGGTTTGGGCTTTTTTTGCGTCTGGTCCCACGCGGATGATCGATGCGGTGTCGCTCGGCGAAAACCGTGCTGCCTGTCAGAGCCGTTCGCCGTGAATATAGAACTCGAGTTGCTGAATCGTGAACTGCTGTTCCGCGATGATGTCCTTCACGAGGTCGCCAATCGACACCATGCCGACCAGCCTCTCGTTGTCGATGACAGGCAGGTGACGCATGCGCCGCTCGGTCATCAGCGCCATGCACTCTTCGGTCGTCTGGTCCGGACGAACGAAGCGCACCGCCTTGCTCATGATGTCGCGCAC
Source organism: Paraburkholderia sp. UCT31 (assembly GCF_014397655.1). Lineage (NCBI taxonomy): Bacteria > Pseudomonadati > Pseudomonadota > Betaproteobacteria > Burkholderiales > Burkholderiaceae > Paraburkholderia > Paraburkholderia sp. UCT31. The sequence continues at coordinate 62,569 of NZ_VZQP01000026.1, forward strand.
CGGCGTCGCCTTCGACGACCGGTCCATCAGCACGATCTTGCGCGCGTAGTCGCGCTCCGTGATGATGCCGGCGATGCTGTCGCCGTCCGTCACCACCAGCGCGCCGATGCTTTTCTCGGCCATCAACCGGATCGCCTCGTAGACGGAATCGTCGGCGCCGATCGTGTAGACCTCGGAGGGGTTCGGTTTCGTTTTAAGAAGCTGTGCAACGCTTGTCATGGAGCGGCTCCGTTTCGCAATGCAGCACGCCGAAGTGGCGCACTGTCGTGAGGGACAGGCGATACCAGTATAGGCGCGACGTGCGCCCGCGGTACACCGGGAATACCTCGGGCGCGCCGGACGATGCTCGCTGGATTGACGCGGTCCGCGCGGGCTTGTTTCGGGTCTCGGGGTCGTGTTTCGCGCGATGCGCGTGTGCCGGGTGCGGCTTGTCGCGGGGCAGCGTCCCGTGCAAGCGAAGGGGCATCCACGTGCTGCATGCGGATTAGCGGTAAACTCGCAGTCCACACCTTATCCCCGGCTCGACCGGGTTCATGCCAGCACCATTGTTCAACGCCATGCTCACGTCTCAGGATCCATCGCCCGCAGCGGACGGCGCCGTCACCGGCGAATGCGTCGTGCTCGACGCCACCGCCACGCTGCCCACGCGCTACGGCACGTTCACTTCCTATGTGTTTCGCGTGGTCGACAGCGGCGCCGAACATCTCGCGCTCGTGATGGGCGATGTCGCCAACCAGTCGTCGGTGCTGACGCGCCTGCATTCGGAATGTCTGACGGGCGACGTGCTCGGCTCCTATCGCTGCGACTGCGGCGAGCAGCTCGATCTCGCGCTGCGCTATATCGCGGCAGAGGGTTGCGGCGTACTGCTGTATCTGCGCGGCCACGAAGGACGCGGCATCGGTCTGTCGAACAAGATCCGCGCGTATGCGCTGCAGGAGCAGGGGCGCGATACCGTCGAAGCCAACCTCGATCTCGGCCTGCCCGACGATTCACGCGAATACGATTCGGCCGCGGGCATCCTGCGCACGCTGAAGATCACGTCGGTGCGCCTGATGAGTAACAATCCCGAAAAATTCGACACGCTGTCGAAGCACGGCATTCCGGTGTGCGAGCGTGTCGCGCTCGCGATTCCGATGCGCGAGGAAAACGAGCGGTATATCCGCACGAAGCAGCTGAAGTTCGGGCATTACTTCGACGAGAACGAATAGCCATGTTTTCAGGCTTGTCTCGGTAAGCCCAAAGCCTTGCCAGGATATACCGCAAGTATCTGAATTTTAAGAAAAATATTAACGCTTCAGGCCCATCGGTTGGGGTGTCGACGCGTGTCTCCGCTTACTCAAACTTGTGATGCTGGCGTAGGTTTTTGTGCCGTTATGCAGAAAACCTGCGCCGGGTATGCTTGTCTCGGAAAAACCTGCGCCGAGGGAAGAATGCGCTTTGATGCACGTGCCGTGCCCAAGCTGCCGAGCGGCGAGCACATGACGTTTCAGGGATTTCCAGGCCTACGCCTACCAGGCTTCAACGAGCCGCAAGTCATGGACGTATCGCTATAAGTCGCCGATCGACGGTCGCATGCGACAGGTGAAGCTCGTGAGTGGCCGTCGACCTCATTTGCCGCAGCGATCGCTGCGTGGCAAACGAAGCGCGTCGAACGCGATTCCGGTGCCGAACCTTCGACACTGCGGAGAACGGGAATCAGCGGCTGCGCACCCAGGCGATTACACCGTCAGACAGCTGTGCCGCGACTATCTGGAAGGGTATGTAGAAGTAAATCGGAAGACAAAGGGAGCGGTCGAGGTCGCACGTATATTCAAGGCGATGCTGGGGCCTATAGGGGATATGCGCGTCACAGCCGTCACACGCGCCCAGGCTTTCGATTTCCTCGAGTCGTATCCCCGTCTTAAGCATCCTTTCAGTTTCGTCTGCATACCGTACGATTGTCCATTTCGACCGGTGGCCCAGCCGATGTCCACGTGATTTGGTGGCGGTCGAATTGATCGCCAGGAAAAGGGTCCAGGGGCACCTTCATGACCTTCGGGGACTTTCGCGTTCCGCCTGACTCGCGGCGGTTCCCATGATCCATAAAAGTTCGACCGTTAGCGTACCGGCCGTGACCGATGTGCCGCGGCACATTGCAATCATTATGGACGGCAATGGCCGCTGGGCGGCGCAGCGCAGGCTGCCCCGAGTGGCCGGTCACGTGAAGGGTGTCGAAGCGGTCCGCGCAATCGTCGAGGGCTGCGCGCGGCGCGGCGTCGAATTCCTGACGCTGTTTGCATTCAGTTCGGAGAACTGGCGCCGGCCGGAGGACGAAGTGTCGTTCCTGATGCGTCTGTTCGGGGCGACGCTACAGCGTGAAACGGCACGGTTGCACAAGAATGGCATCCGCTTGCGCGTCGTTGGTGATCTATCGGCGTTCGATGCGCACCTTCGGGCGCTCGTGAAGCGAGGGGAAATCAGAACCGCCCACAATACACGTATGACGCTGACCATTGCGGCGAATTACGGCGGTCGCTGGGATATCCTTCACGCTATAAGCGAGCTACCCGCACGGAGTGCCGTCGATGGTCACGCCGTGCCGGTCGACGAAGCCAGCTTCGCGCAATATCTGGCGATGGCGTACGCGCCGGAACCCGATCTGCTGATCCGGACCGGAGGTGAGCAGCGCATCAGCAACTTCCTGCTATGGCAGCTCGCGTACACTGAACTCTACTTCACCGACATATTCTGGCCAGATTTCGACGACGCCGCGCTTGATGCCGCACTCGCATCATATCGGGAGCGCGAACGTCGTTTTGGGCGCGCAAATGCATGACAGAGGTGTGAAGTATTCACTCATGCTAGACGCCTACTTTATCGGGAGGAGATGGGTCACTCAGACAATCTCCTGCTGTACGAAATGGCCGGTGCCATCCTGTCAGCCGCGCCACGATCGCGGCACGCCACTGGCGTTCATTCGGCGATCATCGCAGACCGCGTCATTTACCGGGAAGGCATTGTGACGTTGTTAGCAGGGTTGAGGGGGCGGCGACAATGTCGTTCATGAAAGCAGCCGCCCAACAGAACGCCACTGCCGTCGACAACCCGCGCCCCTATGTTGGCTATCGATTTCCGCTTGACGTGATCAGCTACGCGGTGTGGTGATATTACAGTTTCCCGCATCCGGTCCACCCCATTGGCCCCAGGCGACAGGTGGCACCTCGACGAAGTGGTGGCCACGATCATCGGAGAGAAGCACTGGCTTTCCCCCAAGGGGACTTCATTCGGGGCGTGGCGCGCGGTGGACCAGCATGGCGGAGTGCCCGACGTGCTGGTGCAAAGCCGCCGCGACAGGCACGCAGGCAGGCGACTCATGCGCAAGCTGCTCAGCAGGCACGGCCGCGTTCCGCGCGTGCTGATCACCGCCAGGTTCAAGAGCTACGCCGCGGCGTCGATTTCATGAACGCCTCCAGTTGGGTTGGTCAGTGCAATGAGAAGAACGTGAGAGAAGTCCAGGATGCGAAGCTTATCTGATGCTTGGCGAAGTCATGTTTGGGATGACTGAACAAACCAGAGCGATGCTTCGAGCCGTGGGATTTCTCATGTGCATTGCGTTACACGAACAGCCGCTACCGTGACCTCGATTGCGATAGTTCAAGTTTCAGTGGAGAAAAATGGCTAACTTGCTTCAATCGACGGTGCGCGTGTTGGTCGCGTAACGGTCGTTTGTGACCGGGGTAAGCGTCAGGAACAGGCCCACCCGGCATCATTGTGACTGTGGAGTACAAAGCAGGCAAGAATTGGAAGCGGGCCCGTGACAACGACATCCGGCAGCACGTCGCATTTGGGGCTGACCAGCGCGCAAGCCGCGCGTCTGCTGAGCGAGCGCGGCAGGAACGAGCTCAACGAGCATCGCATCGGATGGCCGACGCGTATGACGGCACCGTTTTGGGCGCCCGTACCCCGGATGCTCAAGGCGGCGATCACCCTTCAACTGATCAGCGACGAACGTGTCGAAGCGTGCATTGTCGGCGCGCTATTGGTGTTCAATGCCGCGCCCGGCCTCTTTCAGGAAGAGCAGGCAAATGGTGTCGTCGATGCATTGAGGCAGCGCGGAGTCGGCTCGGTGTCGATCCGGCTCCCGCGTTATCGTGATGATGTGGGCCGCCGGCCTTCAATGCTTCAGGCAAGTGTCGGCGTTCTTCCATGTGCAGACGTCGAGTCCGGTGTGAATGACCGGAGGTACCGACTTCCCTTCCGCGAGGTCACGCATGACCATCGCGGCGCGGTAGCCCATTTCCTCGGGCCGCTGGCCGACGAGCACATTCACCTTGTGGTCCTTGAGCGCTTGCAGTTCGGGCCCGAGCGTATCCGCCGAGACGATCACGAACTTGCCGTTCTTGATCTTGTCCATTATCGGCGCGACAACCTGCGAAAAGGCCTGCGGCGCAAAGAGAGGCCAGCCGCCCGCTAGCAGGAAGGCGTCGAGACCGGTAGGGTGGGCGGTCAGCGTGTCCTGCATCATCTGGTTCGCCTTGGCGGCGTCGTCGTTCACGTAGAGCGGACAGCCACTGATCTCATGCCACCCGTTCTCGCCAGCGAGCTTCGTGATCCCTTTCTTCCCGGAGAGCACATCGCGCGCGCCCTGGGCCCGCTGGTTGATGTTCTCCGCTGCCGGATTGCCCATCACGAGGCAGACATTGCCGCCTTTCGGCATCAGCATCTTCAACTGCTCGCCAAGCTTGGCGCCCAGTTCGTAGTTGTCGGTGCCGACATAGCTCTTGCGCAGTGACGCATCCTTCGGCAGCAGATCGGCATCCGCGGTGATGACCGGGACCGATCCGCCGCGGCGGCGCAGCACCTCCGCCACAGCCGGCGCGTTCGCTGGCGAGATCGCCATGCTCGCGACGCCCTTGGTCAGCAGGTCGTCGATGATCTGCACTTGCGCGCTCTCGTCCGCGGCGGTCGCGGGACCGGTGTAGTAGCAGTTGTAGCCTTGCTTGTTGAGTTCCTTGTTCGCCCGTTCGCATCCTTGATGCATGAGGTCGAAGTACGGGTTGTCGAGACCCTTCACCACCAGCGCAAGGGTCTTATCGGCCGCGAAGCCCGAGGACGCCAGCATCGCAAGTCCTCCAGCAGCAGCAAGACACATCCACAGTTTCTTCATTGCTTCCTCCTGTTCGGCGCCGGCTCTACGGTGCCCATGTCGGCCTATACAGTCTTCATAACGATCCAACGTCAGGCCCGAAATCGGAACTCGGCCTTGGAGCGGATCCTCGCGGTCTTGTGAACCCATGCGTGCGGCAGTTCCGCGTCCGATCCGGCCGCACCCGCTTCCCGCGGCACCGGCCGGGAAGCGGCCGGTGCGTCCAACGACATTTCAATCTCCTTGCCGCTCGCCACCGAGCCTGTTAAAGAGCACCGCGACGACGATGAAGCTGCCGACGACCGTGCCCTGCCAGAACGCGTCGACGCCAAGCAGGATCAGGCTGTTGCGGATGACCTCGATGAGTGCCGCGCCGACGATCGTGCCGAAGGCGCTGCCAACCCCGCCGGCCAGATTGGTCCCGCCGACCACGGTAGCAGCGATCACGCGCAGTTCGTCGCCCGTGCCGAGGCCTGTCGTCACCGCGCCTAGCCAGCCGACTTCGAGAATCGCCGCGACGCCCGCCATGAGGCCGCAGAGCATGTAGACGGAACAAACGATGCGGCGCACCGGTACGCCGGTGAGCGTCGCCGCATGACGGTTGCCGCCGATCGCGAACACATAGCGGCCCCAGCGCGTCCAGCCGAACGCGAACCAGAACAACAGCCCAAGCAGGATCAGGAACCACACCGGATTGGCGACGCCGAGCGTCGCGCCGCCGCCGAGCGCGAGGAGCTTGCTCCCGTCGGGGCCGAAATCGAAAATGGTCCGGCTGCGGGAGATCACGAGTGCGAGGCTGCGGCCAACGCTCAGCATGGCGAGCGTCACGACGAAAGGCTGCATGCCGAGATACGCGATGAGCAAGCCGTTGACGAGGCCGACCAGCCCGGCGGTCAGTAGTCCCATGCCGATACCGGCCCAGATCGGGTAGCCCGCGTTCATGACGACCGAGAGCACGATACCGCTGATGCCGATCGTCGAGCCAACCGAAATGTCGATGCCGCCCGTGACGATCACCGCCATCATTCCCAGCGCCACGATGGCGACGAAGGCGAAGTTTCGCGTAACGTTGAAAAGATTCTCGGAGGTCGCGAAGGTCGAGGTCGCGAAAGACAGGGCGATACAGGCGACGATCGTTGCCAGCACGACCCAGAACACCTGGCTTGCGAGCAATCCCGACCAGCGAGTATGCGTCCTCGCGGACTGTGGATCATCGAGCAATGGCGGCACTGTAGGGGGCCTTCGCGGCGCGTCGTTCAATGTGGTGGCTCCGATGCGAGGCAGGTTCAGGCAGCGGCGATGGCGCCGGTGATCAGTCCGGTCACTTCTTCCGGGGAGGACTCTTCGGTCTTCTTGTCCGCGACCTTGCGCCCGCGCCGCATGACAACCACCCGGTGGGCGACGGCGAATACGTCAGGCATGCGGTGGCTGATGAGGATGACGGCGATACCGTGTTCGGACAGGCGTCTGATGAGATCGAGCACCTCGACGACCTGGCGCACACTGATCGAGGCGGTCGGCTCGTCCATGAGAACGAGCCTCGCTTCCGAGAGGCGCGTGCGGGCGATGGCCACCGCCTGCCGCTGTCCCCCCGACATTTGCCTGACGAGGTCGCGCGGGCGCGTCTCGGACTTCAGTGCCTTGAACAGTTCACCCGCACGCCGATACATGGTCGCGTGATCGAGCACGCGGATAGGCCCGAACCCGACCCGCAGTTCGCGGCCAAGGAAAACGTTGGCGGCTGCCGTCAGGTTGTCGCAGAGCGCGAGATCCTGATAGACGACTTCGATGCCGCGCGCGCGCGCGTCGACCGGCTTGTTGAAATGCACGGGATTTCCATCGATGAGAATTTCGCCATGCGAAGGTGGAAAGTTGCCGGCGACGACCTTCACCAAAGTCGATTTCCCGGCCCCGTTATCGCCCATGAGCCCCACGACCTGACCTGGCTCCAGACTGAGCGTCACGTCGATCAGGGCCTGAATGGCGCCGAAATGCCTGGAAACGCCTCTGAGCTCAAGAAGACTCATGGACAGTCGTGCTCGCTGGGTGGAGGCGTCCATGGCATTGGCCGGACGGCCAGTAGACACGCGAAGGAAGTAAATGTTTTTTAGCGCACGATAGGGCATTTAGCAAGGCACTTTGGCCACCTGTCGAACGTGCCGCCGAATCGGAAGGCGCGTCCAGTGCGGCTGCGCACGAAGCGGCGAGCGGTGGCCGCTGAGGGGCGTCGAGCCACACGCGTCCATCGGAAAATGTCATCCAGCGGACTTCGCGCCACAGGCGCCGCTCCTGGCATGACAAGTACGATCGCCCCAATTAAGGCAGGCCTGAAAGCTTCTGGCGCGTCCGTGCGAGGGTAATCACCCATTAGCCCAAGCGGTCCTGGATGTCTTGAGAATGGGTCGTACGGACACGGGCTAAAGGGCTGGCACGCGGAGATCGTCGCTGGCGCGCCGGCCGTCGACGGATGCTCATCCCTGGCGACGCTGCATGATCACCAATCCGGCGATTTGGCCGCTCCGCCAACCAGTGGTGTCTGTTGAACCTGAAACTGCCCCAGCGCCCAACCGAATGACTCGATTTCCCGCTTGTGCAGCATCGCGAGCTTCAACAGGGACCGCTCGCCTTTTTCCGTCAGATGGACCTGCACGAGTCGCCGGTCGGAAGCGTCGGGGCGACGCTCGACGAGCCCGGCGGCTTCGCAGCGGGACACGAGCGCCGCGGTGCCGTTGGGCGCTGCCTGCAACCGTTCAGCCAGCTCGCCGATACTGGCCCAGGAGCGGTCGGGAAATCCCCTGACGTGAAGGAGCATCTGATATTGCAGAGGCGTGACTCCTTCCGCGTGAGTAATTTCTTCCGAATACCGCAGGAACCTGCGTAACTGGTAACGGAATGCCGACATGGCTTCGAGATCCTGCTTGTTGGGCATGCCGACCCGGATGTGCGGTGATGTTTGCTTCACTTTGCTACCTGTCTCGTTCGGAACATGGACCAGGCGCCTGAAACCGGATTCTCTGCAGCCTTGCTGAAATCCTGTTGCTCTATCGCAAAGCGCACCGGCAATGGGGCGTGACGGGGTGACAGCGCAAAATCGTATCAGATGGATTGCGTGCCCGCGCCGGATTGAGATGCAGTGAGCGTTGGGTGTTCCGTATCGCCACGACCATCAAGGTTGGTGAACACGCGTTGATAGGACTATAGTGCATGGCACGGCATGACATGATTGCCGAGGCCTGTCTACCCGGTCGCACCGACCGATTCAGGCGGGCGGTGCGATGTTCGATCATCCCCCCAAGACCGCTCGGCTTCTTTCTGCGTGGACCTTGTATTGCGTGCATGGGACCGCTCGAGGCTCCCGCGCCGAACGATGACGCGGGGTTGTCATGCGAGGAGAGGCGGGATATGGCCCCCACGAAGCTCGACGGCAAGGAAGGAGATTCGGCGCCTCCTGAAAACGCCCAAGAAGTCGCGAAGCCGCTCGACCTCTATCGCATGAGCATGCTGGGGTTCTGCCTCGGGATCGTGACCGGTTTTGGCGCGGTCGTGTTCAGGTTGCTGATCGGCACTATCCATAATGCGGCGTTTCTCGGACGCCTTTCGCCGCTCTACGACGCGAGCCAGTTTACCCCGCCGTCGCCGTGGGGCGCATGGGTGATTCTCGTGCCGGTAGCAGGCGGCTTCGCGGTCACGTGGCTGGTAAGCCGCTTTGCACCGGAAGCAAAAGGGCATGGCGTGCCAGAAGTGATGGACGCGATCTATTTCGGGGGCGGCGTGATCCGTCCGGTCGTGGCGGTCGTCAAGTCGCTCGCATCGGCGATCGCGATCGGCACCGGTGCGGCGGTGGGCCGGGAAGGTCCGATCATCCAGATCGGTTCGGCACTGGGCTCGACGCTGGGTCAGTGGCTGCGGATGCCCGCCAGTCAGCGGATCATTCTCGTTGCGAGCGGCGCGGGGGCCGGCATTGCCGCGACGTTCAATACGCCGATCGGCGGCGTACTGTTCGCGACCGAGCTGATGATGCCGGAAATCAGCGTGGGAACTTTTCTGCCCGTCGCACTGGCAACGGGCACCGCCACGTTCGTGGGACGGCTGTTCTTTGGCGGAGCAGCGGCTTTCCTGGTTCCCCCTCAGCTCGGAGCGCTCGATAACCATCTCGCGAGCGGCTTCACGCTGCTGCTTTACGCGCTGCTCGGGGTCGTGGCCGGCGTGGCGGCCGCGTTGCTGATTCGCGTATTGCACTGGGCGGAGGACGCCTTCGAGCGCGTTCCGGGGCGTTTTGCGCGCCACGCGCTCGGCATGCTGTTCGTCGGCGCAATGATGTATCTGCTGATGCGCTACGCAGGCCACTACTACGTGGAAGGCGTGGGCTACGCAACGATCCAGGCGACGCTCAATGAACAGTTGCAAGGTGGCCTGTTCCTGCTGCTGCTTGCGCTGTGCAAGATCGCCGCGACGTCGGTTAGCCTCGGCTCCGGCTCGTCGGGCGGCGTGTTCTCGCCGTCGCTGTTCATCGGCGCGACGTTGGGCGCCGCGCTGGCGTCCCTGTTCCATCTGCTGGTGCCGGCCGCTCCGGTCAGCGTGCCTGCATTCGCGATGGTCGGCATGGGGGCGGTGGTCGCGGGCGGCACGGGTGCCGCGATGACGGCAGTGGCGATGATCTTCGAAATGACGCGCGATTACGACATCGTGCTGCCGATGATACTTGCGGTTGCGTTCAGCATCGGAACCCGCCGGCTCCTCTCGCGCGAGACGATCTACACGATGAAACTCGTCAGGCGCGGTCATGTCATTCCGGATGCGTTGCACGCCAATATGTTTCTCGTGCAGAACGCGGCGGCGATCATGGAGGCCGACATACTGGTGCTCGACGCGGACGTGCCGTTTCGCGATCTCCTCGATCGCATGGGCGTCGCGCCGTTCCGGCACATCGTCGTCACGAAGGCAGGCATGCTGTACGGCGTGCTGCGCATCAACACCGGCCTGCGCCGCGCGGTCAGCCATGACAATCCGACGGTCACGATCGGGCAGCTCGCGCATCGCAACTTCATCGTCGTGAAGCGATCCGATGCGGCGTTCGAAGTGATCAGCGAAATCCGGCAGCGCCGCGCGGTGATGGCGGTGGTCCTCGTCGATACCGCTGTCGATGGCGCGTTCGACGTGTCCGGCGTGATTGCGAAGGAGCATATTGCGGACGCCGTCGCGCGCAGTATCGATATTTTCCAGCCCCGGGCTCGCGCAAGGACCGCCACGTCGACGCAATCCGTGCGCGTCAACGACGCTGCGTATGCCGTGCACGGCAGGGGTCTCAAGGTGAGCGACCGTGAAGCTGAAAACTGAGTGGCGGACGTTGCGCGAGCGGCTCAAGGCCGCGGCGCACCTTGCGGATTCCGGGAGCACACGGGAAGACCGTTCGCCCGACGCAACCCCCGACCCGCGCGAGTGGGTGATCGTCTATCGCACCGAGCGCGGGTTCTGCTGCATGTACCGGGGCGAGCCGGTCGAATTCGACGAGATGCTGGACGTGCAGATATGGTCGGAGGAAGAGGACGTGCGGCTCTGGTACTTCGGGCTTTGAACTGGTCCGCGCGTCGTGCGCTGCGCAATTAGCGGTACACCAGGTCGGCGCGGCGATTCTGCGACCACGACGCCTCGTCGTGCCCCAGCGCCACCGGTTTTTCTTTGCCCAGACTGACGGCTTCCAGTTGCGTCCCGGGCACGCCAAGCGTTTCCAGCTCACGCATGACGGCCTGCGAGCGCCGCTCGCCCAGGGCGAGATTGTATTCGGTGGTGCCGCGCTCGTCGGTGTTGCCCTGTATCAGCACATGCTGGGACGGATGCCGGCGCAGATAGTCCGCATGTGCCTGGAGTAGCGCCTGATAGTCATCTCTGACCGTATAGCTGTCGAAATCGAAATAGATGCTTCGCTTGGCAAGCGGACTGTTGGGATTGTTCAGTTCGTCGATCGTCGAGGGACCGGTACTGAGCGCCGACGCATTGGCAGCCTGGCCGCTCGATGTGACCGTTTGCGGCGTTTTCGTTTCCGAATGACATCCGGCGAGCAGCGCGAGCATCACGAACGTGAGCCGGATCGTGCATTTTTTCATTCTGTCTTCCAGAAAAGTGACGACGTGGAGCAGGACGGTACGTCGAGGGAAGCGACGTCTTGAAGTCTATGTGGCGTTTGCGTGGTGTGCCTCCGTATTTTCCCAGGCGATGCCGCCATCGGAGCAGCCGCCGTTATCTCGCGAAGGTCATCTGAATGAACTCCTGCCGTGTCCCCCCTTCCTGGTTTTACGAAAAAGGTGCAGGAGTCGCTTGAATAAATGTCACAACGTGCTTATCCTACGGGATAGTGGTGTGGGACCTGGCGTGCCGATATTGCATGTTATGGCGTATGGTCCGGCAGCAAGCCCACTCGTTTTCAGGCGACAGAAGGCGATTCCCCTCCGCCCAGCTTCACGGCTGGGCTTTTTTTGCGTTGATCCATATCTGACGTTGAAACCGTCTGCCACTTTCTTCCGCGTCCTGAACAGAAGAACGCTGCAACATGTTCGGCGGCTTTGGTTCCACTATGGAATCTTCTGGGTGAGCCCGTTGGTCACCGCTCTCGTCGCAGTGCTGGAAGCGCATCTGATTGACGCAGATCGTGACATATTACGGCGTACTACCACCGTCTACTGATGGCTGCCTCTGCTGCTCACGCCGGCTATCGGCGCAGCCGGCGTTTGGATCACAAGCCGGTTCATTCCCGGCGCGGAAGGCAGCGGCAATCCTCAGGTGATCGCCACGCTGTATGGTCGCGGCAGACTTGCGCCGCCGCTTTCGGGATCCTGATCGGCAAGATCGTGGCGTCATTCCTGCCCATTTTCGGCGGCATCATCCATCGGCCGCGAAGGGACGACGATCCACGTCGGCGCATCGCTGATGCTTAACCTGCGGCACTTCCATCCCGCGCGACTTCGGACCATCCGCGGCGTCGATCTCGAGCACAGGCTCGCGTTCGCCGGCGCCCCCACAGGCCTGTCGGCGGCGTTCAATGCGCCGCTTGTGAACGCGGTCTTTGCCATCAACGAATTGACCCGCAGCTTCGAGGCACGCATGAGCGGCGTGATCATTACGGCCATCGTTCTCCCCGGGGTCGTTTCGCTCAGTTTGCATGCTCAGTCTGCAGGGCAGCTACAACTACTTCGGCGCAATCGAAGTAGGCAATTACATGCCCGGTCTACTTGCCGTCGCGGTGCTGCTGATCAGCGTCATCTCCGGGTTGGCAAGGCCTTCGTGATTGTCATCGCGATGATCAATAGGGACGCACTGGTCATTCGCTGATGGCGACCGCGCTGATTGCCAGCCCAAACGCATTACGTGACGGCGTGTACGCCGCGTTGGCGCAATCTTTGACAACCGGATCGGTTGCGAGCGCGACCACTGCCGACGATGCTGCCAGATCTCCGAACACCCGGCGCGAGCATCGGAGTTGTTCCAGATGCCTCAATGGAGGAAGGGTTCCTCAGAGCGGGGGTTTTCCCGCGTCTCTTTCATGCGCATCCCGGGATATTTGCAGAAGCGCTTTACCCGCACACCGCGCCGGTGCGCGTTGAATCACCGCGATAGACCGGCTGGCACTCAGATGTTTCGTTACATCTCATGGAATTATGTCATATCGTGCACTAACATTTGATATGCGTTGGAAATCCGAAGCGTAGAAATCGGAACCAGCTTTCCCAGGAGGAGAGCGCGAGCATTGCTCGGACGTGTCCATTCTGTGGGAGACCGAAATGGGAAGACTATCGACCGCGGGCCGACGGCATCGCCGGCTCGTACTGAAGGCTGCTGCCGCAGCCGGAATTGCGCAGATCGGCGCACCCTTCATCATCAAGGCGCGCGGAGAGGTTCCAATCAAATTCGGGCTCGACGACCCGTTGACAGGTACCTACGCCGAACTCGGCAAGAACGAGCAAATGGGTTGCGAATACGCGATCGATCAGATCAATGCGCGCGGGGGCATATTGGGTCGTCCGGTTCAGCTCATCGTGGAGGATTCCACCAGCGCGGATACTGGCGCTGCCGTACAGAAGGCGCGCAAGCTGATCGAACGTGACAAGGTGGACTTCCTGCTCGGCAATGTCAACTCGGCTATGGCGCTTGCGATCGGGCAGGTTTCAAACGAATTGAAAACACTGCATATTGTGACGGGTGGGCATACCGACGCCGTGACCGGTACAGATTGTCACTGGAACGTCTTTCGGGTCTGCAATACGACGAGGATGGAAACCAACTCGGTATCGAAGGTCCTGTTCGACCGGTACGGGAAAAAATGGTTTTTCATCACCCCCGATTACGCATTTGGCCACACCTTGCAACTCGGCTTCGAGGCGAGCCTGAAGAAGTTCGGAGGGGTGGAGGCTGGAGCCGCGTTGGCGCCGCTTGGCACCACCGACTATTCGTCATATTTGATCAAGGCGCAGGCTGCCGATCCTGACGTCATCCTGTTTCTTACCGCAGGTCAGGATGCTGTCAATTCGCTTAAGCAGGCGGTGCAGTTCGGCCTTAACAAGCGTTTCCACATCGCCGGGGCGCAGCAGGAACTGGAGGTGCTCGAGGGCTTGCCGCCGGATGCGCGAATCGGTACGTGGGTATTCGAATGGTACTGGGACCAGCCCAACGTACCCCACGTAGCGGAATACGTGGCCGGCATCCGTAAGAAGGCCGGGAGAGTGCCGACTGCCAGACACTGGTTCGGGCACGTCGCTGTCAATAGCGTTGCACTCGTCGCTAATCAGGAGAAGACGCTTGACGCAGTGAAACTGGCGCGGGCGCTCGAAGGCTTCAAGTTGCCGCCGGACGTAGGGCTGATGCCGGACACACCGTTCTATCGGGCCGGCAACCATCAGCTCATGCCGGATCTCTATGTGGGACATGCGGTAGCGCAGGGACCTAGACCTGATGATCTATTCCACGTCGATCAGCTGGTAAAGGGCATCGACGCGGCGCTGCCGGTCAGCGAAACCGGCTGCCGTCTCACATGGGCATGACCGGTTCGGGAAGCCAGACAGGGGGCTGAGTGCCTAATGACGTCGCGCTGCCGCAACTGCCGCGCGACCGATGAGCCGGGACATCGGAAGCGGACGTCGGCAGCACAGGTAACGGTATGACGCAACTGATCCTGTTCAACGTTTTCAACGGTATCGTCATTGGCGCGTTTTACGCGTTAATGGCGCTTGGCCTGTCGCTGATCCTGAATCTGAGCGGTGTCATCAACTTCGCGCACGGCGGATTCCTGGCAATTGGCGCTTACCTCGCCTACACGATCATGCCGTATGTCGGCTTTTGGGCGGCGCTTGTTATTGCACCCTTGCTGACGGCTGCTATCGGACTGCTGATCGAGCGGGTACTGATTCGCCCGCTGTATGGAAGAGATCCCCTATACAGTCTGCTGCTCACGTTCGGGCTCGCGTTTCTGCTGCAGGACGGTAGCCGCTATATCTGGGGGCCTCAGACATTGCCGTACCAGATTCCGGACGCGCTGAACCAGCCATTGACGTCCTCGTTCTTCTTTCTAACGGGCTATCGTGTGTTCATGGTCGTACTGGTTGTGATCGTCGTGGCGGCGCTCTTCATGTTCCTGAAGTTCACTCGATCCGGCATTCGTATCCGCGCTGGTGTCGGAGACCTCGAAACGGTCGCGACACTGGGCGTGAATGTACGGTGGCTTCGCAGCATGAATTTCGGCCTCGGCATCTTTCTCGCGGGGCTGGCTGGCGTACTGGCAGCCGGCATGCTCGGACTGCAACCGACCATCGGTGATTCGCTCATCATGCCGAGTTTCGTTGCGATCATCGTCGGGGGACTGGGCAGCCTGCCGGGTACGCTGCTCGGCGGCATTCTCATTGGCGTCGCTTCTGGCCTGACTTCTGTCTTTTTCCCGTCCGCGACCGAAGCGGTGATTTACGTCCTGATGGGGCTAGTGCTGCTCGTACGTCCGCGCGGACTGCTGGGTGAGGAAGGGAGGGTCCAGTGAGATCATCACTGCAACTCGCGGGGAATGCGGCGGTCTGGCTGGCGCTCGCTGCCATGCCGTACTGGATCACCTGGCTCGGCGGCTATACGGCACTTGGTACACGCGTAGTAGTAATGGCATTGGCGGCGATGGCGCTCAATTTTCTGCTCGGTTTTACTGGCGTGTTGTCGTTCGGTCACGCGGCATATTTTGGTCTCGGCGCGTATGGCGTTGGTATGACGATCCGTTATCTGGTGCCGAATACGCCGCTTGGTATCGTCATTGGGGTCGCGGCCGGCACGCTGGCGGCGGCGCTCATCGGCGCGCTGATTGTCAGGCTTCGGGGCGTCTATTTCGCGATGGCGACGATCGCATTCGGCCAGGTGTTCTACTTCGTCGCCTTTCGCTGGAACGCCGTGACTGGCGGCGACGATGGACTCTCCGGATGGCATCGCATGCCTCTCCACTTTGGCCAGCAGAGAATCGACATTCTTGGCAACAGCACCGTGTTTTACTATTTCGTTCTGCTTTGCTTTGCCGTGTCGGTTGGCGTCATGACTGCGCTGTTGCGCTCTCCGTTTGGCCGTACGCTTCTGGCGATACGCGAGAACGAAAAGCGGGCGCGCTTCCTCGGGCTGCCGGTGGAGCAGCATATCTGGCTGTCGTTCGTGATCTCCTGCTTTTTCGTGAGTTTTGCCGGTACCTTGTACGCGCTGCTCAATAACTTCGCCGATCCGCATGATCTGCGGTGGGACCAGTCAGGCGATTTTGTGATCATGGCCGTGCTGGGGGGAATGCGCTCGTTGTGGGGACCGCTGATCGGCGCGGCCGTCTTCGTGCTGGTTCAGGATTACATCTCCACACGGACTGAGAACTGGATGTCGTTTATCGGCCTGCTGTTCATCCTCGTCGTTCTGTTCTTTCCCCGTGGCGTGCTGGGCATCCGGACGGGCGGGGTGCGTTCATGAGCCTGCTCGTAGTCGATCACGTATCTCACCGGTTCGGCAATCTTCGCGCGGTTAGCGATGTTTGCCTGACTGTGGAAGCCGGTGAGCTTCGCGCGGTAATTGGGCCTAACGGTGCAGGAAAGACGACGTTCTTCAACCTGATCAGTGGGTTCTTTCCGCCTACGTCGGGGCGTATCGTGTTCGACGGACGCGACGTGACCCGGCTTGCGCCTCATCGCCGCGTTGCCATGGGAATGGCGCGGACCTTCCAGATTACGGAAGTTTTTCCTGAGTTGTCCGTTCGCGATAATCTGCGGATTCCGGTCGAACTTCGGGCCGGGCACAGGCTCTCGCCGTGGCTATCGAGGGCGGCGCGCACGACCGTCAACCAGCGGCTGGAAGAATTGCTCGTGCTCGGCGGACTCGAGCAGCGTGCGCGCCGGTTGGTGGGTGAGCTGTCGCTTGGCGACCAGCGAGCCACGGAAATCATCATGTCGCTCGCACTCGAACCCAGGCTCCTGCTCCTCGACGAACCGACCGCGGGGATGGGAGATCAGGAAACCTACGACGTGACGCAACTGATACGACGCCTGCACCGCGATCGATCGCTGACGATGATTCTGATCGAGCACGACATGCGCGTCATCTTCCAGCTGGCACAGCGCATCATGGTGCTCGCCGAAGGCAGGATTCTGGCAGAAGGAACGCCCGAAGAAATCACCGGCAATCAAGCCGTGCAAGCAGCCTATCTGGGAACAGCAAAATGAGTGCCCTGGTTGCCGAGGGACTGCAGACCTGGTATGGCAAGAGCCACATTCTGCATGACGTATCGGTGGACGTTGACGACGGCCAGATTGTCGCCCTGGTAGGGCGCAACGGCGCCGGCAAGACGACAACCATGCGAAGCCTGATGGGATTGACCCGGCCACGCGCGGGAAGGGTGAACATTCTAGGCCGCGAAACGACCGGCTGGCCGCCAGACCGGGTCGCGTCGCTCGGTGTCGGATATGTGCCGGAGGGGAGGCGCATATTCGCGGGTCTCAGCGTGGAAGAAAATCTGCTTGTGCCCAACGGGCGCACCGGTCCTTGGACGATCGCACGTGTGTTTGAGCTTTTTCCCCGGTTACGCGAGCGTCGGAACAGCAAGGGCCGGCAACTCTCCGGAGGGGAGCAGGAAATGCTCGCGATCGCACGCGGCCTGCTGCTCAACCCACGCGTACTGCTTCTCGATGAGCCGTCTCAAGGTCTCGCACCGTTGATGGTGCAGGAAGTGTTTGAAGTTATCGTCAGAATGCGCGCCGAAGGCATGTCGGTGCTTCTGGTTGAGCAGAACGTTCGAGCGGCTGTCGAGATTGCCGACGCGGCTTGCGTGCTGGACGATGGTCGGGTCGTTTTTTCCGGATCCGCGCGAGAACTTGCGCGCGACGAAGCTCGCGTGCGTACTCTGGCCGGGGCCAGTGCGAGCGATTGGCGCATGCTCGACGATGCTTGAATCGCATGAAGCCATGCCACGAATCTGAAATGGCACAGTGTGAACTAACGCTCGTCGAAGCGCACAGGCATTTCCAAGCCCTTTAATTGTCGCTTCGGTTCACGGCGGGGATTTTATCGCCGTCTTTGCGGTCGAAGCGTTCAGGGTGAGCCGTTCATGTATGACGGTGCGCGGATGCGCACCGCCTCTTTCGCGCAACGCCGGTTCAAAAACCGAACTTCGGGGCAGGCGCAAGGAGACCAGAAATGAGCACGATTTCCGACCTGACGCTATCGGGCAAACTGCGTCGCGATGCTGGGATAGTGGGGTTGCTGTTCGCAAGCACCACTAGCATGATTGGTTCAGGGTGGCTGTTCGGCGCCTACCATGCATCGAGAATAGCCGGTCCGTTGAGCATAGGCAGTTGGGCGCTTGGCGCTGTCATCATCATGCTGATTGCGCTATGTTTTGCGGAGCTTGCCGCCGTTTTTCCTCGTAGTGGGGCGCTGGTTCATATGAGCCACGCGAGCCATGGCGACGGACTTGGAAGGTTGTGGTGCTGGCTGCTCTTCCTCGCCTATGTCCCGGTGCCTGCAGTCGAAGCCGAAGCAATCGTCACTTATGCAAGCAACTATCTGCCATGGCTAATCCGTCCTGGCTCCGCCGGGGTGCTGAGTTTGGCGGGCTTCTTCGTGTGCGCCGGTTTGCTCGGAATCACCGCGCTGCTGAATCTGATGGTGATCAGATGGCTGCTCAACGTCAATTCAACCATTACGTGGTGGAAAATTCTGGTGCCGATACTGACCATCGTCGGCTTGATGGCAGCGAGCACCCACTGGGATGTCGTGCGTGCGGCGCCTGACACCTACAAGCTCTCCGGCATGTTCACGGCACTTCCCGCAGCAGGTATCGTTTTCAGCTATTTGGGCTTCCGTACTGCGATCGACCTCGGCGGCGAAACGGCCAATCCACATCGCGACATTCCGCTAGCCGTGATTGGCTCGGTCGTGCTCGCTGCAGTGGTTTACATCATGTTGCAAGTGGCCTTTATCTGGGCGCTGTCGCCGGTCGATCTCGCGCACGGATGGGCACACCTCAGCTTCAAGGGGGAAATGGGACCGTTCGCTGGACTTGCCGCGACGCTCGGGCTCGGCTGGATGGCGACGCTTCTATATATCGACGCCTATATATCGCCTGGCGGCACGGGGCTGATGTATGTAACCGGCGGATCGCGCGTCCTCTTTGCTACGGGCGAAATGGAGGCAGGTCCCCGCGTGCTGACAAAGCTGAACCGCAACAAGGTGCCATGGCTGGCGGTTCTCGTGATGTGGGTCGTTGGCACCATTTTCCTGCTGCCGTTTCCTGCATGGCAGAAGATGGTCGACTACATTACGTCGGTTACGGTGCTGACATATGGTCTTGGTCCGGTCGCGTTGCTGGTGTTGCGCCGTAACCTTCCGGAACTGCATCGTCCATTTCGCATGTGGGCCGCGCCCGTGCTGGCGCCAGTCGCATTTATCTGCAGCAACCTCGTAATATATTGGACTGGCTTTGCAACGAACACCTTTCTGTTTGCGCTGGTGGCGATCGGTTTCGTACTCTACGCGGCGTATTACCACATCGTCTTGCGCAAAGCTGCGAAAGACTTCGGCTGGAACAACATTGCGTGGCTGTTGCCGTGGTTTGGGGGCATCTGGTTATTGTCGTGGCTCGGCGGCATCGGTGGCGGACTCGGTGTGATCGGATTCGGTTGGGACATTCTTCTAGTGGCGCTCTGGAGCGTGATCGTGATGAGGCTCGCAATGCGCTGCGCGTTGGGCGTCGAGCAGACGCGAGCAATGATGGAGCGAATGGACGCGACGAGTTGACTGGCAACGCCATCGTTCAGCGAAGGAGGAGTCAACGGAAGCTCTATCCGTTAGCGGGGCGCTTGAAGGGACTACCCGAGTACCCGCCTGAACTGCAAGCCAGACTTCCAACGGTGAGATCTGGTCAGGGAGTCGCGCTCATGTAATGAGCGGGGATCGAGCAAGACTTGTCTAACCGGAAGCGAAGGGCAGAATGAGCGCCCTCTTCATGCATACCCCACCGTTGTCGAGCACGGCAGACCACCGCAGCAGTGGCGGCCAGCGTGCACGCTCTCTTTGTTCGCCCTCCACGACAGTCGGACTCGGCGCCTCGGACGCGTGCGGTGGTTGGAACGCGATGCGCTGCAAGTAAGAAGGTTGTACGGGCTCATGCCTGACTATGCCTCGCCTTGTTCATCTTTCCCGATAGTAACGGTAGTGGAAGACGCAAACATGTAGCGGGGCACATCAAGATTCTGGGGGGCGGGTTTGTCCCTGAACACACGGCCGGCCAGGTCATATGTCGAGCCGTGATGCGAACGTAACTGGCGAGGTCCGGTTCTCCGCACTACCCAGTACTGCCGCCTTGCGTCCGGATGGCTCATTCTTAAGCGTCCTTTAAGCACCAAGGCCTAGCTTTAAAGCGTCAACTGTTCGAAGTTCAAGCCCTGTGAAAGTCTCGCATGCCATATGCGCCGCCGATGTGAGCGCGCAAGGCCGCATGCGACGTCTGGAACTGGACACTCGCTTAGGAGAATGAACCATGAAAAGGCATCAGGTTATCGCTGTCACGTGCGCGTTGCTCTCCGCCGCCTATTGTGGTGCGACCGTGCAGGCCGCCGAGTCCCCGCGGACCGTCGCGTCGGACATGGGCAAAGTCTCGGGGAAAGGAAACGAGGCCTTCCAGCAGATCGAACTTGCGCGACTCGCAATCTTCAACGGTAACGGTTCGGAGGCCGCCACGCTTGTAAAAGCCGCCCAGAAATCACTGCAGGAAGCGCAGGCTGACAATACTGCTTTTACCAAGGCTGAAAAAGACTTGAAACTTCCACCCACGGCTTCCAGCGCGACGCATGTCCAAGCGGACGTCGCTCGCGCTTCGCAGGAGCTGATGTGGCTTCCAGTTGGCGCTGACGTAACTATCACCGACAATCTCGCCCAGTCTTCCGAGAAATCCAAAGCGGTGGCATCCGCGAATGAGCACATCAAGCAAGGTCAGCGGGATCAGGCGCTCAACGCCCTGAAGGTCGCGAATATCAACGTTGCCTACACCATGGAACTCGTTCCGCTAAAACTGGTGATCGCGGACGTCAATGACGCTGCGAGGCTGATCTCTCATCACCAGTACTATCAGGCAAATGACGCGCTCCGGCAGGCGGTGGCGAGCGTGCGGTATGACTGGGTCGACCTGGACGCCATTCCTCAGCACGCACAAACCGCACAAATGGCTTCGAAGCCTGCCGAGCATCCCGCCTCGTCCGCGAGCGCACGATGAATCTGTCCGCGATGCCAAAGCGTCCCTGGCGGTACAGAGGGACAATTTAGCGTTAGCTTATTCTGAAGGGGCATCACGCCCCCAAAGAGCAGTCGATCATGGCATTTATTGCCTCCGCTTATGCCACAACACAACGAGCGTCGTGCGCAGCTAATGAGCGCTTCCCGCGAGTTAGATTCATGTCGTCCTGCCTGTTCGCCGGTAGGGTATGGTCCCCGCATCTGATCTTTATATAGCACAATGTGCTACATTGGCCTACACTTTGGATATCGGGATTCGCGCAAGCCTCGTTGCTGGTTATAAGCGTCGATTGCATCAGGCGGCCGTCTCGGCGGCCGTCGCAACGGCACAGTTGTCCTTCGCGGAGAGGTCTGTATGCTTGTTACGTTCAAGTGCCGTTCAACTCCGGACGTCGTCATGCTGCGGAACCTCGCGGAATATCTCCTCGCAGCCATTGGTAAGCAAGTCGCCACTCGTGGCGTCATCAGCCACGACGAACTGGGTACGGTGATAACGCGACTTGAACGCGCTATGGAAGTTCAGGCACGCACTGAATTAGCCCTCAACGTCCTCCATCACGTGCCGAACGACCATAGTTCAAACAGTGCGGCCGCGACCGTCGAACATCGCGCCTGGCCATTGCTCGACATGATGCGCGAGGCCCATCGCCATGGCGACGATATTCTCTGGGGTATTTAGACCGTTGGAGCGCTGCGGCGCAGGCGCACGTCTTCGTTATCGCCAGACAACGCCGATGCCCTTGTCAGCGCAAGGGCGTTCCAGGGGATAGACGCGATAAGTCTGCAGATGCGACCTGACGTTCAAAGGATCATCGTCGCCACGCGCATCGAACCCGGCGCCGACGCATCATTTATTAGCGACCTGCCGCATCGGACCAATAATTCTCGACATGTCGCGAAGCTAAATGATTGCGATCCGACGTAATCTGCGCGAGCGGTAAATCGCGCGTGCCCTTCGTCGTGCGGCCGTAGGACGAGAGGTCTGGCCGCATCCGAACCGCTTCCGGGAGCGGGAGCCCTCGCGGCGCTCAGGGTTCCAATGACCGTCTGGGGATCGTTGAAGGCCGCATAAAAGAGCGCGCGGTCCCAGATCACCAGGGTCTCAAGCAGCACGCCGGCGGCGGTGCCGCGCGCGACGCGAGCGAGGGCTCACGGGCCGGGTTTTAAGTTTCGTTTAAGTTTTCGCGTCTAAATTCCGACAAATGTCATGTCGTGCCATAATATTGCGCCAGGCTTTCAGCGGGTGCGCCGCGGAATCGCGTGACTTCGACGTGTCCTCAGCTTGCCGGTCAAGCACGTCCGACTGCAGCATCGGCAGCTATCTTCACCCAGCGACTGCTGGGTTTTTTTTTACACGATATGAGCGCAACTTCCACATCGGCCACTTCCCGCTCGCGCATGAGTGCGCTCGAGCTGCGAGCGACGCTGTCGCTCGCAGCGATCTTTGCACTGCGCATGCTCGGTCTCTTCATGATCATGCCGGTGTTTTCGGTGTATGCGAAAACCATTCCCGGCGGCGACAATCTCCTGCTGGTCGGCATCGCGCTGGGGGCGTACGGCGTCACTCAATCGCTTTTCTATATCTTCTACGGCTGGGTTTCCGACAAGGTTGGCCGCAAGCCAGTTATCGCGACGGGTCTCGTAATATTTGCGATCGGCAGCTTCGTCGCCGCGGGGGCGCACGATATTGTGTGGATAATCGTCGGTCGCGTGATCCAGGGAATGGGCGCCGTTTCCTCCGCGGTGCTCGCTTTTATTGCCGACCTCACTACCGAGCAGCACCGCACAAAAGCAATGGCGATGGTGGGTGCCTCGATCGGCATTTCTTTTGCGGTGGCGATCGTGGGTGCGCCTCTGGTGTTCCACTGGCTCGGGATGAGCGGCCTGTTCTCGCTGGTCGGCGCGCTCTCGATTCTCGCGGTGGGCGTGGTGATCTGGGTCGTGCCGGATTCGCCGAACCGGCCCGTCCACTTGCGGGCGCCATTTGCCGAAGTGCTCCACAACGTCGAACTGCTGCGCCTGAACTTCGGCGTGCTCGTACTGCACGCCACGCAAACGGCGCTGTTCCTTGTGGTGCCTCGCCTGCTCGTCGACGCAGGGCTGCCGGTCTCGTTGCACTGGAAGGTCTATCTGCCGGTCATGGGTATTGCGTTCGCCCTGATGGTGCCGGCCATCATTGCCGCGGAGAAGCGGGGGAAAATGAAGGCCGTGGTCGTCTCTGCAATCGGTCTGATCCTCATTGGCCAGCTATTGCTTGGCTCGCTCGAACATACACTCGTTATCGTGCCCGCCGTGCTGTTCGTGTATTTCCTCGGCTTTAACATCCTCGAAGCGTCGCAGCCCTCGCTCGTCTCGAAGCTCGCGCCGGGCGATCGGAAGGGTGCGGCCACGGGCGTGTACAACACCACGCAGTCGATCGGCCTTGCCCTCGGCGGCGTGGTTGGCGGCTGGCTTCTAAAACACAATGGCGCGAACGCGGTGTTTTACGCGTGCTCCGGGCTCGTATTGTGCTGGCTCGCAATCGCGTTCAATATGAAGGTTCCGTCACCGCGGAAAGCCTGAGTCGCGCTTCCGGCGCGAAATGCAGCCGGTGAGGGCGTCGCCGGAAAAAACCCAGAAGAAAAACAGGGGAACAGATCGTGCGCATTCTCGCGCTGATGGACCGTCGAAAGCTGCAGCGCATCAACCGGTTATGGCTCCACTATGGCGTGTTCTGGTTGGGGGCGATCGCCGTAGGCCTGGTCGCGGTGCTTTACGCGAAGCTGATCGATTTCGGCTACGCTGTGTTCCTTCGCTATGCGGCTGACCGGTTCTGGCTGCCTCTGATTGTGGCGCCCGCAACAGGCGCCGTTACGGTGTGGCTTACACGGCGCTTCTTTGACGGTTCCGAGGGCAGCGGTATCCCCCAGGTGATCGCCATGCTGCACGGGCCGAACGAACTCGGGCCACGGCTGCTTACACTGCGTATTCTCGTTGGGAAGATTCTGGTCTCGTTCCTGGCCCTGCTCGGTGGCTTTACCATCGGCCGCGAAGGTCCGACCATTCATGTTGGCGCCGCCCTGATGTTCAGCCTGAGGCGCTTTTACCCGAGGCGTTTTCTGGCGATCCGGCCGGGCGTGCTGGAGCGCAGACTCGCGCTCGCGGGTGCGGCCGCCGGTTTGTCGGCGGCATTCAATGCTCCGCTCGCAGGCGTGGTGTTCGCCATTGAGGAACTCATGCGCAGCTTCGAGGAGCGCGCGAGCGGCGTGCTGATCACGGCAATCATCTTCGCTGGCGTCGTTTCACTTGGGCTTCAGGGAAACTATGTGTATTTCGGCACGATCGATATCGGGTCGGGATTGCCCCGATGGATCAGCCTCGCCGTAGTGCTGATCGGTGTCCTTGCGGGCGCGCTAGGGGGATGCTTCTGCTGGCTGTTGCTCAACACGAAGCGCTGGATGCCCGAAGTTCTGCTCGAACTGCGCGTGAAGCGGCCTGTGCTATTCGGCGCGCTATGCGGCCTGGTCATTGCGGTCGTCGGCGTGAGCGCAAATGGCCATACATTTGGCAGCGGCTATGCCGAAGCGCGGAGCATGCTGGAAGGCAGCGCGCATGTCAGCGCGGCATACCCGCTCCTGAAGATGGTCTCGATGGTGGGATCGTATCTGCCAGGCGCGCCCGGAGGCCTGTTCGCCCCGTCGCTCGCGATCGGGGCTGGCATCGGCAACACGGTTCACATGGCGTTCTCGCAGATCCAGCTTCCGATGCTCATCGCGCTCGGCATGGTCGGCTATCTGGCGGCGGTCACCCAGAGCCCAATCACGGCGTTCGTGATCGTCATCGAGATGATCAACGGGCACGCGCTCGTTATCTCGCTGATGGCCACGGCGCTCATCGCGAGTCGCGTCTCGCGCTTTTTTGCGCCACCGCTGTACGAGGCGCTCTCGGAGCGTTATCTGCGCAAGCCGTGAGGCAAAGGCGACGGTAGGTCGAACAGACATCGACGGAGTTCATATGGGGATCGCAGACAGAATCGAAAAGCGTCTATTGGGCATGGCGCGCGTGCTATGTCTCATCGCGCTAGTTGGCGCCATCCTGGCGATGATCGCATTAATGTTTGCGCTTGGCGTTCCGAGGACGGCAGCTGTTATCACAGATCCGCCCGTCAGCGCGAGCGAGGTACTCTCTTCGATAGCGGGTTCGGAGGCGGCCAATGACGGTCTGAAGATCGGCAGCGCGAACGGCAACGCCATGGCGGATGTCGCTGGCGCCGCGGGATTAACTATCCCCGCTCCGCTTAATGCCCTGTTGAACCAGAATAATGCAAGCCAACCGCTGCTCAAGGCGTGGCTCGAGCGTATTCCCCAAGCCGACCGACAGCAGTTCCTGGATGAACTGTCCGACGTTGTCGCGGCTGCCGGGCAGCACGCTGCTACGTGGGAATGGGACAACCGCGAGCGGTATGTTGCAGCGGCCATGGATCAGTATGCCCGTGTCAAGATTGGGCGGATTGATGCGGCCCAAAGCGCCGTTCAGGCGGCAGAGGGCAAAAACGCTCAGTTCGGTTCGTCGCTGGGAATTCTTCTCGCGTTGACAGGTTTCCTGACTTTGCTGCTACTGCTCACAGCGATCGAGCGCAATACGCGTAACAGCGCGGTGAAAAGACAGGAATGACCTGGCGCGACTTGAGATGGGATGCCGATGTAAGGTGTTTTCTGTTGCACCAGCTGTTCTGAACCGGCGCCGGCGCGAACCGAAGCTTGCCGGCGGAATGTCACAGCAGACCGATCGTAGCTAGCGCGGCTACGTAGCGGCGCTGCATTAAGACCTCAGTTCGTGGTTGTACCTTAAAAGTCGTCGTTGTGGTCAGAGAAACTCGAACCGTGGCTCAGGGTTGATCGCGTTGAAAAAGGCCGTGACCCGACTGTATCGCTGACGGTATCAACCTCTCAGTGGTCCGGCGTAAGCTTTGGCGTAGGGTTGCACGAGAAGGCTCGCCCGCGTCACCATTTCGACGAGAACGAGTAAACCGGCTCGATAAGCGGGTTGGTGGCGGCTTGCGGCGCGGTGCTTGCCACCAGGCCGGCACCCTCAGCGCCGCTTGACCCGCCCGCGGCTCATGATTGAGAACCTAGAACATGCTGAAATCGTCATTGCTGTCGGGAATCTTGGCGAGCAGGTCGGCAAGCGCGCGCCAGCCCATGAAGCTCGATAGCGTTATCGCTACGCGCAGCCAGCGCTCGGCGCGTGAGCTCGAGTGCATTGACGGTGTTGCCTGTGTTGACGCTACGCACTGCATCCGTCGCAGTGCATTTTTCGTTGATCTGGCGTCGATCGATGCGCGAAGCAACGGGCAGGTCTGCATGCTATCTCTCCAGTGTTGAACGCCTTCGACGCTGTTCGCGCCGCGCCACGCCGTCCGCTTGCCCTACATCCAAGCGGATCACCGCGCCGCCGCTGCCGTACCGGCCACGCCCGATAGCAGCGCCCTCAACTCCTGTCGCAACGTGGTGGCGCCGAAGCGTCGCTCGCTGATATTCGCCTCGACGTCGATGCGTCCAGCGTTGTGCGCGTCGTACAGATCGACGATCAGTTGGGCGTGCCGCTCGCCGAGCCCGGCGCCGCGCAGCACGGCACTCCATTCGTCGCGCGGCACCCGGTGGGCGATAACCGGCCGCCCGGACAGTTCCGCCAAGGTACGCGCGACGTCGAGCGCGCTTACCCGCTCTTTCCCTTCGATACTGACCACCCGTGGCGTCGCGCGCGAAGGCCCTTCATCGAGCAGCAACTGCGCGGCAAGCTCGCCGACGTCCTGCGCCGCGACGGTCGGAAACACCTTGTCGAGCGGATCATGCAGACTCGGCAGCGCGCCCCGGCCGAGCGCGACCGGCAGCACGCGTGCCCAGTTCTGCATGTGCTCGGCGGCGCGCAACAAGATCAGCGACGACGCGACGGTGCGCAACTGCGTTTCGAGGTAGTGGAACAGCGTCGTGATGCCGGTGCCATCCGCGTGCTCGGCGCCGTAGTCGGACAGCGCGAGGAGCCGCGGCGGCGCGCTCATGCGCAAAGCCGCGACGCCCGCGTCGATGATGCGCCGCATCGCGGCCGCGGGATCGTCGTGCGCTCGCGGCACCGGACAGAGCCATTGCACTGCCTGCGCGCGGTCGATCGCGCGCGCGACCAGCTGTGGGTCGTTCAGGTCGGCGATCGCGATCTCGCAGCCGATTGCCGCGAGCGCTTCGGCTTGCGTTGCGTCGGGCACCACCGCGCGTACCTGGTGGCCCGCGCGACGCAAGGCGGTTGCGCTCGCGTGTCCCACGTGACCGGTCGCTCCGAAAATGACGAACACGTTGTGCTCCTTTTGAGGATCGCTATGACGTGATGGTAGGGACGCGGTGCTCGCGAGGCGCTCAGATCTGGATGACTTTGCGCAGATCTGGATGATTTTTTACGCCGATGCCGCGCAGGTCGCGCGAGTCGCGTTGGCTGTTCGCGAGCTACGAAATTCCGTCACGCCGGCGAACCTGCCAAAACCGCCGCACAATGCAGGCATCTCGCCGTCATTCAGCTCACTCAGGAGACAAGCGATGAACGCCGTCACCCCGATTCCCGCGCCTGCGCCGCACAGCGGCTCGCGCATCACCGTGCGCACGAGCACGGCGCTTGGCTGGCAAGGCTTCGGTGCGGAGCTGGTCAACGTGTCGGCCGGTTTGCATCGGATGCCCGCGTTTCGCCATCATCGCGTGGGCGTGCACGTTGGTGCGCCGGTGACTGCGCGCTGTCTGTGCGATGCGCGCCGCCATACGCGGATTCAGGCGCACGGCGACGCCGACGTGATCCCCGCGGGGCTCGAAGGTCAGTGGAACGATGACGCCGCCTGCACGATTTTCAGCGTCTGGTTTGCAGAGGACTTCGCGCGACGGACCGTCGAGCAACTCGCGTTGAACTCGGCCGACGCGCAGCTGCGCCCGCGCTTCCAGATGCGCGATCCGCGCTTTCAGCATCTCGCCTGGGCGCTGCGCGCGGAGCTCGAAGCGGACGACGCGTCCGATCCGCTCTACGCCGAAAGTCTGTGTACGGCGATGCTGGTGCGTCTGATCGGCGTCGAACCCATGCCGGGCAACCGGCGGCGTACGCTCGCGCCGCGCACGGCCGCACGTATGATCGAGTTTATCGACGCGCATCTCGATCAGCGTCTGACGCTCGACGAGCTTGCCGCGCAGGCGCAACTGAGCGTGCCGCATTTCAAGGCGCTGTTTCGCGACACGCTCGGTGTGCCCGTGCATCAGTACGTAGTTCAGCGCAGGGTCGAGCGCGCGCGAACGCTGTTGCTGCAAGGACGCCTCAGCGCAAGCCAGATCGCGCTCGAAACGGGCTTTGCGCATCAGAGCCATATGGCGCACTGGATGTCGCGTTTGCTCGGTGCAACGCCGCGTGAACTGCGCGGCGCCGCGCGCGATGACGCGGCCATGTCGGGGCAGGAGAAGACACGACGTTGATGCGCGAACGGCGCGGCGCGGAACCCATCCGCTTCAACCGGGCGCGGCCCCCGTCAACTGCGCATAGACATCATGCGCGAGCTGCAGCAGCTCCTTGCGATCGATCCCACCCGACACCGCATAGCCAAAATCGCCGTCGACCCAATAGAACACGTTGACGGGCCCCGCCTGATACAGCTTGAACGCGGTCGTATTCGCGTTCTCGCGACGATGCGCGATGCACAGCGTGACGCGCTCGCCGTTCGGTCCGCGATACATGAACTGCGCGGTCGGACCGTCGTCGCCGGGCAGCAGGCGGCCGCCTGACAGCATGAATCCGCTCTTCGACAGCATCGGCGGATGGACCTCGGTGCCGAGCCGGTTCGCGAGCCATTGCACGAAGTCCTGCTCGCGATCGGCGCTCATGTCGCCCGGCCGGTCGATCGCCGGCATGTAGACGACGTGCGCGAGCGCCGCCTGGCGCGCGAAGCCCTCGGCGCTGTCCGCGCTGACCGGACGATTTCCGGCTTGCGTTTCGGCCGCTGGGTCGGTTCGATCGATCGCAACCGGTGGAATCAGATCGTTCCTGTGCATGCCGATGCCCACGCCGAGCACGAGCGCCGCGGCCATGCCCGCGAACTGCGCGGCAAAACGCGGCCAGTTCGCGGCCGCTCGCGCGCGGCGCGGCACACCGGTCTGCAGACGCTTCGGCACGGGCTCGCTGAGCACGCGGTCGTAGCGCTCGTGAAGCAGACCATTGAGCGAAAAGTAATCGCTGACGCGCGCGGCCAGCTCCGGATTCTGTTCGAGCGCGCGCTCCACCTCGTCGCGCCGCTCGCCGGACAGCGTGCCGTCCACGTACGCGTGCAAGTCTTCTTCGCCGATCGGCATTTGCGGCTCGCTCATCGCACCACCTGTAATTTCGCACCGGGCTGGGCGCCCGCCATCAAAGCCCGCAGCCGTTCGCGTCCGCGCGAGAGCCGCGACATCACCGTGCCGATCGGAACGTTCAGCGCGAGCGCGACATCGGCATAGCTCATCTCCTCGAGACCGACCAGCAGCACCACCTCGCGCTGTTCGACCGGCAGCCGCTGCAACGCGTAGTCGAGGTCGCGCATTTCGAGCGAACGCGTCTGGCCCGACGGCACCGCGAGCTCGCTTTCGGCGATGCTGTCGTCGTCGACCGCGACGTGGACCGCGCGTGCCGACGCCTTGCGCGCCTGATTCGCGAAGACGTTGTGCATGATCGTGAACAGCCACGCGCGCAGATCGGTGCCCGGCTGGAACAGACGGGTGCGGCCGAGCGCGCGCTCGAGCGTGTCCTGCACGAGGTCGTCGGCGAGCTCTCGATTGTTGATCAGCGCCCGCGCATAGCGCCGCAGACGCGGCACGTGCTCGATCAGCTCGTCACGGACATCCATGGTTGATCCCGGTCAAGGGGCGTGGGGGTGGCATCGGCTTCACTCGCGTCGGTATCGATACGCGCCGGGCCGGTCGCGGAGGCTTCCGTCGCACGATGCGTTCGAACTGCAAACACCTGTCAGCGCATTTTATTCCGCGAGGGTCGCGCGCACCGGCGTCAGCGCGCGCTCATCACGTCGGCGGCGCGCATCAGGCCGTGGGTGCGCGCATTGCCCGCGACGACGAAACGCTGCCGCTGCGCGGTCCACGTCAACAGCCGCAGCTCGCCGATGCGGCGCGCGGCCCACTGCGGCTCTTCCCGCGCAAACGGCGCCGCGGCCGACAGCACGACCACCGGTTGCTGATCGCCGTTCAGATAGACGAGTTCGTCCGCGCGCTGCAATGGCCCGAGCCGCAGCACGCGTTGCTCGACGAGGCGCAGGCCGATCGCGCCGAGATCCGGCGCGGCTGGATCGACGCGCGTCGGCGATGCCGAGGAAAAGGGCCGTGCGGTGGCTTCGGCGAGCGCCATCACGGCGGCATTATCGAGCGCTCGTGCCGACACCTGAGTCGCCAGGAGCCAACCGCTGATGGCGCTCAGCATCAGCGCGAGCGCGACGAGCGCGACGAGCGTTCGGCGTGCGCGACCACCCGGTTGCGGGCGCATGCGCAGCGGGCGCGATTCGCCGAGGCGCCCGGGCGCGGGCTCCTCTACGGTCTGAAACGTGGCCTGGATCTGTGCGTTCAAGCGGTCGTAAAAGGCGACACGCCGTGCTTCCGCCGGATGCTTGCCGAGGTAGTCGCGCAGCGACGCGGCGCGCTCGGGCGTCAGCGTGCCGTCCGCATAGGCCTGAATGTCGTCTTCGGAGAGCGGAGCGCCGGAGGGGCGGTAAGTCGAGGTCATGATGATGCGCGGTCTTGATTGCTGCTATCGGACGGCAAACACAGCGGCGGGGACATTTATTCCCCGCGCCGGCGATGTTTTTTTCACGCCGCGAATACAGGAATAAACGCTGCCCACCCGTGGTTCTCCCTGGTGCGAACCCGCACAACTCTCCAAGGAGTCGATCATGAAAAAGTTTTCGTTCGTTGCTTTGTCGTTCGTCGTTCTCGCCGCTTCGTCGAGCGCGTTTGCGCAGGGCAAGACACGCGCTCAGGTGTACCAGGAACTGATCGAGGCGCAGCAGAACGGTCTCGACTACATCACCGACGCGTCGTATCCCGATGTCAGTCCCGTGTTCGCACGTCAGGTCGAGCAGCGCAAGCAGGCGCTCGCCGCGCAAGCGGCGCTCGCCGCGAGCCACGTCGCGAACTCGGGAGCGCCGGCCGTTGGCACCCATTGAAGCAGCATCGGCCACTGGCGCGCGAATGGGTTTGAATGTGCGCGCCAGGGCCGGATGGAATAGACCGTAGCGAGGCGTGTTCGCCCGTACGTTGGTCGATGGGTCGATCGACCCATCGATCGAATCATCGATCCATCCGGCAAGGAGTTTCCGTGACACCACCCTTCGCACCCAAACCCAACCCCGCCGGCTCCGACCCGCGGCCGATCTGCGTGCCATGCCGGCTCGCCGCGATCGGCGCGGTCGCGCTCGCGCTCGCGGTCGGCTTCGCCTACACCGCGGGGTGGCTGACGCCCGCGCGTCTGACCGCCCCGCGCATCATCGATACGTTCGAGGCGGTCGCGGGCCCGCATCCCGGCTATCGACGCAATCACGCCAAGGGCCTGTGCGTCGACGGCTATTTCGACAGCAACGGCAATGGCGCGGCGCTGTCGCACGCGGCAGTGTTCGCGCCGGGCCGCACGCCGGTGTCGGGTCGCTTCGCGGTGCCCGGCGGCAATCCGTCCGCGCCCGATACGAGCTCGCCGGTGCGCAG
The DNA here is from genome assembly GCF_014397655.1 of Paraburkholderia sp. UCT31. Classification (NCBI taxonomy): domain Bacteria; kingdom Pseudomonadati; phylum Pseudomonadota; class Betaproteobacteria; order Burkholderiales; family Burkholderiaceae; genus Paraburkholderia; species Paraburkholderia sp. UCT31. The sequence goes on from NZ_VZQP01000026.1 coordinate 94,207, forward strand.
TCTCGCGCTGCAGTTCCGGCTTCGCGATGGCGAACAGTGGCGTACCGGCATGAACTCGACGCCGGTGTTCGCGGTGCATACGCCAGCGCAGTTCTATCAGCAATTGCTGGCCACGAAGCCCGACCCTGCGACCGGCAAACCGGACCCCGCGAAGCTGAAGGCGTTCTACGCGGCCAATCCCGAGACGCAGCCGTTCCAGCGCTGGGTCAAGTCGCACGCGCCGTCGTCGAGCCTCGCGAACGCCGCATACTACGGCATCGACGCGTTTCTGTTTACCGATGCCCACGGCACGACGCGCGCCGTGCGCTGGGCCGTCGTGCCCGACACGCCTTACGCGCCGATCACCGCGGCGCAGCAGGCCGAAAAGAACTTCCTCGCCGCCGAGCTCGACGAGCGTCTGCAACACGGACCGTTGCGCTGGCATCTGCTGTTGACCGTCGCGCAACCGGGCGACCCGACCAGCGACGCGACGCTGCAGTGGCCCGACGACCGCCAGCGCGTCGACGCGGGGACGCTCGTGATCGAACGCACCACGTCGCAGGAAGACGGCGCCTGCCGCGACATCAACTTCGATCCGACGATCGTGCCCGCCGGCATCGCGCCATCGGACGATCCGCTGCTCGCCGCGCGCTCTGCGGCCTACGCACAGTCGTTCCAACGCCGCACGCGCGAGGAGGCGCTGCATCCCGCGATCCATCGAACCCAGCCAAACGGAGAGCCTTCATGACGCGCACCCGCACTCACTTCAGTCCGCTCGCGCGGCTGCTGCACTGGACGATGGCGCCGCTGATCGTCGCGATGCTGTTTATCGGCGTGGGCATGGTGGCGACGGTATCGCGTGCCCATGATGCGTTGGTCGCGCTGCATCGGCCGCTCGGCATCGCGTTGCTGCTGCTCGTGCTGGTGCGGCTCGCGGTGCGCGTGATGCGCGGCAGTCCGCCATTGCCCGCGCGCATGTCAAAGCCGCAACGAATCGCGGCGCATGCGTCGCACCTCGTGCTGTACGGGCTGATGCTCGCGATGCCGCTGATCGGCTGGGCGATGCTATCGGCGGCCGGCTATCCGATCACGCTGTTCGGTCCGCTGCATCTGCCGCCGATCGCACCGCACGACGTCGCGCTGTTCGCGCTGCTGCGCGCGCTACATACGTGGCTCGCGTTCGCGTTGTTCGCGACGGTGCTGCTGCATCTGGCGGCGGCGTTGTTGCATGGGCTGATCCTGCGCGACGGAGTATGGGGCAGCATGGCCCGCGGCGAACGCTAATATGGGTCGAACCGCGGCTTGACCGGGTTGCTCCCGAACTGTCCAGATCGCCCGCCCTGGCGATTTTCGTCCAACGCGTAAAATGGCCGGTTATCACTGGCAAATCGCAACTGGACAGAATCGGCCGGGCGTCGCGCGGCGCCCCGTCATGGTCCACGCGCGCTTGCCTTCGCCGGTTTGAACAGGAATGCACGCGGATGTCATCAGTTTTCTTCGATCGGGAAAGGATTGCGGAATGGCTCGGCGAGCGCACCGTCGCCAAGGCGCGCTCGGTGGGCGCGGTCAGCAACGTCAAATGGCAGGGAGACACGCTGTCGGGCGACGTGCAGGGCTCGCAGCCGCGGCCGTACCTGACACGGGTTCGCTTTCGTACCGATGGCGGGTCGCCGTCGGCCGAAGGCAAATGCACGTGCCCGGTCGGCCGCAACTGCAAGCACGTCGCGGCGCTGCTGCTCGCGGAACTCGACTACCACGACGAGATGGATCACATCACGCAGGTCGAGGACGACAGTGACCCGGCGACCTCGGAGGTGTTCATCGCGCGACGGATTACGGTGCCGGGCGCGCCGCCGGCGCCATCACCGTCTCCCTCTTCATCTCAAGGTGTGCGACCCGAACTGGTCAGCTGGCTCGAGCGTTTTCGCGCGCGCGCCCGCGCGGCCGACGCCGCCGAAAAAGACGCCGCCCGGAAGGTCGTCGCCACGCGCAAGGAAACGCTCGCCTATCGGCTCAACTGGTCGCGTTTTCATATGCGCCACGAAGTCGTGCTGCATCGCGCGCGTTGCGACGCGGACGGCGTGATCGTCGAAGTCGGCGACAGCTGGGGCGACGTCGAAGGCGCGCTGCTCAGGCAGCCGCGCTTCGTGTCCGACGAAGACCTGTCGATCCTCCGCGGCCTATGGCTCGGTCGCTCGCGCGAGGACCTGGGCCAGTTCGTGCTGCGAGGCACGAGTGGCGCGGAAACGCTGCAGAAGCTGATCGCGACCGGGCGCCTGTTCTTCGACTTCGGGATCGCGCCGGGCCAGGCCGGACCGACGCCGCTCGCGCGCGCCGCCGACCGCCTCGGGCGCATCGAATGGGAGCCGCTCGCCGACGAGCGCCTGCGTCCGGTACTGCGCACCGAACCGCGCGCGAGCATGGTGCTGCCGACCGAGCCGGTCTGGTACGTGGACGGTGTCGCCAACGAGGCGGGCGTCGTGCCACTGTCGCTGCCGTTCCAGCAACTGCCCGACTACCTCGCGATGCCGCCGATCTCGCTCGCCGAGGCGCCGCTCGTCGCGTCGGTGCTGCGCGAGATCGCGCCCGAGTTGCCGCTGCCGCCGACCCACGACGCGCCCGCGATTCGGGTGATCGACGTCGAACCGGTGCCGGTGCTGACGCTGAACAGCCATGCGCTGCCCGGCGCGGGGAAGGGCATCAAAACGGCGAAAACCGCGAAGGCCGCGAAGGCCGCGGAGCGCAAGTCCGCCGCGGTAGAACTGGCGGCCGCGAGCTTCGACTACGACGGTGTCAGCATCAACGCCGACAGCAGCGTGACGCTGGTGCCGCTGCCGGGCGGCGACGTGATTCACATCCGCCGGCGCTACGACGCCGAGAAAAAGCGTCTGCTGGAATTGCGCAAGACCGGTCTGCAAAAGGTGCCGACGCGCAACCTGCATGCGTCGCGTCTGTTGCCCGACACGATGCTCGGTCTGCCCGACACCGATGCGTGGTCCGGGTTCGTCAACGACGCGGTGCCGGATCTGGTCGCGAAGGGCTGGCGCGTGACGATGGCGCCCGAGTTCCGCTACAACGTGATCGAGATCGACGCGATCGACGGCACCGCGCAGCAGGCCGGCGACGGCTGGTTCGATCTGGAGATGGGCATCCGCGTCGGCGAGCGCAACGTGCGGCTCGAACCGCTGCTGGCCGATCTGTTCCGGCGCGACCGGCGCTGGCTCTCTGGCGCGCTGGAGCGTATTCGAGACGACGAGCCGATCGAGCTGAAGACCGAGGAGAACAAGCGCCTGCGGTTGCGCGCCGATCGTCTGAAGCCGGTGGTGCGCGTGCTGGTCGATCTGTTCGATTCGCTCGGCGGCGCGCTTGCCGAAGGCGCGCCTCTGCGCGTGCCCGCGGTCGATGCGGGTCGCCTCGATGCGCTGCACGACACCGGCCGCTGGCAGTTCAGCGGCGACGATTCGATCCGCGAGCTCGCACGCCGTCTGCAAGCCGGTCCGGGCCTGCGCGAAGTGCCGGTGCCGCGCGGGCTGAAGGCCGAGCTGCGCGGGTACCAGCACCAGGGCCTGAACTGGATGCAGTTCCTGCGCGAACAGGATCTGGCCGGCGTGCTCGCCGACGACATGGGCCTCGGCAAAACCGTGCAGACGCTCGCGCACGTTCTCGCCGAGAAGGAAGCGGGGCGGCTGACGCATCCCGCGCTGATCGTCGTGCCGACCACGCTCGTGCACAACTGGCGCGAGGAAGCGCGCCGCTTTGCGCCGGAGCTGAAAGTGCTGGTGCTGAACGGGCCGCAGAGAAAGGAACGTTTCCAGCAGATCGGCGAAGCCGAGCTGATCCTGACCACTTATGCGCTGTTGTGGCGCGATCAGAAGGTGCTCGCCGAGCACGACTATCATCTGCTGATTCTCGATGAGGCGCAGTACGTGAAGAACGCGACCACCAAAGCCGCCCAGGCGATTCGCGGCTTGCGGGCGCGGCATCGGCTGGGCCTGACGGGCACGCCGCTCGAGAATCATCTCGGCGAGCTGTGGTCGCAATTCGATTTTCTGCTGCCGGGCTTTCTCGGCAGCCAGAAGGACTTCACGCGACGCTGGCGCAATCCGATCGAAAAGAACGGCGACGACGTGCGCCGCGCGTTGCTCGCGCGCCGCATCCGGCCGTTCATGCTGCGCCGTCGCAAGGACGAGGTCGCGAAGGAGCTGCCGCCGAAGACGACGATCGTGTGTCCGGTCGATCTCGAAGGCGCGCAGCGCGACCTGTACGAAACCGTGCGCACCGCGATGCAGCAGAAGGTGCGCGCGGCGGTCAGCGCGCAGGGGCTCGCGCGCAGCCACATCATCGTGCTCGATGCGTTGCTGAAGCTGCGCCAGGTGTGCTGCGATCCACGGCTCGTGCGCACCGCCAGCGGTATCGCGGACGGCGCTGCCACGGGCGGCGGCGAGCGCGCGATGCGCTCGGCCAAGCTCGATCTGCTGCTGTCGATGCTGCCGGAGCTGATCGAGGAGGGACGCCGCGTGCTGCTGTTCTCGCAGTTCACCGGCATGCTCGCGTTGATCGCCGAGGCGCTCGACGAAGCCGCGATCCCGTACGTCATGCTGACGGGCGACACGGCCGATCGCGTGAGCCCGGTCGAGCGGTTCCAGCAGGGCGAGGTGCCGCTGTTCCTGATCAGCCTGAAGGCCGGCGGCGTGGGGCTGAACCTGACCGCCGCCGACACGGTGATCCACTACGACCCGTGGTGGAACCCGGCCGCCGAGAACCAGGCGACCGACCGCGCGCATCGGCTGGGACAGGACAAGCCGGTATTCGTGTACAAGTTGATCGCGGCCGGCAGCATCGAGGAAAAGATCGTCGCGTTGCAGGAGCACAAGGCCGGGCTCGCCGACAGCATTCTCGCGGAAGATGCGGCCGGCGCCGCAAAGTTCTCGGACGACGATCTCGACGCGCTGTTCGCGCCGATGCCGGACATCGAAGGCGCGCGTTGAACGCGCGGGCAAGCGACCGAACGAGGCAACGCAGACGGGCCACGCAGACACGCAAGGGGGAAATCTGACGCGCCGCAGCAACGCCAACGGGGGCCGCACTGTAACAAAGCGTCTGTGTATGTAAATTACCGTCGACGGAGCCTTCAACTCATACCAATTTCGAAGTCGCGCTGTGTAGGACTTGCGCGTCGCGCGCGCTGGTGCGGCGCGTAATAACTACTTCGCCAACGGTTACAAAGGAAGTTCTTTCATCTTGAGCACGGCTTTTCCGCGGGCTAACGTGACGTTACTCGTGCGGTTAGACCCCGGCGAGCGTGTGTAGTGTTTATGGGCGGCGTTGCTTCGACAGGGGCAGCGCCGCATTTTTTTTGCCGGCGGCCCTAACGCTGCGCATCACCCGCTGACGGTCCGTCTCGCGGCGCGTCATCGCTCGGCCAACAATGTGAAGCAGTCAAGCCGACTGCCTCGAATGACAACTCGACCGGGACAAAATCTAACAATGTTTAAACGATTTCTTTTGAGATTATTCTTATACTGAACACGCAATTGTTAAATAAGAGTACCTGAAAGGAATCTTAAAACCGATAAGCGAGCGTGGTCAAAAAGCCGCTCCAGCAAGGATCTTCCGTCCGCAGTGTCACTTCCTTCCGGCGCCGGCTAGTGTTGGCAGACCAGAAAAACCTGAAAAGCGCGTCAGCCGTTTCTGATTAGGGTTTTTCGCGACGGATTGCCGGTACACGGCAAACGGGAAGAAAGAAGGTTTTCGATTATCATGATCTGCCCTGCATAATCGCTATGGAAATTACATTTATGCGCTGATTTCTGTTTCATGAAAGCAGCGTCATGGCGGGGTACGGCGAGGGACCATTAATCAGAAAGTAACAGCCGGAATTTTTTGGGAAGCCGGATCGGCGGTGCTGCGCCGTCATCCCGGTCGTCAGCCGGTATATCGGCCGTCAGCCATGAAGGCGCTGTTGCGTTGTGGGGTGTTATGAGAATTGCAGTCCTCGATGATGATTCGGCTCAGGCCGACCTTGTATGTCAAACGCTGTCCGCCGCTGGACACGTCTGTCACGCGTATGGCGCAGGGCGCGAACTCGTGCGCCAGTTGCGTCGTCAGACGTTCGATCTGCTCGTGCTCGACTGGAACGTTCCCGACATGTCCGGCGAAGAAGTGCTTCGCTGGGTGCGCGAAAGCCTGTCCGAGCGCCTGCCGGTGCTGTTCATGACGAGCCGCGGCCGCGAAACCGACATCACTTCGATTCTGAATACCGGTGCCGACGACTATCTCGTCAAGCCCGTGTCGGGCGCCGTGCTGCTCGCGCGGGTTGGTTCGCTGCTGCGGCGCGCGTATTACCTGAAGCCGCCGGCAACGAGGGAAGTATTCGGCGACTTCGAGTTCGACCTGAGCGTCAAGCACGTCGTGGTCCGCGGCACCCCGGTCTCCGTCACGCAGAAAGAGTTCGAACTCGCGCTGCTGCTGTTCCAGCATATGAGCCGGCCGTTGTCGCGCGCACACATTCTCGACGTGATCTGGAAGCAGGCCACGGACATCCCGTCGCGCACGATGGACACTCATGTGTCGATGTTGCGCAGCAAGCTCGGTCTGCGCCCCGAGCACGGTTATCGGCTCACGCCGATCTACGGCTATGGCTACCGCCTCGAGCGGATCGAAGCCGACACCCCACCGGCCGCCGACGACGAACCCACTGAAGACGCGGGGGAAGCGTGACGGTCTGCGTGGATGGGGCGGCATCGGGCAGCGCCGCCATGCCCGGCCGCCGCGCCGCCGCGTGGCTTGCCGCGGCCTGTCTGATTGCAACGGGCGCGACCGGCTGGAGCGCGCTCGCGCACGCGCAGCCCGCGCGCGGCAAGACCGGAGCGAAGGCGTCGCCGGTCTACGCTTCGTACACGACGCACGAGGGCGACACGCTGTATGACATCGCCGCCCGCTACATGGCCGATCCGACCGACTGGGCGCTGTTGAGCAGCCTCAATCACGTGCCCGCGCCGCGCCGCATGGCGGCCGGCATCGTGCTGCGTTTGCCGTCCCAAAGGCTGCGCCAGGATCGGGACACGGCTCGCGTGGTCGCGACCAGCGGTCCGGTCGAGCACGCGTTCGACTCGAGCCCCTATCTGCCGCTGAAAACCGGTGAAACGCTGGCCGAAGGCGATCGCTTGCGCACCGGCGCGAACGGGTTCGCGACGCTCGAACTGCCCGGCGGCTCATACGTGACGGTCGCGCAGAACGGCGAACTCAATATCGAGAGACTGCGGCACGTCACGCTGACCGGCGTCGCCGATCGCGTCTTTGAACTGCGCGCCGGCGAGGTCGAGAGCCAGGTCACGCATGCGAAGCGACGCGATGATCGCTTCCAGATCCGTTCGCCTTCGGTGGTCGCCGGGGTGCGCGGCACGCGTTTCCGCGTCGATTACGACGGCGACACGCAAACCACCGCGGTGGCGGTGCTCGACGGCGCGGTCGGCGTCGATCCGGCCACGCAGCATGGCCAGAGCACCGCGCCGGCGCCAGGCAGGCCGTTGCAGGCGTCCGAGCAGCTGGTCGAGGCAAGCTTCGGCAACGTCACGCACTCGGGCGGCGCGGTCGGCAGTCCGGTCCAGCTGTTGCCCGCACCCGCGCTCGCGCGGCCGGCGCGCGTGCAGGACGGCAAGAGCGTCGCGTTCGACGTCAACCCGGCCGAGCACGCGGTCGGCTATCGGCTGCAGATTTCGCACGACGCCGATCAACTGGACCTGGTGCGAGACCTGCGCGTGAGCGCGCCGCATGCCGACTTCGGCGATCTGCCCGACGGCACGTACTTCGTGCGCGTCGCGTCGACCGATAGCAACGGTCTCGACGGCCTGCCGAACGTGTACGCGTTCGAGCGCCGCCAGTTGGGGCTGGACGCTTCGGCCGCGCAGCGCGCGGGTAGCCGCGACTACGAGTTCCGCTGGTTCGTCAGCCGCAGCAACGTGCCGACCCGTTTCCGCTTCCTGCTCGCGAACACGGCCGAACTGAGCCATCCGGTAATCGATCGCCCCGATCTGCCGGGCGGCGAACTCGTGATCAGCGATCTGCCTCCGGGCGTCTACTACTGGACGATCGTCGCCGAGCAGTTCGACAACGGCCGCTTCTACGAAAAGAGCAGTCCGGTCCGCTCCTTTACGCTTGCGCGCTGACGCTGGTAGATTCTCGGGGCCGGCCTGCTGGCCGGTCCGTCCTCCCGTTTCCGACTACATCGTCCCGTGCCCGCCACTTCTACGCGAATGAGCCTCGATCCGCGCGCCCGTCTCGGACGGCGGGCGGGCCGGCGCTTTCTGATCGAGTGGGTCAGCGTTGGCTGTCTCGGTCTCGTGGTGATCCTGCTGACGTCGTTCGGGCGCGTCGGCGCCGGCATCGATCTGCTGGTGTACGACCAGTTTCTGAAGCTGCGCGAGCAGCCGCGGCTGTCCGACATCGTCGTCGTCGAGATCGACAACGCGAGCATCGACGCACTCGGCCGCTGGCCATGGCCGCGCAGCGTGCACGCGCGGCTGCTCGAGCAGATCGCCGCGGCCAGACCTGCCGCGGTGATCTACGACGTACTGTTCACCGAGCCCAATGTCGACGACGCCCAGCTCGCCCACGCAATCGCGCTGAGCCCGACCTATCTGCCCGTGCTGCTGACGCCGCCCGATGCGAGCGGCAAGCGCACCGTCGATGAACCCGTCGCGCCGCTCGCGCAGGCTGCTGCCGGGCTCGGTCACATCAATTTCGAAGTGGACAGCGACGGCATCGTGCGCAGCGTCGCGCGCTTCCAGGGCGACGAGCGCTCGCGCTGGCCGCAACTGACGGTGCTCGTCGCCGACGCGGTCGAACACGGCAAGCTGCATCTGCGCGGCGGCCTGCCGCCGCGCCCCTCGAACGAGCCCGCACGCGGCAGCGACGACGGCGGCGAAGAGCGCTTCCTGATTCCGTTCGGCCCGAACGCCGCGAACCACCCAAAGCTCAGTTTCGCCGACGTGCTCGCCGGCAAGGTGCCGGCCGATCAGTTGCGCGGGCGCATCGTCGTGATCGGCGTGACGGCGTCGGGTCTGTACGACCGCTTCGCGACACCGGTATCGGGCGAGCTCGGTCCGCTGCCCGGCGTCTACATCCACGCGAACGTGCTCGACACGCTGCTGAGCGGCCGCGAGATCCAGCCGGTCGCGCTGTGGGTCGTGTTCGCGGCGGCGCTCGGGCCGCTCGCCGCGCTGCTCGCCGGCTTCCTCGTGCTGTCGCCGCGCCGCTCGTTGTTGCTGACCGGCGCGCTGGTGCTGCTCGCCGCGACCGGCAGCGCGCTGCTGCTGTACGGCGGCAGGCTGTGGATCTCGCCGGTGCCGGCGATCCTCGGCGTCGTGATCGTCTATCCGATCTGGAACTGGCGACGCCTCGAAATGACGATGGCGTATCTGCGCGGCGAACTGCAACGTCTCGCCGACGAGCCGCATCTGCTGCCCGAGACGCCGAAGCGCCGCCGCGAATTCGGCGGCGACGTGCTCGCGCAGCACATGGCGCTGATGGCTCAGGCCGCGCAACGGGTGCAGGACATGAAGCGCTTCGTGTGGGACAGCCTCGATAGCGTGCCGGAGCCGATTCTCGTCAGCGACGTGGCCGGCGTCGTGCTGATCGCGAATCACGCGGCGAAAGCGCATTTCGCGCGGCTAGGCGCGCCGATGCCCGAAGGCCAGCCGATGCAGAGCGTGCTCGGCGGCCTCACGCTCGTGAAGACGATCGACACCGGCGCGGCCACCGACGACGAGCGCAATCTGTCCGCGCACGCGCATTGGCCGGCGCTCCTCGATCCGACGCGCGGCGAGTTCGCGGCGCTGATGGCGCAGGGCGTCGAGGTGCGCGACGCGAACGAGCGCGACCATCTGCTGCGTTATGCGACCTGCACCAACGCGCAGGGCGAGACGACCGGCTGGATCGCCGGTCTCGTCGACGTGTCGGCGCTCCATGCGGCCGAGCGTCAGCGCGAAGACGCGCTGCGGCTGCTGTCGCACGACATGCGCTCGCCGCAGGCGTCGATCATTGCGCTGGTCGAGATCGAGCGCGCGCGGACCGAGGCTGCGCTCGCGCGCAGCGTGCTGGAGCGCATCGAACGCTACGCGCAACGCGCGCTCACGCTTGCCGACGACTTCGTGCAACTGGCGCGGGCCGAATCGCAGGCCTATGTGCTCGAGCCGCTGAGTCTGACCGAACTCGTCATCGATGCGAGCGACGAGGTCTGGCCGCAGGCGCATGCGAAGCGCATCGCGCTGCATACGGAATCCGGCGACGACGCCGACGACGATCCCTGGATCTGTGCCGACCGCTCGCTGATGACACGCGCGCTGGTCAATATCCTGAACAACGCGGTCAAGTACAGTCCGCCCGACACGCGCATCGTGTGCAGCTTCACTGGCCAGCCGGCGGCAAAGCGCGCGGGCAGCGAGGCGCCGCGCGTGTCGTGCACGATCCGCGACCAGGGCTATGGCATTCCTGAGGAGCAGCAAGCGGGATTGTTCGAGCGCTTTCGCCGTTTTCACGAGGCGGAGCGGCCGGAAGTGGGTGGGGCGGGACTCGGCATGGCGTTTGTCAAAACCGTCGTCACGCGCCACGGTGGCAGCGTCGAAGTCGTCAGCGCGCCCGGCGAGGGGACGGCCTTCACGATCTGGCTGCCCGCGCTCGACGACGCGCCCCTCGACGAATCGATCGCACCGCGCGTCTGATGCGCCTTTGATGTATTCGATGTACCAGAGAGAAAACAAAAAATGGCAAAGATCGCTCACCTCTGTGCCGCGCTGGCCGCGGCGAGCCTCACCGCTTGCGCGGGCCTGAGCGCCGACGTGCACACCGTCTCCGCTAACGGCGCCGACCGCGCCGTTGCGCTGCAAGGCGAGCAGACCTATTCGCTCGCGCGCACGCAGCCGCAGGACGACAGCGCCGATCATCCGCAAGTCGAAAAGCTGTTGCGCGACGAGTTGGCGAAACACGGGTTCGTCGATACAGCGGGCAAGCCCGCGCATTATCTGCTGTCGATCGCGTATAGCACGCGGCCGGCGTCGATCGGCATCGGCGGTGAGGATTGCGCGCCCGCCGATTGCGGCGCGGGCAGCGACGGTCCAGGCGCGCTGCTGTTTGGGCGCAAGTATCAGCACGCGCTGACGCTGCGTTTTTTCGACTACGCGAGCGGCGCCGAGCGCTACAAGGTCGGCGCGGTGTTCATGGATCGCGATGCGGACCCGCTGCATGCACTGCCGTTGCTCGTGAAAACCGCGCTCGCGAAGCTGCCGTTCGATGCGCCGGCCGACTGGCGTGTGAAGCTCAGCATCGACAAGACGAGCGGTGTGCCGAACGTCGACTCGATGGAGCCGCTGCAGCGTTAAAACGCAGCCTCGGGTCGCCGGGGCCGCGAGTATCAGTTATTCCTGCGCCGGCTCGTCTTGCGGCCAGCGGTTTTCGAACACGCAATCGGCGAGCGGCAGACGGCTCGCCCAGCGCTCCGTTTCGAGCATCGGCTCGCTATAGAAGGCAGCGACGTGGCCCAGGCACAGAATCGCGACCGGCCGCGCGCCTTCCGGCATCGCCAGTAGCTGGTGCACCGCGTCGACATCGAATAGCGACACCCAACCAAGCCCGAGTCCTTCCGCGCGCGCGGCGAGCCACATGTTCTGGATCGCGCACGCGACCGACGCGAGATCCATCTCCGGCAGCGTGCGACGGCCGAAGACGTGGCGCTCGCGCCCGTCCATCAACGCGATCACCAGCAGCTCCGCGCATTCGCGCATGCCTTCCACCTTCAGCTTCATGAACTCGTCGCGGCGCTTGCCGAGCGCGTCGGCGGTGGCGAGCCGTTCGCGCTCGACGATGTCGCGCAAGCCCGTGCGCAGCGCCGCGTCGGTGATGCGCACGATCCGCCACGGCTGCATGTAGCCGACGCTCGGCGCGTGATGCGCCGCGTCGAGCAGACGCCGCAGCACCGCCGGATCGACCGGATCGGGCACGAAGTGGCGCATGTCGCGGCGTTCGTAAATCGCGCGATAGACCGCATCGCGCTCGGAGTCGTCAAAAGGTTTCGCCATGAAAGAGGGCGGCCGTGAAAGCCGGGTTGGAGGGCCAGTAAGCGTGCATATAGGTTGCCACAATCGGGCCCACGCGGAACACCGCTTCGCCGCGCGCGTCGCTGTGCGCGCGCGTGGCGAAGCGCTGCGGCGCTAGCGGCGTCGCGAGCTTCGAGTAGTGGAACGTGTGCCCGGTCAGCGTGCCGTGGACGCCATCGATCTGCTGCATGCCGAGCGACGTGAAGCGCGTTTGCATCGTCGCGTGACCGGGCAGCAGGCCCAGCATCGGCGTGCTAGTGCCTTGCGCGTCGGTCAGCGTGTCGAGCAGATAGAGCATGCCGCCGCATTCGGCGACCAGCGGTTTGTCCGCCTCGACGTGCGCTCGGATCGATGCGGCGCTGTTCACGTTGCCCGCGAGCGTCGCCATATGCAACTCGGGATAGCCGCCCGGCAGATAGAGCGCGTGCGTGCCGGCGGGCAACGCTTCGTCGGCGAGCGGCGAGAAATAGCTGAGCCGCGCGCCGAGCGCTTCGAGCAGCGCGACGTTGGCCGGATAGATGAACGAGAACGCGGCGTCGCGCGCGATCGCGATGTGCTTGCCTTCGAGCAGACGCGGCAGCACTTCGGGCGAGGGCACGCCGAAATCGACCGGGCGCGGCAGTTCGGCGAGCGCGGTCGACGCGAGCGTATCCGCCGCGCGTTCGAGGCGCGCTTCGAGATCGTCGATTTCATCGGCCTGGTGTAGGCCGAGGTGGCGGTCGGGCAGTGTGATCTCGTCGCTCGCGGCGAGGTGGCCGCACCAGCGCAACCCGGGCGGCAGTGCTTCCTGCAACATCTGCGCGTGCCGGGCGGAGCCGACGCGATTCGCGAGCACGCCGTGGAACGGCAGTTGCGGCCTGAAGCGCGCAAGGCCGAATGCGAGCGCGCCGAAGGTCTGCGCCATCGCCTGCGCGGAAATCACCGCGAGCACCGGCACACCGAACGTGGTCGCCAGATCGGCGCTGCTCGGCGTGCCGTCGAACAGGCCCATCACGCCTTCGATCAGGATCAGATCGGCTTCTTGCGCCGCCCGCGCGAGCAGGTTGCGGCATGCGCTTTCGCCGACCATCCACAGATCGAGCGACAGCACCGGCGCGCCGCTCGCGCGCGCGAGGATCATCGGATCGAGAAAATCCGGTCCGGTCTTGAACACGCGCACGCGACGTCCGAGCCGCCGGTGATAGCGCGCGAGACCGGCGGTGATCGTGGTTTTGCCTTGTCCCGACGCGGGCGCGCTGATGAACAGCGCGGGGCACGCCCCGAAGGAAGTCCCCTGGGGGGACGCCGCGGAGCAACTCCCCTTGGGGGGCGCCCCGGACCAAGCCCCGTTGGGGGACGCCGACATCGCTCAGAACTCCACGCCGCGCTGCGCCTTCACACCTTGCTCGCGATACGGATGCTTGATCGCGCGCATTTCGGTGACGAGGTCGGCGGCTTCGATCAGCGCGTCCGGCGCATGGCGTCCGGTCACGACGACGTGCAACATCGGCGCACGCGCGTTGATCACCGCGAGCACTTCGTCGAGCGGCAGGTATTCGTACTTCAGCACGGTGTTCAACTCGTCGAGGATCACCATCTGGTAGTCGCCGCTTTCGATCATCCGCCGCGCTTCGTTCCAGCCTTTGCGCGCGGTCGCCATGTCGGCCTCGCGGTTCTGCGTGTTCCACGTGTAGCCGTCGCCCATCGTGACGAAATCGCATTGCGCGATCGCGCCGAGGAAATCGCGCTCCGACGTATGCAGCGCGCCTTTGATGAACTGCACGACGCCGAGCCGCATGCCGTGGCCGAGCACCCGCACGGCCATGCCGAACGCGGCCGTGCTCTTGCCCTTGCCGGTGCCGGTGTTGACGATCAGCAGGCCTTTTTCGACGGTCGCGCTGGCCTGCTTCTTTTCGTGGCCTTCGCGGCGGCGTTCGGTCATGCGTTGATGTGATTCCGGATCGGTTTTCATCGGGGGTCCTGGTTTTGAGAGGCGGGATGGGATGGGGTCGCGTCGCTAAGGGCAGCGTTGTTCGCCGCTGCGATCGCCACCGTGATGCCGGCGTGCGCGGTCTTGCGTACGATCAGACGCGCGTTTTGCGCGGTTGTGGTGGAGTCCGGCGCCGTTGCCGCCAGCAGCGCGCACGGCTCGCACACACCATCGACGCCGAGATGCGCGTGTGCCGCCGCCGACGGCGACGCGACCGGTACCGCGGCGATCTGCTCGCGGCTGAACAGTTGCAGCGGCAGCTGATGACGCGAGCAGAATTCGAGCAGACCGGCTTCGTTGGCTTTGGTGTCGATCGTCGCGATCGCGCGGATCTGCTCGAAGGCATTCGATCCGAGCGCTGCGCGGACGGCGGCTTCGATATCAGCGGCTTCGCTGTGCAAGCGGCAACCGATGCCGACGCTCAGCGTTTTGATCGCGCGTCCGAGTCCGTGTCGTGTCGCGCTCGCTGCCAGTTCGTGAGCAACGCCGGCCTCGCGTTTGGCCGCATCACGCGCCAGTGCGAGCGACGCCACACCGCCGATCACGACGATCGCCGGCGAGCCGAGCCCCGCGCGCGCCACCGCCTCGGCGAACTCGCGAAGCGGCGCGAGCACATGACGCTGCTCAGGCCGCGTCGCCGACTCGATCGCCGCGCACGGCGTGTCGGCGGACATGCCGGCCGCGAGCAATGCGCGGGCGATCTCGCCGAGCCGGCGCATGCCCTTGTAGATCACCAGCGTCATGCGCGTCGCGGCGAGCGCGGCCCAGTCCGGTTCGCCACTGCCGGCGCCGTGGCCGGTGACGAACACGACGCCCTGCGCGTGATCACGATGCGTGACTGCGATACCGAGCGCCGCGGGCGCCGCGATGCCGGCCGTGATGCCGTTGATCACGTCGACTTCAATACCCGCGGCCTGTAGCGCCTGCAACTCTTCGCCGCCGCGGCCGAACACGAACGGATCGCCGCCCTTGAGCCGCGCGACGCTGCGCCCCGCGCGCAGATGCCCGAGCATTTGCGCGACGATGTCGGCTTGCGGCGTCGACGGATGGCCGCCGCGTTTGCCGACGTACACGACTTGCGCGTCGGTGCGCGCGAACTGCAGCACGTCGGGATTCACCAGATCGTCGACGAGCACGACATCGGCCTGCGCGAGCGCGCGGGTGGCCTTCAGCGTGATCAGTTCGACGTCGCCGGGACCGGCGCCGATCAGCCAGGCGCGCGTCATCGCGGCGTGCATGGCGCGCGCCATGCGGTGATGGAAGAAGAGAAGCGGCGTGCGACAGCGCGCGCGGCGGTGAATATAGAGGTCATGCGCAACTGCGAATCCGGGCACGCGCGATGCCGCGCTGCTACGCCTTCACATCCGTTCCCCGCGGATTCCGGCGGCCGGCGGCGCCACGTGATGCACGGATGCAATGCGGCACCGCCTCCGCGTCTGGCCGGTATCCGGGCTGGCGGCCTCATGCGCTTCGCCTTCCCGTCCCGGTTTGTGGATTCGCGGGACAGTGGCATCAAAAAACGCATGCGCGGCACGTCGGAATCGAAGGCGAATCGAATCGCGCGCCGCAGGTCGTTTACCGTTGCGGGGACAGCACAGGTTGAACGCGCGAGGCGCTGCCTGTTTCCCGTTTAACTGCACACGCGAGCGCATGTGCGGGCACCAAACGCGCGCATACGATAGCACATGGCGCCTTGCCGGATAAGCCTCGGCGGCGCTTTCCGGCTCGGTGCGTTGCTTGACTGCGCAAGTCCCCGGGCCTACACTCGCACGCACTTTGGGTGCTCGCGTGCGCGCTCGTGCGCATGCAGTTAAACGGGAAACAGGGAGCCACCTGCTCTGGAGCGGCTAACCTGTGCTGTCCCCGCAACGGTAAGCGAAAAGCGGTTCCGGCTTGATAGCCGGGCACCGCAGTGCCGGCTTCGATGTCCTCGCGCAAGGTCGCGTGGACATTTCACCACTGGACGAGAAACCACTCGGCCGGGAAGGGGAAGCGGCGCTTTCGCCAGCCCGGATACCGGCCCAAAGAAGCAGAACGACCGCCGCGGGGATGCGGCGGCGCGTTCATGACCTCAGTTCCGCTTTCTGTATTTCCGTTGTCGCGGCCATGCCGTCGTTCGTCCCCGTGTCCGGTGATCGCTGGTACTGCTGCGCGTGCTTCATTCGCTCCATTCGCCAGCCGACGCGGACCCGCGCGCGGACTTTCCGGCATACCGATCAACGCCAAGGGATGGACCTCACGATGCAAACTCAATTGCGCAAGATCCCCGTCACGATCATCACGGGCTTTCTCGGCAGCGGCAAAACCACGCTGCTGCGGCACATTCTTCAGCATGCGGGCGGCAAGCGCATCGCGGTGATCGTCAACGAGTTCGGCGAGCTCGGCATCGACGGCGAAATCCTCAAGGGCTGCGGCATCGGTTGCGATGAAAACGGCGTCGAGACCGAAGGGCAATTGTATGAACTCGCGAACGGTTGTTTGTGCTGCACCGTGCAGGAAGAATTTTTCCCGGTGATGGAAAAGCTCGCGGAGCGCCGCGACGAACTCGATCACGTGCTGATCGAAACGTCGGGGCTCGCGTTGCCGAAGCCGCTCGTGCAGGCGTTCAACTGGCCGCAGATCCGCAATGGCTTCACGGTCGACGCGGTGGTGACGGTGGTGGACGGGCCGGCCGCCGCAAGCGGCCAGTTCGCCGATAACCCGCTCGCCGTCGATGCACAGCGCAAGGCCGATCCGAATCTCGATCACGAGTCGCCGCTGCACGAGCTGTTCGAAGACCAGTTGTCGGCGGCCGATCTGGTGATTCTGAACAAGACCGATCTGATCGACGAGTCGCGGCAGCACGAGGTCGAAGCCGCGATCCGCGCGGAGATTCCGCCGCAGGTGAAGATCGTGCGTGCGCAGCAGGGGCGGCTCGACCTGCATACGCTGCTGGGCCTCGAAGCGGCGTCGGAAGAGACGATCCACCTGCGTCATGACCACCACGGTTCCGCCGACGACCCCGATCATCACCACGATGAATTCGATTCGGTCGTCGTGCAGGCATCGGTACCGTCGCGCGACGCGGCGCTCGCCGCCTTGCAGACGCTCGTCGAAACCCACACGATTTACCGTGTCAAAGGCTTCGCGGCACTGCAGGGCGCGGCGATGCGTCTCGTGATCCAGGGCGTGGGCCGGCGCTTCGACAGCTACTTCGACCGGCGCTGGCAAGCGGGTGAAAATGGCGACGGCGCGTTGAGCCGCTTCGTGCTGATCGGCGCAGACCTCGACCAACACGCGCTGCAACAGGCGTTCGACGCGGCGCTCGGCGCGACGTCGAACGCGACGGCATAAACGGGCGCACCAGCATGCATCTGCTGCGCACGACGCCGGGCGGCTTCGTCGACGATACGCAGGGCGTGATCCGCATCGATCAGCAGCCCGCCGAGATCGTCGTGCTCAGTTCCGCCGACACCACGCTGTCGCTGCTCGCGAGCGTGGTGCCGCGTCTCGGCGACGGCTTTCCGAGCGTGCGGCTCGCGAACGTCACGTATCTGCGTCAGCCTGCCTCGGTCGATTTCTATCTGGACGACGTGTTGCAGCATGCGCGCGTGGTCGTCGTCGATCATCTCGGCGGCGAAACGTATTGGCCGTACGGCATCGAGCAGGTGGTCGCGCTCGCGCAGCGCAAACAGCAAACACTCGCGATGTTTTCCGGCGATCTGCAGGAAGACCCGAACCTGCTCGCGCGCAGCACCGCGAGCGCCGAGTTGTGCCAGCAGCTGTGGCGCTATCTGCGCGAGGGCGGTCCGCAGAACGCCGAGGCGTTTTTGCGCTGCATCGCGTATCGCGCGCTCGACTGGGGGCGCGAACCCGATCCGCCGCGCGCGTTGCCGGCCGCGTCGTTGTATCACCCCGAGCGCGATACCCCCATCGTCGCCGACTGGGAGGCGCGTTGGCGGCAAGACGCGCCGGTCGTCGCGATTCTGTTCTACAAGGCGCATCTGCAGGCCGCCAATACCGCGGTGTTCGATGCGCTGATCGACGCGCTCGAAGCGCAAGGGCTCAATCCGCTGCCGCTCGCGATCACGTCGCTGAAGGATGCGGTGAGCCGCGATGTCGTGCAGTCGCTGTGCGCCCAACATGGTGTCGCGCTCGTGCTGAACACGACCGCGTTCGCTGCTTCCGCGATCGACGACCCGGAGCCGCTCGCGCTCGCCGGCGACGCGCCGGTGTTCCAGGTAATCCTGAGCGGCGGCAATCGCGAAGACTGGCTGAAGGACAACCACGGCCTCAATTCGCGCGACATCGCGATGCATATCGCGCTGCCCGAAGTGGACGGGCGCATCATCACGCGCGCGATCAGCTTCAAGGGGCTCGCGTATCGCTGTGCGCATACGCAGGTCGACGTGGTCCGCTATCAGCCCGACCTCGAACGGGTGCGCTTTCTCGCCGAGCTGAGCCGGCGCTGGTGCCGTTTGCGTTCGCTCGATAACGCCGACAAGAAAATCGCGTTGATTCTCGCCAACTATCCGATGAGCGAAGGGCGCATCGGCAATGGCGTCGGGCTCGATACGCCGGCGTCGGTGGTCGGCATTCTGTCGATGCTGCGCGATGAAGATTATCGTGTCGGCGAATTGCCCGAAAACGGCGACGCGTTGTTGAACAGGCTGACCGAAGGCGTGACCAACGATCCGGTCGTACGCGATCTGCGTCCGGCCCTGCAAAGCCTCGCACTCGACGACTACCTCGCGCAGTTCAACGCGTTGCCGGCGAGCGTGCGCGACGCGTTGAACGCTCGCTGGGGCAAGCCCGAGCAGGACCCCACGCTGCGGCGAGGCCGCTTCATGATCGCCGGCTGGCGCTGCGGCCAGGTGTTCGTCGGCATTCAGCCTGCGCGTTCGCGCGAGCACGGCGACTACGCGAGCTATCACGATGCGGAGCTCGTACCGCCGCACGCATATCTCGCGTTCTATTTCTGGCTGCGCCATCAGTTCGGCATCGACGCGGTCGTGCACGTCGGCAAGCACGGCAACCTGGAATGGCTGCCGGGCAAAAGCGTCGCCTTGAGCGACGCATGCTGGCCCGATCTGATTCTCGGACCGATGCCGCATCTGTATCCGTTCATCGTCAACGATCCGGGCGAGGGCAGCCAGGCGAAGCGGCGCGCGCAGGCGGTGATCATCGATCATCTGATGCCACCGCTTACACGCGCCGAAAACTATGGGCCGCTGCAGGACCTCGAACGCCAGGTCGACGAATACTACGAGGCATTGATGGTCGATTCGCGTCGCGCGAAGCTCTTGCGTCGCACGATTCTGACGACGATCGTCGAGCATCGGTTGCACGAAGAGCTGAGTCTCGCGGCGCCGAACCGACAGGACGATGAAGACGCGCTGCTCACACGCGTCGATGCGTGGCTGTGCGAGCTGAAGGAAGCGCAGATTCGCGATGGCCTGCATACGTTCGGGCAGTCGCCGCGCGGCGTGCAGCGGCGCGACACGCTGCTCGCGCTCGGGCGCTTTCCGGTCGGCGATGGGCAGGGCGGCAAGGCGGGGCTCGTCGACGCGCTGGCGCGCGATCTGCGCATCGATCATCGGTTCGACCCGTTGACGGTGGATTGGGCCGCCGCATGGGACGGCCCGCGACCCGAGGTATTGCAGCGGGTCAGCGATGCGCCGTGGCGACATTACGGCGATACGCGCGAGCGGTTGGAATTGCTCGCGGGCGAGCTGTTGCGCGGCGTCTGCGGTGTCGATTGCGATGTCGCGGATCGTTCGCCGGCCGTCCCCGTAGCCGACGAAAATCTGCCGCAAGCGGCACAGGTGATCGCACGCCTGTGCGACGACGTGCTGCCGCGTCTCGACGCCTGCGGCCCGCAGGAAATGACGCAACTGAAGCGCGGCCTCGAAGGACGTTTCGTGCCGCCAGGTCCGAGCGGTTCGCCGTCGCGCGGTCGGCCCGACGTGCTGCCCACCGGCCGCAACTTCTATTCGGTCGACACGCGCGCGGTGCCGACGCAAGCCGCGTGGGCACTCGGCCTGAAATCGGCGCAGCAACTGATCGAGCGGCATCTGCAGGAGCACGGCGATTATCCCCGCGCGATCGGCCTGTCGGTCTGGGGCACCGCGACGATGCGCACCGGCGGCGACGATATCGCGCAGGCGCTCGCGCTGCTCGGCGTGCGGCCGAAATGGGCGCCGGGCAGCCACCGTGTGACGGACTTCGAGATCATGCCGATCGACGCGTTCGATCGGCCGCGTATCGACGTCACGTTGCGCGTATCCGGTTTCTTTCGCGATGCGTTCGCGAACGTGATGCATCTGTTCGATGCGGCCGTGCAAGCGGTTGCCGAACTCGACGAGCCCGCGGAGCTGAATCCGATTCGCGCGCGCGTGCAGCGCGAACGCGATGCGTTGATCGCGCGCGGCATGGACCCGGTCGAAGCGCGCAAGCGCGCCGGCTGGCGCGTGTTCAGCGCGCGGCCGGGCACGTACGGCGCGGGTCTGCAGCAGATGATCGACTCGCGCCAATGGCAGACCGACGCCGATCTCGCGAACGCGTATCAGGCGTGGGGCGGATATGCGTACGCGCAGAAGAGCGCGGGCGAGGAAGCGCATCAAGCGTTTGGCACGCGCCTCGCAGCGATGGACCTCGTGCTGCAGAACCAGGACAACCGCGAGCACGACGTGCTCGATTCGAACGACTACTACCAGTTTCAGGGCGGCATGGTCGCGGCGGTGCGGCATCTGGCAGGTCAGCAGCCGCGCGTCTATCACGCGGATCACAGCAATCCGGCCGCGCCGCGCGTGCGGACGTTGCAGGAGGAGATCGCGCGCGTGATCCGCTCGCGCGTGGTCAATCCGAAATGGCTCGACGGCGTGAAGCGCCACGGCTACAAGGGAGCGGCCGAGATCGCCGCGACCGTCGATTATCTGTATGGCTACGACGCGACCGCGCGCGTGATCGCGGATCATCAATACGCGCTCGTCGCCGATGCTTATCTGAATGACGCCGATACGCGCGCATTCATGCAACGGCACAATCCCCATGCGCTGCATTCGATCTGCGAGCGTTTGCTCGAGGCGATGCAGCGGGGGCTGTGGCAGCAGCCGGGTGACTATCGCGCGCAGGTGGAAACGCATCTGCTGGCGAGCGAACAGCAGATCGAAGGAAGACAAACATGAATGGAGCGATGCGAGGAGCGGACGACGCGGGTTGCTCCGCCTGTGTATCGGGTACGGCGGCGCGGCCCGTTTTTCCGTTTGCGGCGCTGATCGGCCAGGCCTCGTTGCAGCAGGCGCTGGTGCTCGCGGCGATCGATCCGGGCTTGGGCGGCGTATTGATCAGCGGACCGCGTGGCACTGCGAAGTCGACTGCCGCGCGCGCGCTCGCCGAACTGCTGCCGGAGGGAGAGCTCGTGAATCTGCCGCTTGGCGCGAGCGAGGATCGTCTGATCGGCACGCTCGATATCGAAAGCGTGTTGCGCGACGGCTCGGTGCGCTTCTCGCCGGGGCTGCTCGCGAAGGCGCATCGCGGCGTGCTGTACGTCGACGAAGTCAATCTGCTGCCCGATGCGCTCGTCGATGCGTTGCTCGATGCGGCGGCGAGCGGCGTGAATACCGTCGAACGCGATGGCGTGTCGCATAGTCATGACGCGAGCTTCGTGCTGATCGGCACGATGAATCCCGAAGAGGGCGAGTTGCGGCCGCAATTGATCGACCGCTTCGGTCTGATGGTGGAGTTGCAGAACACGTTCGAGCCGCGGGTGCGGCAGGCGATCGTCAAAGCGCGGTTCGCGTTCGATCTCGATCCCGCTGGGTTTCGTACCGCTTACGCGGAGCAGCAGGCTTCATACGTGCAGCGAATTCGCTCGGCGCGCGCGGCGCTGCCGCTGCTGTCGTTCGATGACGCCGTCCATGCGCGCGTGAGCGCGCTATGCATCGAGGCGGCCGTCGACGGCCTGCGCGCCGACCTCGTGATGCTGCGCGCGGCGCGCGCGCTGGCCGCATTCGAACGGGCAGGTGCGGTGACGGTGCGACATGTGGAGCGCGTTGCCGATCCGGTGCTGCTTCATCGGCGGCGTCAGCATGATTCGCAACATGCGAATCAGCGCCGGCCAGAAAGCGAGGCGCCGGCACGGGAGCTCGCTGAGGGTGCGTCTGGCGATACGGCTGGATCCACGACACCTTCCGCCGACTCCGAGTGGGGCTACCTGCCGCCCGAGCCGGCCGCGGCTTTGCCTGTCAAAGGCGTCATTGCGCTCGACGCAAAAAAACGCTGAGCCATCGGAAAGGCGCCGCCGCTGACTCGCGCAGCGGTTTTCGATGGCGACGAGGCGTGGGGGCGGATTCGCGCGACACGTCGCGCGGCGAACCGGGCAGCAGGCGCATTGCATGGCCACCGACGCTCGCCGCGATGCGCGAGCACACGCTGCGTCGTGAGCATCTGCGCTTCGTACGGGAAGTGCCGCGTGGCGGTGTGCTGCATTGCTTCGTGCTCGATTGCTCCGGGTCGATGCTGGCGGGCCAACGCCTCGCGTTGGCGAAGGGTCTACTGACTGCCTTGTTCGACCGTGCGAGTGCGATGCGCGCCGAGGCTGCGCTGATCTGCTTCGGCGGTGCGGGAGCGGATGTGCGCTTCGGCCCGGCCGTGCCGCGCTGGTGGAACGAGCGATGGCTCGCGCCCGTGGGCGGAGGCGGCGGTTCGCCGCTCGCGTCGGGCGTGCGCAGCGCCGCGCAACTGCTCGAACGCTGCGCGCGGCGACGGCCGGCCCAGCAGCGCTGGTTATGGATTCTGACCGACGGCCGCACGAGCGACGAACCCGCGCGGCCGGCCGACGTCGATGAAGTCGTGTTCGTCGATTTCGAGCGTGGTGCGATACGGCTCGGTCGTTGCGAGGTGCTCGCCAATGCCTGGGGAGCGCGGCGGTTGACGCCGGAAGAGTTGCTCGGCTGATCGATGTGTGCGCAGCGAGGTCGACGCTGCTGTGTCCGCACGCGCGTTGCTTTTGTGGCCGTACCGCTTATTTCAGTCCGTTGGACCAGTGCTGCACATCCTCCTGACGATCGAACACGAACACCTTCATCGCCATCTGTTGAACGGAATCGAGTTGATCCAGTTCTAGCCCATGCATGGACGGCTCGCCAGGCGTTTTGCCCTTCTGAACGTTGCGGATCACCGCCGTCGTCTCGATCTGTGAATCGTATTCGGCCGACTTCAGCCGGAACGCGATGCGCAGCCGCTCGCCGACTTCGCCCAGTGTCCACGACGCACTCAACGACATGCCGAGCGCGCTGATGCCCTTGGCGAGTCCAAGGCCTTCGTAAGTGTCACCGCTCCTGCCGATGCCAAACCGCACGGGCAGGTGCGCATGGACGCGGATCGATTTGCGCTCACGGAGCCGGCGGACCATACCGGGCCTCGACAACACGGCATAGTCGAACGGCACGCGGCAGACCGCTTCGACCGTGCAGACGAAACGGAACACGGCCTGCCTCGCGATCGCGACGACCTCGACGTTCTCGCCGGGCGTGAGCGGCAGCGGTTGGCCCTGCAGCATCGGCGGCGTGACGAACAGCGCATGATTCGGCGCGAAACCGATGATGCCGCAAGGTTGCATCGGCGCGCCGCTGCCGAGTTGCGAACGCATGCCGATCAATGTGCCGATCTCGAGGTGCATGTCTTTCAGCGTCAACTCACCGGCGTGGTCAGGCTGGGCGGTTGGCGCCGGCGGTTGTTGTGCGCCGAGGTCGAACAGGTCGCCGCGTTGCGGGCGGAAGTGTTGAAACAGAAAGGCGCGCTCGTCGGTGGTCGCGAGCGTCGTCGCGCTTGCGAAGAGCAGCGTGCCGTCGGCATCGACGATCGGCCATGGGAGCGGCGTGCCTACCGGCACCGTATCAGGCTCGAGCATCGGGGATGCCGCGGCGGGCTGGGTGTCCTCGACGTGTGCGTCGACGAGATTGTCCATAGTCGGCAGCTAATTTAAGTGGCGGGATGATCTGATTGACGGCGGGGAAGGGTGAAACTTTAATTCGGGGAACGGG
>NZ_VZQP01000027.1:0-117763 GCF_014397655.1 Paraburkholderia sp. UCT31
GGTGCGGGTGGGCATGCCTAGTGCTGCGGTTACGGGTTATGCGTTGGCGGCGTTACCAATGATCGACGCGAGGAGCCGAGATGAAACGATTCATATTGGCTGTGTTACTGCTTACGCCATTGATCTCCGGCGTGGCGGGTTGTCAGAAAGCGCACCAGGCCGGCAACGACAGCACGAGTGCGGGTGGTGCGAAGATGGGTGTTGCGGCGTCGGGGGATGGGGCTTCTGCGGGGGCGCGGCAGTAGCGGCCGTCAACGTCAGCCCGCCAAGCACAAGCGGTCCCGCAAGAAGGGAGCAGCGAGATCCGTGCTGCTCAAATGGACGTTGCTCCCCGCCAGGCAACTTGAACTGGTTGCTCCGTACAGGTATTCAGAATTGAGCAGTTTCAGGCGTCGACCGTTGCGCCAGAAGAAACCGCGTTCGGCCGCGAGCATCGTTTCGCCGTCGAAGCCGCGCACCGTATGGCGGCTTATCATTCATCCCCAACGCTGTTCATGTCAAGGCGGCCGAGCCTCGATGCCAGTTGCAGTTTCGCATTGTGCCAGTCAGCGAGCGTCTGAACGCGCCGTTGCTGAGCCGTGGCAAGCGATGTCTGCGTGTTCAGTACTTCGAGGATGTTCCCCACACCTACCCGGTAGCGATGCTCAGCGGCGTCGAATGAGCGTCGGGCAATCGCGAGCGCCGTCTCGCTATGCATCGCATTTCGCGTGGCAGTGCGCAGCGTCTGATAACCCGCCCAGACATCAAGCGCCACCTGCTGCTGTGTTTCCGCGGCCGCGTCGCGTTGACGTTCTGCTTCAGCCTCGGCTTGCCGGATCTGGTAATGCCGCCCGAACCCTTCGAAAAACGGAATACTTACCTGCACGCCGATGTAGGCATCACGCCCGGTTGCCGGAAACGTTTGAACACCCAGACCCAGGCTCGTCGGTTGGTTGTTGCGGCTGTACTTCGCAATGAGACTGACGTTCGGTAACCCTTGCGCACGTGTCTGGGCGATGGCGGCGTTCGCGGACTCGAACTGCGCCTGCGCCGCCAGCACGCGCGGGTGCGCCCGTTTGACATCGTCGATCATCGCCGCGACCGAGCGGCTAAAGGTCTCGTCGGGACTGGCATTCTCCGTGACGGAGAGCACAGCAAGCGGTACGTTCGGGTTAAGCCCCATGTCTGAGGCCAGCGTGCCCAGCGCCGTCTGCGTGTCTCCTTCGGCCTTCGTGAGATTGAATACCGCGTCGTCGTGCTGGGTCTTCTGTTGGCATTTACACGTCCTCCTTTGACAGTTTTTTCTTCAGGCGATAGGCGTTCAGAGTGCTGATCGCCCACAACACACCGGCGATCGAATACATCACCATGAGCGCTTTCCAAGGGTAACGACGGGCACGCCGCAGCGAATCCTGCAGGCGCTGTTGCGGGATCAGGTCTATGCCGCCGGGCGTACGAATTACGAGAGGCCAGTACGATCCCTTGCCGTTCTCAAGCAGGAATCCCTCGGCGTACACATGAACTGGCGGCTTGGTCCGGGCCAGCGCTTCGAGACCGATGCTGTCCATCACGTAGCGGCCAGTTACATAGTGCCGGCCATCGTCGGTCTCGAAGTCCACATAGGGCACGCTCCGGATACCGAACTGGGTGAACTTGTGGACAAACCTGCCAGTCCCCCTGATCAGCGGCGCTTCCGGCGGCAGCGAACCAGAGAATTGGGCGTCAAAAAGTTGAAAGATGAACGGCGTCCCAATGGTCCAGACGAGCGCCAAATTCAGGATGCAGGATTTCCACTTGTAGCCCTTGCCAACGACTTCCGGGCTACCTTTGAAGAGCAACCAGAACGCTTTGAGCCAGGTGATCTGTGTTCGCGTCTGACCGCTCATTTCATGGTTCCTCTGTGAGCGATGATGTCGACGCTGCGCGAAGTGTTTCGATTCATTAATTAAATGCGCGATGCATTTCCAGGCTCGCGAAATTTGGCCGAAATGAGGCGTTGTAAATATTGAAACTTTGTTATCGTTGGGACGATATGACGCTCTGAAAGTATTGCCAGGATGCGCAAACGAGACTCAATGACGCTTGCTCTTTGTCGTTGCAACGTGGAGAGTTTCAGATTGAGCGCCCCCCCGCCTTTCCAAAAAGATCGTAGTGTTGAATACCTGAAACGAACCTGCTCTCCTTCACGGCTCGTGCCACGTCCGGATATTTGGTGAGATACGCTTTCTCGAAGCGGGCGCGCTCAAACGCTTCCTCTGGAACGTCCTGGATGGGCCGATCAATCCAGAATCCGCACGACATGGGGTGCAATTTCAGATCGAGGTTCGTCGCGTCGTCGGCAGAGAAATAGTGGAAGACGAGCGACTTGCGCGTGCGCGACGGGTCCGCGATCGGACCACCGCCATGCAGCAGGTTGGCGTGCCAGATCAATACGTCACCTTTTCTTGCCGAGAAGGTTTTCTTCTCAAAGCCATGCCGCTCCACCTCGGCGTCCATATACGCATGCCACTTTGGCATTTCATCAGGTACAAAGTGGGGCGTACCGTTGCTGAAAATCATCTGCTCGATTTTATGACTACCTGGGTAGTATTCCAGTTGCCCTGCATCCACGTGCGCGTCTTCAAGCGCAACCCAGATAGCGATCAGGTGATCGGGAGTTGTCGGAGTCATGTAAATCGAGTCGACGTGGGCGGGTTGTTGACTGCCTTTTTCGAAGTAGAGACTGTTACAGAGTGCAGGCAAGTGGCCCAATAGATCCCGAAGAATCGGAGCGATCCGCTCTGACAGTGCAAGTTCGCGAACTCCAGCCATATCGAGATAGAGATCGTTGATCTTCATCCGTCGCGTCGCGATTTTTCCTGCGGTGTCAGCAAACCCAGGAAACTACGTTCTCCTGTGTCTAGCAGGTCCACTGTCACATTCATCGGTCGATCGAGCTTACGCTCTGTGATCGAATCGACAACCTCATCTATCTGTTCTGGCGAATAGAAACTGGGAAG
Organism: Paraburkholderia sp. UCT31; assembly: GCF_014397655.1. Classification (NCBI taxonomy): domain Bacteria; kingdom Pseudomonadati; phylum Pseudomonadota; class Betaproteobacteria; order Burkholderiales; family Burkholderiaceae; genus Paraburkholderia; species Paraburkholderia sp. UCT31. The sequence goes on from NZ_VZQP01000027.1 coordinate 2,979, forward strand.
GATGGCGAAGCCGCTTTCGTCAAAATGTTTGTTTTAGAAGATAACTCACAAATACTCTCAATTATTTACGACTGACCTTTTGACTACGCGGGCGGAAGTCTGCACCGTCTCAATTTTCGTGGCTCCCATCCTGACCGTCTCTATTACGTGGCGCTGCACAATTTAAATCATGGCATGCAAATTGACAATTATTGAGATAGCGACGAAGCAGGCGGTGACGCCGGCACCTTGACCATACCCGTGTGGTCTTCGATATGGCTCGCGGTGATTGCGTTGCCTTCGATATCGATCACCGTACAGGTCGCGAGCAGGCAACAGAGCAGCGCGAAACGATGCATTTCACGCGGCGCTAACGGTATTGGGTGCAATGAGTCGGCTCAGGAATTCACCGGTACGTGAAGTTGACCCGCACACAAAAGCAGCACGGTATGGGCAGGCGCGAGGCGTTTCAGCTCGCACTAAAGTACGTTGTTTCGCCTATGCGGAGAAGGGCGTGGCGAACGCACCGACGAAGCTCAGGTTGCTGACGGTGAGGGTGGTTGCATCAACCTGCCAGATAAAATCTCAGTCATCGTCGGCAAAAAGTGAGCAGAATGCCGCGCCAAACTGCGAGGGAGCAAACTGCCGAGTCGTGATGGCGTAGCCGGTCGCCGCGGCGACGGCTGCGTATAGGCAACGGACTGGCCGCCCGTCGCAATGTGCCGTGCGACGACCTCTGCGACACCTTAGGCTACGGTGGGCGCGGAATCGGCGCAGGGATCGGGAAGGCCCAAGGGTGGCTTCACGCTCCGGTAGCAGTTCAAACGTCGAAGCGGGAAAAGCATCGGTGGGCAGAAACGCTGCGCATGCATCGAGCGTGGCGCAGGTGAGAGTCAGCCCGCGCAGCACTGCAGTCTGTGTCGTCACGACTTCGCGGAGCCACACACGTCCGCGCGGCAGCAGCAGTTGCAGCACGTCCTGGTAGTCGGATACCCTGTGCTCAGGGCCGGCACGTCAAACCCAGGTCAACACGCCCGCAACAGGTAGCTCGCCAGTGCCGGGGGTGATGCTTGCTGCCAGCGGCATTTGAGGTCCGTCTGAAAAGCACTGGAATACTAGGTATATATTCGACTATGTATGCTCGGCACTTCGCACAGCACATAGACGAGATAGAACACGGCCGCGCTGAGTCCATACATCGCGTCGCTGAAGCTGAACTCATGCTTCATCTGCAATTGCGCGAAGCCGATATTGATCCGGTCCACAACGGACGCGACATAGCAAAGAAAGAGAAACGGCACGACGCGCCACGCGACCTTCTTGAACATCGAATCGTCACTCGCGACGGGCGCGGCGCAGCCGATCGCGTTGCCATCGAGGGAATGCTGCATGTCGCGCTCCGCGTGCGGAGCGCGCCTTCATGGTCTAAACGGAAGTGAGGAAAGACCGGACGGCCTTTCCCGAGTGCGTGGCGCGATCAATTCTGCAGCGCGTCCCACATTTCCTTGTCGCGCTGCGCGGTCCAGATGCGCGGATGGCTGATGCCGCTCGCTTCGTCGTAGGCTCGCGACACGTCGAACGGCAGGCAATGCTCGTAGATGAAGACGTTGCCGAACTTCGGGTCCATTGCCTTGCGCGTGAGCGCCATCGCGCCCTTCAGATCGAGCTTGTCCCTGAATGCGTCACGGCCCGCCTGCAACAGCATGGTGACGAAGTCTTTCGTGTAATCGAGGCCCTTGTTCACTTCCGCCGGCGACAGCAGCGCGGGGCCGCGACCCGGCACCAGCTTCTCCGCGTTCAGGTCGCGCAGTGCTTCGAGCGTCGTCGGCCATTGTTCGAGTTGCGCGTCGCCGCAATAGCAGGCCGCTTCATACTCGACCAGGTCGCCGGAGAACAGCACCTTCTGCGACGGCAGCCAGACGACCGTGTCACCCTTCGTGTGGCCGGAGCCGAGATGCGCGATGCGCACTTCGAGCTTGCCGAGAAAGAGCGTCATTTCCTTTTCGAAAACCAGCGTCGGCCACGTCAGACCGGGCACCGTTTCGACGCCTGCAAAAAGACGCGGGAAGCGTTCGATCTCCGACTTCATATCGGCTTCGCCGCGCTCGACGATCATTTCGTAGGTGCCGCGGCTGGCGATCACCTGCTGTGCCCCTTCCTTGAAGTACGCCGACGCACCCAGCACACGCACCGCGTGATAGTGCGACAGCACGACGTATTTGATCGGCTTGTCGGTGACGCTGCGGATCTTCGCGATCAGGTCTTGCGCCATGGCCGGCGTGGCGGTGGTGTCGACGATCAGCACGCCGTCGTCGCCGATGATCACGCCGGAGTTGGGGTCGCCCTCGGCCGTATACGCATACGCGTTTTCCGACAATTGGGTCCACGTGATCTTCTTCTCTTCCAGGTCGGCCTGGGATGCGAAAGCCTTCGCCATGTCTGTCTCCGTCTCACGACTCGTTGGGGGATGACTAATAGTCGTCGTCACGCTGATATTTGTCAATGACAAAATACCTTGTCATTCACTAAGCTAGGGTAAACTCCGTTGGTTGGTCGGCACGGTCCGATCGGATACCATCTAGGCCTTCCACGGGCGACAGCGGACGGGCCGAATCTCCTTCGGGTCAAGGGCGGACAACACGATGGCTGATACGACAAGCGAAAAGAAACAGCGGGGGATTCAGAGCGTCGAGGTCGGCGGACGTCTGCTGCAGGCGCTGGCGCGACAGCGCGAACCGCTCGGGCTGACCGAACTGGCCGGCGAGGCGCAACTGTCGTCGGCGCAGGCGCATACCTATCTCGTGAGCCTGACGCGCCTCGGCCTCGTCAAGCGCGATGCCCTGACCGGCAACTACGAGCCGGGGCCGCTGTCGTTGCGGCTTGGCCTCATGCATATCGAACAGCAGCCGGTCTATCGCATCGCGGCTACCCACGCGGCGTCGCTCGCGGAGCGGATCGGTCTTAGCGTGGCGATCTGCGTGGCGGGCGTGCAGGGCCCGACCATAGTCCGATACGAGCGCAGCGGTGCGCCGCTGCATGTCAATCTGCACATCGGCACGGTGATGTCGCTCGAAGCGACATCGACGGGCCGCGTATTCTGCGCGTTCTGCGCGCCCGAGCAGGTCGCGCAAATGGCGCGAAACCAGGCGCATTCGGCGGACCCGACGCCGGCGCGCGGCCGCGCCGCCAAAGGGCCGACTAGCACGGAGTGGCGCAAACGCTTCGATGAGATCCGCGCGCGCGGCATCGAGCGAGGAATCGATGCGCCGAGTCCGGGCATCAGCAGTCTGAGCGTGCCGGTGTTCGATGGCGATCAACGGATGCAACTCGCGTTGACGGCGATCGGCTCGTCGGGCTCGATCGAAGTCGCGTGGGATGGTGTGGTCGCGCGTCAGTTGCTCGAAACTTCCCGACGTATCACCGAAGCGCTGGTCACACCCAACTGAGAATCATGCAGATCGAAACCCCGGACGCGTCCGACGCGAACACGCCCCAACTCAACGACACGAAAGCTCAGCGCGGAATCAGCGCGCTCGACAACACAGGCGAACTCCTGCTGGCACTCGTTGCCGCCGGCCGTCCGCTGTCGCTGCGCGATCTGGCCGCGGCCGCCGATATGCCCGCCGCCAAGGCGTTTCCGCATCTGGTGAGTCTGCTCAAGGTCGGCTTGCTGAGCCGCGACGACGCCGGTCTTTTCAGTGCGGGACCGCTCGGCATGGAGCTCGGCCTGATCGCATTGCAGCGCATGTCGCCGATTCGCGATGCCGAACCGGAGATCGTCACGCTTGCGGCGGAGTCCGGCATGAGCGTCGCGGTGGCGATTCTTGGACCTTTGGGTCCTACGGTAATCCGCTTCGAAGAATCGGCGAGACCACAACACGTGAGCCTGCGCGTGGGCACCGTGATGTCGCTCGTCAACACGGCGATAGGGCGCGTGTTCGCCGCGCATCTTGCGGACGACGTATTGGTCGGGCTGTTGTCGCAGGAATCGATCAGACTCGCGGGCGCGCCGGTGGCGGAAGTGCTCGTGGCGCCGAAAAAGGGCCCGCCGTCGTTGGCCCCGGCCTATCTGGCACGTCGTGCGAAGGTTGTGAGCGACGGCATCGATGACGCACTCGATGCGCCGGTGCCGGGCATCGGCGCGTTGGCCGCGCCCGTGTTCGATCATACGGGCAGCGTCAGTCTGGTGGTCGCGGTGATCGGTCCGTCGGGCGGCTTCGATTTCAGCACGCACGGCACGACCGCACAGAGGCTGCTCGCCACGACACGACGGCTGTCGTGGCGGTTCGGCTGGGTCGGGCGCTGAGCCTGGGTCGTCAATCCGCGCGCGCCAGCGCCAGCGCTTCGAGCAGCACGTCGGCATCGCCGATGTGGTTCGCGAGCAGCAGCACGAGCTTTGCGTTCATGAAATGGCTTTGCTCGTCGGTCAGTCCATTGTGCGCGTCGATGAGCTTTTCATAGAACGCATCGGGATCGGCCATATTCGTTTCGATGTTCAGCTTGGTCATGATGGTTATCCGTTGCAGGTTGCGCGGTCCACGGCCTTGGCGACCGATGCGGTGTCGAGGGCGCGCCAGCGCGCGCAGACGTGCTGGTCCGGACGCAGCAGATAAAAGGTGCCGGGCCGCGCATCGAAGCGATGCGTGACGATGCCTTCGACGTCCTCGATCACCGTGACGTGATGCATCTCCGGCAGCGCGGTCGCGGCCGCGCCACGCGGCACGACGATCAACGAGTGAACCGGCACCGCGAGGCATGCGAGCGCGCGAAGCCGTTCGGCGCATTTCGTCAGGTCGTCTCCCGGGCCGCAGAAGTGCACGCCCGTGAAGCCGCCATGTCCGGTTTGATTCAGGAACCAGGCGTCTTCGCCAGCGAGCTTGACCGGCGCGTCGGTGCTGGCCGCGCCGGGCACCATCGCACCGGTGAACGCGTCGGCGTCGGGCGTGTTCAGGGGCGAGTCGCGCAGCACCGCCGGCACCGACAGACGGCCGCTGTTGACGATGCGCCGCGCGAACGGACACTCTTTCGCGAGCTTAAGCGTGGCATCGCGGAACATCCGCGAAACCGCGCTTTTCGGCGTGATGAAGTCGGTGGCGCGCGATGAGTTCAGGATGTTTTCGTCCGCCGCATACTCGCGCTCGGATGCATAGGTATCGAGCAGCGCCGGCGGCGCGTCGCCGTTGACGACGAGCCGCAGCTTCCAGGCGAGATTGTCGGCATCCTGCACGCCGCTATTCGCGCCGCGCGCGCCGAACGGCGACACGCCATGCGCCGAATCGCCCGCGAACAGCACGCGGCCATGCCGGAAACTGTCCATCCGCAAACACGAAAACGTGTAGACGCTGACCCATTCGAGCTCGAACCCGGCATCGTCGCCGAGCAGCGCCTTTACGCGCGGAATTACTTTTTCAGGCTGTTTTTCGGCGACCGGATCGGCGTCCCAGCCGAGCTGGAAATCGATGCGCCAGACGTTGTCGGGCTGCCTGTGCAGCAGTACGGATTGATTGCGATGGAAGGGCGGATCGAACCAGAACCAGCGTTCGGTCGGAAACGGCGCCTTCATTTTCACATCCGCGATCAGGAAGCGGTCCTTGAAGGTGCGACCATAACTGTCGAGACCGAGCGCCTTGCGCACCGCGCTGCGCGCGCCGTCGGCGGCGACCACGTATTGCGCGCGCATCGGATAAATGCCGTCGGGCGTTTCGACCCGCAACTCGACGTGGTCGTCTTGCTGGGTCACACCGATCACATTGCTTTTCCAGCGCATCTGCAGATTCGCGGTTCGCTTCGCCTCGTCTACCAGATAGCCCTCGACGTAGTACTGCTGCAGATTGATGAATGCCGGGCGCGCGTGGCCTGTCTCGGGCAGCAGGTTGAACGTATAGATCAGTTCATCCTGCAGGAACACCTTGCCGACGTTCCAGCTCACGCCTTTGTCGACCATCTGCTTGCCGCAGCCGAGCCGATCGAAAATTTCCAGCGTCCGCTTCGCAAAACAGATTGCGCGCGAACCGCTCGACAGCGTGTCGTCATTGTCTAGCAGCACGGTGCGAACGCCCTGCTGGGCCAGATCGATGGCCGCTGACAACCCGACCGGGCCAGCGCCGATCACCACGACCGGATAGGTGAGCGGTGCACCGGCATCGTGGTCGGCGGCTCGCTCGTAGTCGAACCGCATCGTTTGGTAGTCGATCTGCATGGCGTCTCCGGGTTCTGCGGGATGTCTTTTATTAATCTATAGCAAGCAGTATTGCTCCTTGCTAATATTAGCCATTCTATAAAGCTTTTTGAGCGATCGAATCTGTATTTACCCTGGTGCGGTTCCATTGCACGCAAACCCGGCAACGAATATCCCGGCGAATCGCACTTTCGACAACGTCGAGGAAGCGCACGCCGCGCTAGAGGAGCGTCGGCAGGCAGGGAAGACGGCGGTCGAGATCGGCTGAAGGCAGACGCGTAGCGCGCCGCCGAGCATTGAAACGTCGGGTTGACCTTGGCAAGTGGCATTCGTGATACGTTAGCTGGCACAAGCAGCGATGGAGACCACCCATGCTGATTCCTCTGCTGTTACTTGTGGGGCTTCTTTGGTGGATGTTCGCGATCCATCCGGGGCATGCGGCGCTCGAGCGACTTCGTGCGATGATGGAATTTGCCCGCTTGGACTTCAAACATTTTCCGAAGCTTGCCCCGCGATCGACTGCCCGGTCTGCGATTGCCCTGGCTCTTTACGCCATCGCTTGCGCGATCAGCACAGACAACCTTGGCCTCGCGCAGGCTCAAGCACAGCCGCCGTCGTTCGAGAGCTTCGCCGTCCCGGCCGGCAGCGCACCGCATGACGTCGCACCGGCGCATGACGGCACCGTGTGGTACACCGCGCAGGCGCGGGGAGCGGTCGGGCGACTGGACCCGCGCAGCGGCAAAACCGACATGATCGCGCTCGGCGCCGGATCGGCGCCACATGGCGTGATCGTCGGCCCCGATCGCGCGGTGTGGGTCACTGACGGCGGCCAGAACGCAATCGTGCGTATCGATCCGAAGACGCTCGCCGTCACGCGTTTTCCGCTACCCAAGGACCGGCCGGACGCCAATCTGAATACCGCCGTGTTCGACAAACAGGGGCATCTGTGGTTTACGGGGCAAAGTGGTATCTACGGCGAACTCGATCCGCAGCGATCGCGCATGCGCGTCTTTGATGCCCCACGCGGCGCCGGGCCCTACGGTATCTGCGTGACCCGCTCCGGGGATCTGTATTTCGCTTCGCTGGCGGGAAATTACGTAGGTCGCATTGACCCGACCACGGGCGCGGCACAGGTCATCGAGCCACCAACGTCGAATCAGGGCGCGCGCCGCGTCTGGGCCGATTCAAGGGGGCGCATCTGGGTCAGCGAGTGGAACGCCGGAAAAGTCGGCGTGTACGATCCTGGCACGCATCATTGGCGCGAATGGCGACTGCCCGGCAACGATCCGCACGCGTATGCAATATTCGTCGACGACCAGGACATCGTCTGGCTCAGCGAATGGAGCGCTAATGCGCTAGTGCGCTTCGATCCGCGTGCCGAGCGGTTCGACGTGTTGCCGCTGCCGCGTGACCACGCGAACGTGCGTCAGATGATGGGTCGTCCGGGCGAGGTCTGGCTGTCCGAATCCGGCACGGATCACCTGCTGCTCTTTCGATCCCGTGCAGCCGATGTGAGCGGGCAGTGACCACGCACTGCACCGGGAGCGGAATTGCGCGGTCCGCTGCGCCCCGCGTGCGCGGGACCGCTACCAAAATGGTCTAGAGCAGCTGGAGGGTCCGCGGATCGGCTTCTCCGCCGAAATACTTGCGCAAAGCTTCGACGAATACGTCGTTGTCGTTCGTGGCGCGCGCGAACAAGGTGACCGACGAGCGAAACTTCAGGTCATCCGGATACCCGAATATTTCCTCGACGGAGCGGTCGCTAACGAGGTTGACTAGGTGCGTCGTTTCGCGCAGCCGTGGGCCGAGTATCGGGTGGCGCAGATAGGCTTGCGCTTCATCCAGCGACGAAAGCGCGAATCGCTGAGCCATTGCGCTGGTTCCGAGCCCCTCGATTTGAGGAAACACGAACCACATCCAGTGGCTTCGCTTACGTCCGTGCCTCAGTTCATCGCATACCTGGTCGTAGACCGGCTCTTGTGCATCGAGGAAGCGCTGAAGATCATAGGGATCGTCCATTTCGTACTCCGCTGCAGGTGTGGAAACCATCGTTAAACCACGATTCTCGCGCGCATGCAGGCACGGGTCTACGATGGATCTTCGCGCCGAACCGACCATGGAAGAGACTTAAGTAGCCTCACGAGCCTTGCTCGCTGCAACGGAGTCAGCCCTTGTGTAGCGCTCAGTTGCTGAACCCGTGCGCGCCAGTAGACACCTGAGCCGTAGCCCATGAATGGCCGCCGCCGCGGCGGCCGCAGCAACGATTGCTGCCCACGGCGCACCAAGCGCGTCCAGCAGAAACGCGAGCAGCGTCACCGGAATGACGGTCGCTTCGACGAATCGCCAGCGTCTCGCGCTAAAACCCGGACCGGCATTGGCAGTAAGCGACGGAATGATGCGCCCCCCGATGATCGTCACGAACAGAACGAGCATACCGACCGCGAGCCACGCACTGCGCAGCGCCCGGTCGCCGTGACCATGCGTTGCCCGCACATGGAAGAGGGCATTGAGAAGCGCGAGCAATCCGACTGCGACCGGCAGAAAGACGTTGTGGCGATTCTTCGCCTGCAGGAGCACGCGCAGCAGAACAAGCGCAACCACGGGCAGAAACGCCACGTTCACGACGACGCCGACCGGACCCGAACCGCGCCACATCAAGATCCGGCCCGCGAGCCAAAGAGGCAACAGTGCCGCGAGACCGGCGCCATGCGCGGGATTCGTGCCGGTCCACGCGCGAACCGCTGTCAGCAGAAATCCCGCGACGATCGCGGCGCCAAATCCAAAGATCATTTCGTGAACGTGCCACAGCTTTCCCGACATATAGGACGCGGAGTCCAGCAGCAACGACCCTGCCAGCGCGCCGAGCCAGAGCAGCATGGCAATACTGCCGAACAGAGCACCGGCCAGATAGAAAGGCCTGAATCAGAGCGCCCACAGAGCGATGCGCGGCGATGTGTCGACTTGATCTGATTCGATCCTGATGGTCCGCTTCATGACTGCTCCAAACGGCAACTAGCCGTTGATTTATCTTATGCGCAGGCCCTTTTCGCCGCATGCGACGAATGTTCGCGATAGGGGAAACGGCTGGATTCCGATCGCGTGCAGACTATTTCCGATCGAACGTTGATTCGCTCCGTCATTAGCGATACCTTTACGTCTATCCAGGTCGTCGGGTGCTGGTCAACGAAGGGAGAACCGTTTCGTGAAGAGAGCGTGGGCTGTCTCCTGCATCGTCGCATTGAGCGCGATCTTCGGCGGATGCGGCAAGCAGGGACCGCAAAGCGCCACCGAGGCATCGGGCGCATCCGCGAGCTCGGCGCCGGTTCAGCCAGCACAGGGTGCGAGCGATGCAACCGCTGCATCAGGCGCCCAAGGAACGGGCGCGCTGGTCACCGTCACCAAGGCGCAGTTGCCGGCGGAGGCGGCCGAAACTCTGCGACTGATCAAAGCGGGCGGCCCCTTCCCGTTTAGCGATGACGGCGTCTTGTTTCGTAACAGTGCGGCTTTGCTGCCGAAGCATCCGCGCGGTTACTACCACACCTATACGGTTCGCACACCAGGCGCGACGGATCGCGGGCAGCGTCGGATCGTATGTGGTGGGCCGCGCAAGCAAACCGGCGAGTGCTATTACACCGACGATTACTACGCCAGCTTCAAGCGCATTGGAGAATAAAGACGTCGTGCCATTGAGGCCCACAACGATGAGATACCTGCCGACAGCATCAATCCATCGACCAAAAGTGTGAACGTCGATGGCTTCATCCTGATCACCACAGATCTGGCGAAGAACGACCCCCAGCCGTCAGCGCGGCACCTACGATCATCCCTTTGACGATCACGCCGAGTGGAAGGGCGCCGAACTGCGTTCAGCAGTACGTTGGAGCGCCTGGCCATCGCGGCGAGCCGACTGCGCCGAAGTGAAGTCGCGCGTCGGGTCTTGGGGCTCGTGCGTGTGAACCTGGAGGGGTTTCCAGACAGTGCGAGTACGCCGTTGAGGGCGAGGTCAGTAGGAGATCTCTCAATCAGAAAACCTGAAGGCAACCATCAGAACTATGAGATTTTCCTGCTGTCGGGCTTCTGCGATAGTTGTTCTCAACCATTGTGTTGGATTTCCGTACCGCGCGTCGTCGACCTGGGAGAATCTGCATGCATCGTTTTGTGATCGTGGGAGGAGGGGCGGGTGGCATCGAACTCGCAACGAGGCTAGGCGATCGTTATGGTGGTCGGCGAAGCGGGGCGCAACGTGCCTCCATTACGTTGATCGACCGCAACCCGACGCATATCTGGAAGCCCCTGTTGCACGAGGTCGCAGCGGGAAGTCTGGACCCATTCGCACAGGAACTGGCGTACGCCGCGCAAGCCCAGTGGCACGGCTTCCAGTTCATCCAGGGCGAACTTGTCGGACTGGATCGTGGCTCGAGGCACGTCCTGCTTTCGCCACTGCTCGATGACGACGGAACCGAACTGGTACCGCCGCGCCGAATCGGGTACGACTCGTTGATTCTTGCCATCGGTAGTACGACGCATTACTTCGGCGTGCCGGGCGCGGCGGAAAATTCTCTCGCGCTTGACAACGTCGCTCAAGCGGAACGCTTCAGAAAGCGCCTGATTGCAGCTTGCATTCGCGCCGAACAACAACGAGACGCCGGTGAGCGGAGTGCATGTGGAGTGCCCGTCGATCACGCGCCTCGTGTCCAGGTCGCGATCGTTGGCGGGGGCGCTACGGGCGTGGAATTGTCCGCCGAATTGCGCAATACGGCGAAGGTACTTTCATCATACGGCTTGCATCGGCTCGACCCCACACACGACGTCGGGATCGTGCTCATTGAAGCTGGGCCGCGGATTCTGCCGGCGTTGAAAGAACGCGTGTCCACCGCCGCTGCCGGACTGCTGGGCAAACTCAATGTCAAGTTGATGGTCGACGAGCGGGTCGCGGAGGTCGCGCCCGGACTCATCCGCACGAAAAACGGCAAGACGATACGTGCGGATCTCACGGTGTGGGCCGCGGGCATCAAGGCACCCGCGGTGCTTTCAACGCTCGATGGGCTGACAGTCAATCATCTGGGGCAACTCAGTGTGCGTCGCACGCTTCAAACGGATCTTGACGACCATATATTCGCATTCGGCGATTGCGCGGCCTGTCCATGGTTGGGTTTCGAGCGCAATGTTCCACCGCGCGCCCAGGCGGCTCATCAGCAGGCATCGTTTTTAGTCAAGGCACTTGGGCGACGCATCGAGGGGCAAAAGCTTCCGGAGTTTGCCTATCGCGATCTCGGCTCGCTAGTGTCGCTCGGGCACGCGAATGCGGTAGGGAGTCTGATGGGAGGTCTTATCGGCGGCAGCATGCTCGTGGACGGACTGCTTGCTCGCTTCATGTATTTGTCGCTGTATCGGATGCACGTTGCAGCGCTGCATGGCTATGCACGCATGATCGTCAATACCCTCGCGCATCGGCTCCGTCGAAGCACCGCGCCGCACGTCAAACTGCACTGAGCACCATTTCGCTTTGGATGGCGAAAGGGTCTGGCCGCCACAAGTCAATCAACCGGTTCTAAACCCTGGAAGACGGAGGGAACGCTATGAACAGCTCCGATCTATCGCCTTTGGATCGTCCTCTTCAACGGTGATTGCACGTTCCCCGTATGCTTTATCTGCACGGGCTCGATCAGCACGATCCAGCATTCGTCGTGCTCGTGGTCGTGCCCCACGAGCTGCCCGCGCACTTTCGCGACCTTCACGTACTGATCGTTGACCTGTGCGACAGCTTTCGGCGACCAATGATCCGACACATCGGCGAACGCGGCTTCAAGGTCGAACGATTCGGCGAACGGATGGGAAGACATGCTTATCTCCAGGTCGGAATGAGGGAGGCGGCGAGCAGCACACCCATCGCGAGATTGAGAATGCGCCAGTGGCGCGGCGTCCGAAACAGCCGCGCGAACAGCACGCCGAGCGCACACCACAGCGCGAGCGACGCGCATGCAGTCACCCCGAACGCTGCACCGAGCAGCATCGCGAGGCGGTTCGGATTGTTTGCGAGCAGCGCGAAAGACGCCGCCGCGCTAACCGTCATCGCCCAGCCTTTCGGGTTGAGCCAGAGCAGCAGGAAACCGTTGACGAGCGAAACCGGGCGCACGGGGCCATTGCTCGCGTTTGGCGGCCCGCTGCGCGCGATGCGCCACGCGAGCCACAGCAGATACGCGGAGCCGAGTGTCCTCACTGCCGTTTGCAGCGACGGCAGCGTGAGAAGCAGACCGCCAAGCCCCAGTGCGGCGAGCGCAGCGAGCAAGGCGAGGCCCATAGCGATGCCGAGCATCAGCGGTATCGAGCGTACGAAGCCGAAGCGTGCGCCTGAGGCGGCGGCGAGCGTGGTCGCGCCGCCGGGCGTCACGGTCGCGACGGCGACGAAGAGCAGAAGCGGCAGAATCGAGGTCATCGGTGCACAATCGGATCATTGAATTCGCACTGTACGGATCGTCAAAGCAACGTGAAAGCTAATAATATTGATGCGGTACATTACGCCGCATAATGCATAGATGAGCCGAAATCTCGACCTCGATCTGATCCGCACCTTCGTTGCCGTCGCCAATAGCGGCAGCATGACGGTCGCCGCGAATCTGCTGCACATGACGCAAGGCGCCGTGAGCCAACAGGTGAAGCGCCTCGAAGATGTGCTGGATTGCCTTCTGTTCGTTCGCAAGACGCGCCGGCTGGAACTGTCGCGCCAAGGCGAGCAGTTTCTCGTGAAGGCGCGCAAGCTGCTGCGGCTGAACGATGAAATCTGGGCCGACATGACCGGCCAGCCGTTGCGCGGCGCCTTGCGTGTGGGCGTGCCTTACGATCTCGTGACGCGGCTCGCGCCCGCGATGAAGGCATTCGCCGAGGCGCATCCGCACGTCGAGATTTCGTTGGTGTGCGCGGCGTCGCCAGAGCTGAGCGAAGCGGTGAATAACGGTCGCGTTGACGTGTCGTTGGTCGAATGTGTCGCAAACGAAGCCGAAGGTGAAGTGGTCTGCATCGAGCCGTTGGTGTGGGTCAAGGGGCGCGGCAGTGATGCATGGCAGAAGCGACCGTTGCCGCTGTCGATGGTAGACGAGCGTTGTGCTTTCCGTCCGGTGGTGCTCGGCGCGCTCGCGGACGAGGGCATTGCGTGGCGCACGGTGTTCGAGAGCGGAAACATCGAGGCGACCGCCGCAACGGTGCGCGCGGGCCTCGCGATCACGGCCTGGCTCGCCTCCACGGTGCCGGCCGATCTGGAGACGCTCACGTTTCGAGTCAGCGGCTTGCCTGCACTGCCTCCGTTCGCGATCTGTCTGCGATTGCCCGCGACGGTTCAGCCAGCGGCACAGGAATTCGCGCGCCATGTGCGGGATTCGATGTCGAGCGACGCAGGCACTCGACGCGCGCCGCTCGCGAACATTGCGTGACGGACGGCGTTTGAAGTGCGCGCCGGAATCGACTGATTCAGACGCACGCAGTGCCGCCAGCCAGCTTTTAGTTCACGGACGTCGCGATCCTACAAGCGCTGCGGAAGCGCAGCCGAAAAATACTCAGTCACCCGGCGCACGCGCGCAGGCACGAAACGACGCCTCGGCCAGATGATGCTTACATCACGGGCGTCGCGAATGAAGTCGTCCAGCACGGTCACAATGTCGGGATGCTTGAGTTCGTCGGCGAGCGAGAGCTTCGCGAAGAGGCCGATTCCCACACCCGCGAGCACGGCCGATCGTATTGTCTCGACGCTATTCGACGACAGGTTGCCTCGCACCGGTACGCTGAATCGGCCTCGTGGCCCATGAAACGGCCAGTTTGCCGACTCCATCAGGCCGCCGTAGAGCAGGCAATTGTGATTGGCGAGTTCGGTAGGATCCTTCGGTACACCGTATTGCTCGAAATAGCGACGCGATCCGACGCAGACCAGCGGGGTGCTCGCAATCCGCTTCACGACCGAATCCGGATCGTTGACGGAGCCCACTCGAATCGCGAGATCGATTCGATCCTCGACCATATCGCGTACGAAATCCGACAACACGAGATCGACCCGCAGACCAGGATAGCGCGACAGCAGCTCGGGAATGAGCGGAACAACGTGCAGGCGACCGAACGTAGAGGCAGAGGCGATCCGGACAAGCCCCGAGACATCCAGCGTGCTGCTGGTCAGTTCGCTGTCGGCTACCTCAATCTCGTCCAGCAACGGCTTGGTGCGTTCGTAGTATTTCTGCCCCTGATCCGTCAGGGTCACGCTGCGTGTGCTTCGGTTGAATAGCAGCACGCCCAGGCGCTTTTCCAGCGCGCCGATCGACTTACTGATCGCGGACTGTGACTCGCCGGTTCTGCGCGCCGCGGCGGAAAAGCCACCCGCTTCAACGACGGCGAAGAAGGCGTTCAATTCGTGAAACCGATCCATTGTATTTCTCTCGTGCGATCTATTCTCTCGGTGAATGGATCTTATGATAAATCCGCCGATTATCATTCGCAGTGGCCGCAATTACGATGTCACTTCCATTCACCAACAGGCAGAAGCTTCAATGTCTACTCTCACAGGGAAGATCGCCGTGATTAGCGGCGGAACGACGGGTATCGGCCTGGCGATCGCCAGGCGATTCGTCGCCGAAGGTGCTCACGTCTTTATCTTCGGTCGGCGCCAAGGCCAGCTCGACGAGGCCGTCAAACTGCTCGGACGCAACGTTACCGCGCTTCAGGCCGACGCCGCGAATCTCGATGACCTCGACCGTGTCGCTGCGGCAGTCAGGGACGAAAAAGGTGTCGTCGACATCATCGTGTCGAACGCGGGCTTTACCGAGCAGGCTTCGATCGACACCATCACGCCCGAGCATTTCGACAAGGCATTCAACCTCATGGCGCGCGGCCCGGTATTTCTGGTGCAGAAGCTGCTGCCGATGATGACAGGTGGTGGGTCGATCATCCTGGTTTCGTCGGCCATGCACGTCATGGGCATCCCTGGTCATACCGCCTACGCGGCGACCAAGGCCGCGTTGCGTTCCTATGCCCGCACCTGGGCCGCCGAATTCAAGGATCGCGGCATTCGCGTCAACATGCTGAGCCCCGGTGTCACCGACACCCCGATTCTCGACTCCCAGTCGGCGACACGCGAGGATCTGGTGAGCATGTACAAGAGCATGGTCCCGATCGGTCGACTCGCCCGCGCCGAGGAGATGGCCAGCGCGGCGCTCTTTCTCGCCTCCGAACAGAGTTCCTATATGACGGGCGCGGATTTGATGAATGACGGCGGCATCGGCCAGGTCTGAGGCCCGAGGCTCTCACCTCCGCGATTTTTACTCGTGCTATTTAGCGGCCGCGTTGTACCACTCGACCG
The DNA here is from genome assembly GCF_014397655.1 of Paraburkholderia sp. UCT31. Taxonomy (NCBI): domain Bacteria; kingdom Pseudomonadati; phylum Pseudomonadota; class Betaproteobacteria; order Burkholderiales; family Burkholderiaceae; genus Paraburkholderia; species Paraburkholderia sp. UCT31. The sequence goes on from NZ_VZQP01000027.1 coordinate 18,473, forward strand.
CGTCCTCGCCGGCGGGGATGTGGAACGGGCTCGATGAATCGGTCGCTGCGAGCCAAACCGCTTCGGCGACATCCGATGCGTGCGTGACGGCCGTTTCTTTCTGCCAGTTTGCGAAAATCTGCTCCACGAGCGCGCCGTACGGCTCGGCGAATCCGTCTTTCATACGTGCCTGCGCGTTCTCGCCGAAGCGGGTGGAAGGCGCGCGTCCCGGCAGCACGACACGCACGCGCACATTGAACTGCTCCAGTTCGAGCGCGAGCGATTCGCTGAACGCGTTGACCGCGGACTTGCTCGCGGTGTAGACCGACAGCAAATGCAGCGGTCTGCAGGTGACGGTCGACGTCACATTGATGACCACACCTTCGCGGCGCTCGCGGAACTGCGGCAACACGGCCTGCGCCATCGCGATGGTACCGAGCGTATTGGTCTCGAAGATATCGCGCACGGTGTCCATCGGCGTTCCTTCGAGCGCGTTCAGAAAGCCGATACCCGCATTGTTGACGAGCACGTCGATCCGACCGGCGGCCTCGATGACGGCGCGAATGCTTTGCGGGTCCTTCACGTCGAGGGCGAGAATCGAAAGACGATCGGAGCGCGGCAAGACGTCTTCGCGTGGCGCGCGCATCGTGGCGATAACGCGCCAGTCGCGATCCAGAAAATAACGCGCGATTTCGAGGCCAAAGCCGGACGAGCAACCGATAATCAAGACGGTCTCCATGTCGAATCCTGTGGTTGGTGACAGTCCCAACACAATAAGTCCTGACCACCCGGACTCGCTACAATTGAGCGTCCAGGTTTCATTCGAAATCGTCCGATCATGATCGACCCGCTCGCCGAAATCGTCACATTGCTGAAGCCGACGCCCACGTTCTCGAAAGTGCTGAGCGGCGCCGGGCGCTGGCGCGCGAGCCGCACGGAAGTCGGCCAGCCGTTCTATTGCGTGGTGCTCGAAGGTTCCTTCCGTCTATCCGTCAATGGTTGCGAGCCGCTCATTCTTCAGGCCGATGACTTCGTGCTCGTGCCCGAAGTTTTTAGCTTCACGATGACGAGCATCAACCCGCCCGACGATGACGACGTCTCCGATATCGCGCCTGCGGCACTGCCCGACGGCAGCTTTCGTTTCGGCGATGCATCGGTCGCGCCAGAAGCCCAATGGCTTGCGGGCCTCTGCGCGTTCGGTTCGCCGGATGCGGCCTTGCTTGTCTCGCTCTTGCCCAAGCTCGCGCACGTGCGCGGTGAACCCAGGCTGGCGACGCTCGTCAAGCTCGTGAGGGAAGAATCGCGCGCGCAGCGGCCCGCGCGCGAGGTCGTGCTGGCGCGACTGCTCGAGGTGCTCTTCATTGAAGCGTTGCGAGCCACGGGGACGGGGGCGTCGCCCGGACTCGTCCGCGGCCTCGCCGACGCCCGTCTCGCGCTCGCCATCCGTCATATGCACGAGAGTCCGCACAAGCCCTGGACGATCGCACAACTCGCAAAAACCGCCGCGCTTTCACGGTCCTCTTTCTTCGATCGATTCAGCCGCGCAGTCGGCGTGGCACCGATGGAGTATCTGTTGTCGTGGCGCATGGCCGTCGCCAGGAGCCTGCTGCGCCGGAACGAAGTCAGCATCGCGGTGATCGCGGAGCGTGTCGGTTACGGCTCGGCGAGCGCATTCAGCGTCGCGTTCACGCGTCATGTCGGGCTGCCGCCCACGCAGTACGCTCGAGACGCAGCGAATGTCGTCGCTCGATAGCGTCGTGTTTTGCCTCATGCGACCTGCGCATCGCCATCGATAGCTGCCTCGCGCTCGAGCAGCGGATAAGCGAGGGCACAGATGTGCGACTGGATCCGCACGAGGTCGCGCAGCAGGTCGAGATGCACTGAGCTTGACGCGATGCTGTCGGGCTTGCCCTCGCGCAGGCGGTCGAGATGAGAATCCCGTGCGACGCGTTCGAGACGCCGCAGCGCCTGTTTGTCCTCGAGCAACTGCGCCGCAGTCTGCATCCTTCCCGACACGAGCAGCGCCTGAGCACGGTGAAAACTGTCGATCACTATGGTGCAGCGCGCGCAGATCCTCGGCGCCTTCAGCCGAAAAGCTCACCTGCGCCTTGATCTTTTTCTGCGCCAGTTCCATCAGATTCTTGTCGACGATATCGCCCATCCGGATCAATTCGCGGCCGGCCTGTCCCGGCGTCGAGTACTGGATCTTCTGCCTGAACTGCGGCGCGAGCAGGTCTGCGTAGGTTTTGGGCGGGCTCTTCAGCACCGCCGAGTTGTAGATGAAGCTCGGGTAGTTGCCGACCATCGCGTAGTACAGGCCTTTCGGATCCTTGTCGTGCGTCTCGATCTTGTCGGCGGCCGCCGGCGAGTAGGACTGCAACAGGCCGTCAGCTGCGGCTTTCTGCATGAAGGGCTAAATGCAGCGAGCGGAGGCGAGAACGACCCCGAAATCAGGTTTTCGCGCAACAGTCGCGCGTTGCGCCTTCGTGGAGCTTCAGGTCGATCCGGAGATTCTCACTAGAGCATCGTCTACGCCGAAGTGATGAAAATAACATCGAGCCTATCCGGCCGATGCCGCGAGACGTTGCTCAATGCTTGCTGCATCGCTCTTTCGCACTGTCAATCTGTTTGTCACCGCCTTGACTCCCAGCACTGATCTCGATGCATTGCCAGCGCGCGAGATCTGCCAGCTTTCCGGCACCGACCCGGTGAGCGTGACGACGCCGTGGCTCGCCCTGATGTGAATCTCTGAATCATCCATATCCGGTACACGCCTGAGGGCGCGGCGAACGTCACGAACTATCGAAGTATCCGGCCTGGGTCGAGGCGGCGAGCTTGAGGCCGCCACCCTTTGTGCGACCGCGCCGGCCGTCGCGCTCATACCTTGTTGCGCGTTCGCATAGGCCGCGCCACTCGCGATGGCCGCAATTAACATTGCGCCGATTATTCTGCTCGCATTGCTTATGTTCATGCTGGCTCCTTTGGGTTCTGCCAACCTTGCAAAATCCGCTGTCCGTGTCGAACGATTTCTTTGACCAGCAGATCCAGGTCGTCCTTGCGGGTTCGGTGGTTGCAAATCGCGACCCTGAGGCAATGCACGCCGTGCACCGTTGTGTCGGACAAGGCCGCGATGCCAGCTTCCTGAAGCTGCAACATGATCTCGATGTTGAGCGCCTTCAATGCTGCCTCTTCCATCTCCTCCGGTCGATATCTGAAGCATACGATGTTGATGCTGGTTGGCACGACCAACTCGAGGTGTCGCTCGGAGTCGATGAGGTCACCGAGGTAGCGAGCCTGCGCGATGTTTTGGTCGATCAGACGGCCGAACTTCTCGACTCCATGCTCTTTTAGAGCCATCCAGACTTTTAGCGCACGGAAACCTCTGGACATCTGCAATCCATACTCGTAGAGCCAGGGGGCCGAAGCAATTCCGCGCGCTGTTGGTTGCAGATATTCCGGTGTCACCGCGAATGCGCCTCGATGCGCCGCGGCGTCGCGAACGAGGGCGCAGCCGACCTCAAACGGAGCGTGCAGCCACTTGTGAGGATCGAGGGCGATCGAATCAGCGCGTGCAATGCCCGCGACGCGATATGAATTGTCGGGTGCGATCGCAAGCAGCGCGCCGATGCATCCGTCTACGTGTAACCAGACGTTCTCTTCAGCGGCCAGATCCGCCAGCGCCATCAGATCGTCGATCGCACCTGTATTGACTGTCCCCGCCGTTGCGATCACGCAAGCAGGCTGAAATCCCGCTGACCGGTCCTCTGCGATCGCAATCCGCAGAGCGGCGACGTCGATTCTCAGCGCCGCGTCTGTCGGGATCCGCCGCAACGCCGTGTTTCCCAGGCCTAGCGACTCCATCGCCTTACGATGGCAGCTATGCATCTGATCCGAGCCATAAAATCGCAACGGTCGGTCGATGGCGGCTACACCATGCTCGCGCACGTCGATTCCAGCCTTCGAATTGCGTGCCACTGTCAGGGCAATGATATTTGCCATCGAGCCGCCGCTGACCAATGTGCCGCTCGCCGAAACTGGAAAGCCAACCATCTCCTTGCACCAGTTGACGACTTGCTGATCCATCAAAGCCGCCGCATGATTGCCGCCACCCAGATTGGAACCCTGAATTGCCGCCAGGAAGTCTCCCAGTGCGCCGGTGAAGTTGCTTGCCCCCATATACCAGGACCAGAAGCGAGGATGTACGTTGCCCAGTGGATAGGGCATCAAATTCTCGCCAAGCTCGTGATAAATACTTTCCACTGGTGACGCCGAGCGTGGCAGCGCCTGCTCGAATAAGGCCTTGGCGCTCTCGGGCATGCTTCGCCACACTGGCCGGCTGCGCACGTCGCGCAGGTAGTCGACCGCATCGTCGACGATGCGGTGCGAGAGTGTCCGCAGCGCAGTCCAATCGTCCGGATCGAGCGTTTCCTCGGAACGCGGCTGAACGCCGTGCATAGGGAGCAAACCGGCTGCGTCGTTCTTCTCCATCTCGGCACCTGTCGGGTTCGAGGTTGAGCAAACAAGAATAGCCCCAAGAGGAGGCAAGATCGGCGCCGTAAGCCGTCACCACCCGGACACGATGCGATACACGCTTGCCCTGCCCTGGAGGCCGCGAAGCGGAGCCTCAAATTCGACGACAGTGCGGCCACCAAGGAGGTCGCGGACCCCAGGCGCACTATAGAGCGCTTCCGAAATGCAAATCTCCCCGGCGTCGGCGAGAGACTGCACGCGCGCGGCGACGTTGACGGCCTGACCGAAATAATCGAGATTGTCGTTCAGTGTCACCGCAATCGACGGCCCGCAATGTGCCCCGATCTTCAGGATGATCGCCGGTTCTCCACGTTCGCGATTGAAGCGTCCGATTTCCTCCACGATACTCAACGACGCGGAAACTGCGTCCGTTGGTCGACAAAAGACGGCCATCACAGCGTCGCCAATCGTCTTTACGATAGCGCCGGAATACCGTTGGGCGATCATCTCAAGCAAGGCGAAATGCTGTCTGACGAGGCCGTACGCATTCAGATCACCGATGCGTTCATACATGGCCGTCGAACCCTTGAGATCCGTGAAAACGAACGTCACTTGCCGAATCCCAAGGCCTTCCTTCTCGTCAACGTTCTCCGAGCGGAACAGGCGCCGGAAGGTTTGTCGCGCCACCAGCGCCCCGCCGGATAAATACGGTTCGAATTCGAGCGGCGGCTTGATGGCCTGAGCGACGACCTCTGGAGGCCAATTGATCAAGAGCAGCGACCCGCGCGTGCTCCCGGTATTCCTTACTTGAATGACGACAGGACCAGGCGGCACAACGGAGAGCGCCGGGGCAAACCGTTGACCGTCGTAACCGACCTGCAACAGTGTCGGCGAGGTAGCGGCCTCACCAGCGATCGGAACAATGAGAGCGGCTTGTGTCTCGACATTCACACCCGTCAAGGCACCGGGGCCAAGAACAGCCTGCAGGGTCGTCGTCGAAGCTGGCGGCAGGAACGTGAGGCCGCGCACGAGCCCCCGCAAGAAGTCGAGAAACCGGACTTGCTGGCCGGCGAACCGACCGTCACCGTTAAATCGCAGTTTCCAGTGGAAATCTTCAACGGAAAGCGACTCGGGATCGTGGAACGTCAGCCTCCGAAGTTCGGGCGATATTGAAAACGTGACCTGGATGAAGTCGTCGAGGTCGGTTTCGCCCGTAACGTCGCATAGCCCACAGACGTAATGGGTCTTGAGAGTGCGCAATGATCCGAAGCTGTGGAGGACCATTCCCGACTGCGGACAAAGAACGTCCCAGTTCATCTCGAACAATCCGTATCGCGCCGCATGAAGAAAGAGGTCAATGCATTCAGCCTCGCTTATGCCGCGATCTCGCGCAAACGCCAGCGGATTGACCCGGTAGACGGACAGTTCGTCGCCGCTCCTGATCAGAGTCTCGAGCTTGGAAATGACGCGCGGACTCCATGATCTCGCCTGCTCGATCGCGATCATTTTGCTCTCGAGAAGCCGATCGTCAATGTTCATCGTCGTGGCCAGGTCAACGGAAAACAGTCAGACACAACTGCCGTGTCATGTCGCTTTACCTTGGATTGCAAGATACGGGGATGGTTGGACGGCGTCAACAGGAGTGAGCGCGGCGACCTTATCCTCCTCTATCGGCCTCGCCCGAAAGCGCAGCCTCGATCGCCTGGAGCGCATAAAGGAAACCCAGGCCGCTGCCCTCCTGCCGTAGCCGCTGGAGTTCCTTCAGCGATGCCGGATCGCGATTGCCGGTTCCATGCGAGACAAGCGCCCGTGCGCGCGCCACGAAAAATCCGGAAAAAGGCGATGGCTCGCGGCGTGCGTAGTCTTCAAGGGCCGCAGCATGGTGCGCGGCCGCATCCCAGCGTTTGCGGTCGATGCATGCATCTATCGCATCACGTCGAAACAGAAAGTGGTTGTGGCTCACCGCTCCGGCCGCGAGCAAAGCTTCGCCCTCCGCGAGCGCCTGTGCGAAGACAACGGGGTCGTCCGTCGTGCGCGCGAGCACGCCGAGATAAGCGGGGCCCAGGTAGTAGTGAATGCGCGCCTCTTCGCGCAACAGGCCTTGGGAGGCTTCAGCGGCGTAGTCGAGGTCGGCCCATGCACCGTCGAGATCGTCGATGATCCGCTTCACCGTGGCCCGCCCGATCCATGCGCGGCAACGCTCCACGTCCGTCGTCGCATATTCGAGGGCGATTTCGAATGCATGAAGTGCCGACTTCATGTCGCCGAGGTCATGCAGGACGTTGCCATGTAGACACTCGAGACCGGCGCGCCGAATACTGCCATGACGCAGTCGCCGACGTGCTTGTCGACGTGCCCGCCATGCTGCTCGATGGTGCGGTCAACCTGCTCGAAGTAGCGATCGAGCACGGCGAGTACTTCCTCCGCGTCGACTTCACGGCTCATCCGCGTGAAGCCACACAGATCGGCGAACAGGACGGCGACCTGCCGTCGTTCGCCTTTCGCCTCGCCTGGGCTCGCGGCGCTATGCCGGAGCCCGGGGCGCGCCCGCAATTCGGTCAAGGCATCGAGCAGTTTGCGGCGATGACCAACCGACGCAATACCCAGTTCTTTCAGATCGTCCGCGGTGAGATCGCGAAGCACGTCGGCGTCGATGGCGTTCTCGCGAAACACCGGTTCATACCGCTCCATTCCGAGGCTGTGCAGCCACACGGCGACGTCCACGCGCCCTCCTGAGAGGAAGGTGTCGAATCCGTCGAAGATAGCACGGGGCTGGCTTCGTGGAGCCCTGCGCCCCGGGCGGCGGCAGCTTCGGCACTGGCTCGAAATGAGCGCGGTGGCCGTCAAGGAAATCACCAGTCGCGCGAAACGGCAGTGAGGCTACACCGCGCCTGTGCTGGGCTTTGAGCGTGCCAACGCTAGCGCCAGCCTTGCGCCGACCTCGGCGTTGTGTTTCACGAGCGCGATGTTTGTCGCCAGGCTGCGCCCGCCTGTCAACGCCTTGATGCGCGCCAGCAGGAAGGGGGTGACGGCCTTGCCGGTGATTCCTTGTGCAGCGGCCTCGTCGAGCGCCTGCTGGGTCAGCGCGTCGATCTCTTCGAACGACATCGCTGCGGCTTCCGGCACCGGAGTGCTCAACACCACACCGCCGTGGAGGCCCAGGTCCCACTTGGTGCGAATGAACCGTGCCTGTTCCTCCGCGTCGTCCAGCCTGAAGTCCGCGCGAAAGCCGCTGTCCCGCGTGTAGAACGCCGCAAAATTGTCCTGTTCGCAACTGAGCACCGGCACGCCGTGGGTTTCCAGGTATTCCAATGTGAGCCCGATGTCCAGGATGGACTTCGCACCGGCACAGATCACCGCCACCGAGGTCTTCGCCAGTTCCTGCAGGTCGGCCGAGATGTCAAAGGTTTCATGCGCGCCTCGGTGTACGCCGCCAATGCCTCCGGTGACGAAGACCTCGATGCCGGCCAACGCCGCACATATCATCGTGCCAGCCACGGTCGTGGCGCCCAGCCCGCCGCCGGCCAGCACGGCCGGCAGGTCGCGGCGGCTGACCTTATGTACGTGGTCCGATCGGCCGATCGTTTCCAGCTCGTCATCCGAAAGGCCGATGTGGATTCGCCCATCGATCAGCGCAATAGTCGCCGGCTCGGCACCCGCGTCACGGATCAAGGCTTCCACTTCGCGCGCAGTGCGAACGTTCTCCGGGTAGGGCATGCCGTGGGCGATGATGGTCGATTCCAGCGCCACGAGCGGGCGACCGGAGGCCTGCGCAGCGGCTGCAGGCGCGCTCCAGGTCAACCAGGAGCGTGCAAGGTCAGCAACCATGTCGATCCTTTCGGTGGTGTGATTCACTGAAGTATGCGGTACAAGACCGGTCCACTCAACGCGCGAGCCAAGGCCGCGGCCCGTCAGGGGCGTCGGCCTTCAGCGAATGGTTAGGCGTCCGTGTGCCCTTGGCGCCTTAGGACGACATGCGTGGCCTTCTCCGACGCTACGAATTCAACGCATTCGTATCCCAGAGCCCGCAAGTCGACCCCTTCGAACAGCGATTCTCCCCGGCCGAGCAGGACCGGCGCGACGGCAATGTGCAGATCATCGATGAGGCCCTCGCGAAGATACTGCTGAATTGTGTCCGGCCCACCGCCAATGCGCACGTCCATTCCGGCAGCGGCCTCGCGTGCACGGTCGAGCGCCTCGCGAATGCCTCCTGTTATGAAGTGGAACGTCGTGCCGCCTGCCATCTCGATGGGGGGACGAGCGTGATGGGTCAAGATGAAGACTGGAACGTGATACGGTGGATTGTCTCCCCACCAGCCTTTCCAGTTTGTGTCCGGCCAGTCCCCACGAATGGGTCCGAACATGTTCCGCCCAAGAATCCAGGCCCCGACATTCTGAAAGCCGCGGGCGGCGAAATCATCGTCAACCCCGGTCGTACCGTCGTACTTGCCGAACAAGGCTTGCTGGAACGTGTGTGTTGGGACTAGCCACTGATGCAGTTCCGTCCCGCCAACGCCGAGCGGATTGTTGATGTCTTGATTCGGGCCTGCACCGTATCCGTCGAGCGAAATGGTGAAGCCCGCAACGCGAACGCGTGTCATCGTTTGCCTCCGTTTAGACGCCTAACGTAATGTGGACCGCAAACCTGCATGGTTTGCCGGAACTACGCGAAATAGTCTGGCAGCAGATTTTTGCTCAACCCTATGTCTCCAGGAGAAGTTTTCAGAATTTGTAAGCTGGCATACAGCGGCGACCATCCATCCAAACACGGCACGCACCTGCCCGGAGCCAACTTTTGCCTGCCGCAGGCGTACGATGAACGGCATCGTCCCGTTTGAGGACGGCTTGATTGATGGAGGGTCGAGATGAGACGTCTTTATTTCCTCACATCTGACATGACGACGGCGAAGGCGATCGTAGACGACTTGCTGCGGGCGCGGATCACATGGCGACATATCCATGTTCTCGCGAATCACAGCGTCGCACTCGAACAGTTACCCGAGGCAACTTTGCTGCAGAGCAGCGACGTCGTGCACTCGCTCGAACGAGGCGTGGCGCTCGGCGGTGCGACCGGAGCGCTTGTCGGCCTCGTGGCGCTGGCGTTTCCTCCCGCGGAGCTCGCTATTGCGGGCGGAGCCGTCATCGCATTGACGTTGGCGGGTGCCGGCTTCGGGGCCTGGACGGCCGCGATGATCGGCGTCGCCGAACCGAATGCACGGCTCGAGCGCTTTCGGGACGCCATCCGTGACGGCCAGCTCCTGATCATGGCCGACGTGCCTGGATCGCGCGAACAGGAGATCGAGCTGATGGTCGCGCAGCATTTTCCGAAGGCCGATATCGAGGGCGCGGAGCCCACGACACCGATCTTCCCCTGAGAAGCAGTCGGGAGGAGGCGAGCGGCGCCACCTTTGGGGCGACTGCGATCGAAGAAGGGCGGGGGCGTCCCGGCCGATGCCGTTGCAGGCAGCTTTCGTTAGAATCTGTTTTCGATTCTTTTACTCGTCAATTACCGGAGGCGAACGTGCCAGGTTTACTTCCCGATGTCGACCGCGATGGACTCCTCGAATATTCGGTCGTCTACACCGACCGATCAATCAATCACATGTCGCAGCTCTTTCAAGGAGTCGTACGCGATATTTCCGGCGCCCTGAAAAAAGTCTACAACGCGAAGTCGGCCGTTATCGTCCCGGGCAGCGGGACTTTCGGCATGGAAGCCGTCGCCCGGCAGTTCGCGACGAACAGGAAGTGTCTGGTCATTCGCAATGGCTGGTTCAGTTTCCGCTGGTCGCAGATTTTCGACATGGGCGACATTCCGTCTGAATCGGTGGTGTTGAAGGCGCGTCCGGTCGAACGAGGTAGGCAGGCCGCATATGCACCGGCTCCGATCGAAGAAGTCGTCGCTGCGATCAAGGAAAACAAGCCGGATCTGGTCTTTGCGCCGCATGTCGAAACCGCATCCGGGATGATGCTGCCTGATGCCTACTTGCGCGCGGTGTCCGAGGCGGTGCATGCCGTCGGCGGCATGTTTGTACTGGATTGCATCGCCTCCGGTACGATCTGGGTGGACATGCAGGCCAGCGGCATCGATGTCCTGATCAGCGCACCGCAAAAAGGATGGAGCGCGTCACCCTGCTGCGCAATGGTCATGCTCAGCCCTCTCGCCCGCGAAAGAATCGACGCAACGACCAGCACCAGTTTCGCTTGTGATCTCGGGAAATGGCTGCAGATCATGGAAGCCTACGAGAACGGCGGGTTCGCGTATCACGCCACGATGCCCACGGACAGTCTCGCGACGCTGCGCGACGTCATGAAGGAAACTGAGGCATATGGCTTCGAGAAAGTCAGAGCTGAGCAGCTTGAACTTGGCAAGCGCATTCGCTCGCTCATGAGTGACAAAGGTTTCAAAAGCGTGGCGGCTGAAGGTTTTCAGGCTCCTGGCGTCGTGGTCTGCTATACGGACGATGACGGCATACGATCCGGCAAGAAATTCGCCGATGCCGGCTTGCAGATCGCGGCCGGTGTTCCCCTTCAATGCGACGAGCCAGAAGACTTCAAAACCTTCCGCGTCGGATTATTTGGCCTGGACAAACTGCATGACGTCGAAGGTGTGGTCGCCAGGCTCGCCAAGGCGTTGGACAGTATTCTTTAGAGCGTTTTTCCAAAGCACGTGCGCGTGGCTCGCTCTCGCGACCGGCCGCCGCACGGCGCCGCGAAACTTCATTTCTCATCCGACGCATCAGTCGGATAACCTTTTCAGTCTGCTCTTTTCATCCCGCCAGGACACCAGCTCTCAATCGGAGTTCCTAACACGCTTTAATTCGGCGTTTTTTGAGATGGTGCCTTGTTGCACAATCGGGCCTCCTTTATTGCCTGTGAGGCACTATGCATTCAGTTTCCCTGGGCTCTCATCGCGGCGCCCATGAAAGGCGGCACGGACATTTCTTTTCGATCAGCCTTAGCAGATCGTTCTACCTTCACATCGAGTCTCCCTGGCTGTTTGACGTGGACCGGTGGTTCCACTTTGCATTGCCGGCGAGCGTACCTCGCGAAGCACACGACGACACTGTGCAGGCCATGGAAGAAGCGCGCGCAGCGTGGCTACAACATAGCCCATCCGTGCTGGTGTCGCATCAGTCATACGAGTTACGCGATATGCTCGGCCGGAGTGAAAACCGCTTTCATATGCACAGGATGGACGACCATGAGATCGCCAAGGCCCTACACAACGAAGTGAAGAACGGCAACCTGCTCTTTGTTCCCGAACGGGACGAGATGCGCAAGTGCGTGCAGGCGATACGGCAGCAGCGGGAAAAGGCTTCCCGCTCAGCCGCCGTGCGTGCGCAGAAACCGGCCAACGCGGACATGCTAAGGTCGCTCTACCGCGACACCCCACGCGTGCCGCAGAACTTCGACAATGCGCAGCCGTTCAAGTACACACCGGACGCGATAAGCGACGATGTGCAGAGCATCGCGGCGCGCGGAGTGAGCGAAGCGCACGACGCAGAATGCCACGCGCAGTACGAACGAGACATGGACGAATGCACTGCCTATCGGATGGCAATGGGTGGGCAGAGATTCATGGATGTGTGCTCGCAGAGAGCATTTCAGAACTATCAACGATGCAGAGGATATTGAATGGCAACTCACCCCCAAAAGCGATGTGTCGTGGTCATGTGGTCGGAGGAAAAGCAGGCACTGGTCTCCTATACGCTTGACGTTGAAAAGGTGCTGGCGGTTACCACGCGACAGTTTCCTTTAGAACTGCCGGTGGCCGACTACAACAATACGCTGGACGATGAGTTCGCGCGTCGGTTCGGCGGGGCGACGCTCAATCTTCTCGCTCTCTCAAATCCTGAACTCAGGCCGTTCATCAAGATTACCTCGGCTAACGACTGACTTGCTGAATGGAAGCCCTCGACGGGATCATCGGGGGTGACGAATGCCTCAGGAAGTCAACCGAATGTCAGGTTCACTGAACAGTAGCCGACCCGATCCCGTCGACCGCTCGCGCCGCCTCGACGGCAATTTTCAAGTCGAAGCGGGTACCGCTTCGAAAATAGGCCGGTGTATAGCGTGTTCGGGGCTTTGCGAATGCTACGGAGTCACGGGATCGTGACAACAAACGCAAATCCTGTTTCCCTCCGGGTCGCGGAAGTACGCCCCGTAATAGTCCGGGTGATAGTGTGCTCGCAAGCCGGGAGGACCTTCGCAAGAACCTGAGTTTGCCAGCGCGCTAGCGTATGCGTTGTCGACTGAACGACGATCAGGCGCAAGCAATGCCACCATTTGACCGTTTCCGTGTTCTGCTGAGTTGCCATCATATGGCCTGCCGATAAGGAAGAGCGGGCGCGGCATACCCTCAGCCATCCAACCAGCCCACGGTTTATCTGGCTCGCAAAACTTCAGTCGATGTCCCAACTCGCTCATGACGGCCGAATAGAACTTCAACGCACGGTCAAAGTCATTAACCCCAACGAAAACATGCGAAATCATCCTGATCTGTTCCTGTTCGAATTGCGATGTCTTTGCACGTTATCACGGCGGAGTTGCGCTCGACCTCTTGAACGCTCGCGAGCGTCGGGCGTGCGAGTGGAAACCTGGAAGCTTCGATTAATGAATATGTAATGACGAGCGGCAGAACCGTGCACGCGTGCCCCCGATTGGACGCACGACAGGGGAACGCGCTCGCACATGGTGCCTGGGTACATTCAGTCCGTCCGCCGCATTCCGCCAAGAAGCCTTCTGACAGTGCTGCCGCCCAATCCCGCTCCCTTCCTCACAACATCCGTCTGACCGCTGAAGGACCCGAAGTTCGGCTCCTCCGATAATTCCCCGCTCCAATACCTGTCGTGCGAATGGCATGACAGTTGCTTTGAACGTCTCCGCGCGCTGAGCCGCGGTCATTCGCAGCGAGCATCGGGATGGGCGATCAACGGAGAGGCAAATTGAAACTAATCAGTGCGGTCATCAAGCCATTCAAGCTTGATGAGGCTCGAGAAGCCTTGTCATCGCTTGGCGTCTCTGGAATCACGGTTACGGAGGTCAAGGGTTTTGGGCGTCAGAAAGGGCACACCGAACTGTATCGGGGCGCGGAGTACGTCGTCGATTTCCTGCCGAAAGTGAAGATCGAGGTCGCCGTCCCGGACGACATCGTCGATCAGGCTATCGAGGCGATCGAGCGTGCGGCGCGTACCGGAAAGATTGGTGACGGGAAGATCTTCGTAACGCCGATCGAACAGGTGATCCGGATCCGCACCGGCGAGACCGGCGCCGACGCCCTATAAAAAAACACTGGGATAAGAGGAAAGAAAAATGCGCAAACTGTTGATGACGTTGTTGATGGCCGGCTCATTGCTCGCCGGCGGGCTGGGCTCCGCATTCGCGCAAGACGCCTCGGCGCCCGCGGCCGCCTCCGTGCCGGTCGCGCAAGCGTCCGCGGCTCCAGCGGCACCGGCCGCGGCGGATGCCGCTGCATCGGCACCGGCCACCCCGACCGCGCCGTTCTCGGTCGATTCATCGAAGATCAACTCCGGCGACACCGCGTGGATGCTGACCTCCACCGCGCTGGTGCTGTTCATGACGATCCCGGGTCTCGCGCTGTTCTACGGCGGCATGGTCCGCAAGAAGAACGTGCTCGCGACGCTGATGCAAAGCTTCGCGATCACCTGTGTGGTGACGATCGTCTGGACCGTGGTGGGCTACAGCCTCGCGTTCACGCCGGGCAGCTCGTTCATCGGCGGCTTCTCGCGCGTGTTCATGACGGGCATGAACTACATCAAGGGCGACAAGGCCACGACGCTGACCGTCAGCCATCTCGCGCCGACGATCCCGGAGACGGTCTACTTCGTCTACCAGATGACCTTCGCGATCATCACGCCGGCGCTGATCACCGGTGCGTTCGCGGACCGCATGAAGTTCTCGGCGATGCTGGTGTTCATGACGCTGTGGTCGATCATCGTCTACTCGCCGATCGCGCACATGGTGTGGGAGCCGAGCGGCTGGCTGGCTAGCGCGGGCATCCTCGACTTCGCGGGCGGCACGGTGGTGCACATCAACGCCGGTATCGCGGGTCTGGTCTGCTGTCTGGTGCTCGGCAAGCGCGTCGGCTATGGCAAGGAAGCAATGGCGCCGCACAACCTGACGCTCACGCTGATCGGTGGCGCGATGCTGTGGGTCGGCTGGTTCGGCTTCAACGCGGGTTCGGCCGTGGCAGCGGATGGCCGTGCCGGCTTCGCGATGTTCGCGACGCAGGTGGCGACCGCCGCGGCGGCGCTCGCGTGGATGTTCGCCGAATGGGCGGCCAAGGGCAAGCCGTCGGTGCTCGGTATCGTGTCGGGCGCGGTCGCGGGTCTGGTGGCGATTACGCCGGCGTCGGGCTTCGTCGGCACGCTCGGCGCGCTCGTGATCGGTATCGTCGCGGGTGTGGTCTGCTTCTGGGCGGCCACGTGGCTCAAGCACAAGCTCGGTTACGACGATTCGCTCGACGCGTTCGGCGTGCATTGCGTGGGCGGGATCGTCGGTGCGCTGCTGACCGGCGTGTTCGCGGTCAAGGACATCGGCGGCGCGGACGGTGACGTGATGCTGCAACTCAAGGGTGTCGCGACGACGCTGATCTACAGCGGGGTGGTCTCGTTTGTTCTGCTCAAGGCAATCGACGCAGTGATGGGGTTGCGTGTCGCCGAGGAAGAAGAGCGCGAAGGACTGGACCTGGTGCTGCATGGCGAGGCGGTCGAATAACGGTTGCGCCGCGGATGGAGCGGGTACGACGGTCACCGCCCCTCCTTTGGGGTGCCGCGTACCTGCCGGGATCGCTGCCATGCGGGGCAGGGCGCCCGCGTGCCTTGGGTTGGGGCCTGGCGCTTACAGCGGCCAGGCCGCGACAGAAGTCGGAGCACCCTCCGTACTTGAGAGCATGCGGGTGTCTGCCAGGTACGCGCCCGTACTGCCGAAGTTCGGCCAGACGAGCGAGGAGGTCGTGCCGGGTTCGAGCAACCGGATTTCCGCCAGCCGATGAAAAAGAATAATCAGCAGCGTGTTGTCGTACTGGTTGTTCTCATATCGCAAATCGCCTTTTTGGCAATGTTCGCATTCGCCGAACATGTCGTCAGGCATAACAGATGGCTCGCCGCAGGATTCGGATTCGACTTTTTATTCGGGCTGATTCTGTCGGTCGGCTTTGTCGGGATGTGGCGCACGCGCGCCGTCGATTCAGATTTTCTCGGATTTCTTCTGGCCAATCCGGTTGATCTGGCGATCGTGATTGCGACCGCCGGTCAGCTAGTGGCCATTCTGCTCGTTTGATGCGATTGGAAAGCACATTTCGATTTAGAAGCAGATCGGCGCGAGCTGACTATCCCAGGTGGAATGTCCCGGGGTGGAACTCCAATTAAGAAAAAGCTGTTCTATTTTTCTGTAATCGCAAATGGGGCATAAAGACATGAAAAGAGCCTTGCTGGCAATCGGGATCCTCGGCGTATTTTCGGTTTCCGCGTATGCGCAAAACAGCGTGACCCTGTACGGTCTTATCGACACGGGACTCATCTATACCAACAACCAGGTCGGTCATAGCAATTGGCAAATGGCGACCAGCTCCACGCAGAATACGGTGTTTGGCCTCAAGGGTACTGAAGATCTGGGAGGTGGTGTTCGTACGATCTTCAAACTCGAGCAGGGCTTCAATCTAAACAACGGTAGCCAGGCCTTTCCGGGTGACGCCTTCGGTTCTCAGGCCTGGGTCGGGTTGCAAAGCGACAATCTCGGCACCGTGACGTTGGGCCGCCAGTTCGATGTGCTGAACGACCAGCTCGGACCGATCACCGCGGGGAGCAACACGTGGGGTGGCAACCTCGCCGCACACCCGTTCGAGAACGACAACCTGGCGGCTGATTCGGTGGTCGTCAACAACTCGGTCAAGTATGTGAGTCCGACCTATGCCGGCGTGACGTTCGAAGGCATGTATTCGTTCAGCAACAAGGCGGGAGGATTCGCTGACAATCGCGCGTATGGCTTTAGCGTAGGTTATGCGCAGGGCCCAGTGAATCTTGCTGGCGGGTACCTGCAGTTCAATAACGCAGGCGGCGGCGTATCGGGCACGAATCCGAATGGGGCAATCGCGCAGGGCGACGGCAGCGCGAACTTCATCGCGGAGCGCCAGCGTATCTGGGGCGCCGGCGGCAATTACACGTTCGGCCCCGCAACTGTCGGATTCGTGTGGAGCCATACTCAGATCGACAACATGGCGGGCGTCATCTCGCTGGGCCTCGGCAGCTATCTGCCGCTTGGCGGCAATCTGCGATTGGACAATTACGAGGTGAACGCACACTACTCGGTGACGTCCGCGTGGAGTGTATCCGGTGCCTATACGTTCACTGACGGTGCTTACAACCAGGGGGCCACGAAAGCCTCTCCAAAATGGAATTCGGTCATGCTGCAGACCGACTATTCGTTGAGCAAGCGTACCGACGTGTACCTGGAAGGCGTCTATCAGCATGTTCATGGCGCGCCGGCGGATTCCGTGCTCGCAGATGCGATGATCAATACCCTCTCGCCATCGTCGACGGGCACGCAGGTCGCGGTCACCGTGGGACTGCGACACCAGTTCTGATCTTCTGATTGCACGAATCGTGCGCTGTAGCGATGCGGCTGTGGGCGTAACGTGATGCACGGACACAGCCGCGTTGCAACAGGGGTCGCCTGACTTGCAACTTGTCGCCCCGGACTACGAGACCTATCGCGGTCTCGGCCGGGACGGGTTATCCGTCAACGTCTCACGCAGGTCGAATTGACCGTAGGCAGCGCGCGGACTCAGCGAGTGCGCACGCTCAGCTATCGGGATGGCTCGCGACAAAACTCGCGAACGCATTGTACGGAAGCGCAAGCGCCGTGCCGTTGATCATCAGACCGTAAGTTGCGTCCCCGCTATCGAGCTCGTAATACATCGCCGATTGAATGTTCTTCGTCTTTCTCGCCTGATAGTAAGTGAGCAGGCGCGACGTGATGTAGTTGGCCCGGTACGCCTCGGTCTTCTCCGGTCCTGTGTTCCATTCCGAGATCACGAAGGGGACGCCATATCGGGCCTTGCAATAGGTGGGCAAATCGAAGCCCGGGCCGGACCCGTCGGAGCCGATATCGAAGATGTCGCCGTACACCTCGTAGTTGTGCCACGTAGTCAAGTCCCACCTGACGGTCGGATGGCCGCTCGTGCCATCGGGCTGCCTGCCATCCCACAGAGCGTCGGATGCGCCGGTGTCCGCGACGCAAAAGTTGACGCCGCATTTAGCATCCGCCTGCACCGACTTGACCCCGTCGATCATGCCGCGCATCACGCCGCGCATCAGCGGCCAGTTCGCATTGTTGAAGTCGACGACGCTCGTTCCTGCGTTGGTGGGGTCGAGAATGATCCCGTTCGCGCGCGTCAGTTCGTTGCCGCATTCATACAGGGTCACGCCGTGGGGTTGCAACGCCGTCGCGACAGTTACCGCGCAATTGAAGCCGCGTGTATAGGCCGCCGATTCGCTCGTGAACAGGTTGCCGTTACCGTCGTAGATGCCGGCATCGGTCAGCACGAAAAGGGTCAAGCCCGCTGGCTGGAATGCTTGTGCCAACGCCACGACCGCGGCGAGTTGCGGTGCGTAGTCGGTACAGCTGAGCCGGTACGTCGAACAGCCCAGGGCTTGCATGATCGACACGAGCTGCGACGTCGAATACAAATAATCGTAATGCCCGTTGATACCGTGAAACGAGCCGGCCGGCGCCGCGGTCGCGATGCGCGGATCGTTGCACGGCAACCATTCATCCGCATCGGCGCACACGTAGAACTGACCGCCGGTCGATTGTGCCCAGAACTTGCCGCCGTACCACAGCAGAAGCGCAGCATTCGACATTGTGCCGACGGCACTCCGATTGCGGTACACGACACCGTTCACGACGGTCCATATCGCGCCGACCTTGTCGATCAGATACGACGCGGGCGGGATCATGGTGCCGTCGACGGAGGTGCCGCCCAAACGTGGGTCATTGCACGACTGCCATCCCGAACCATTCCATCCGTAAAATTGGCCGCCGGTTCCCTCGTGATAGATCGTACCCCCGTACCAGAGTATCAACGAGACGTTGTAGGTGTTGCCCGCCGCGACACTGTTCCTGTAGACGGATCCGCCGACCAGGGTCCACGACGCGTTCTGGCTGTCGATAATCACCGTCGCCGGGGGGATGGTCGTGTTCTGTGGCGAAGCGTTCGAAGCGTTGCCGGGTGACCCCGAGTTCGGGTCCGATGGAGCGCCAGAACTGTCGCCCGAGGTCGAGCCGGACGTACCGGTGGAGGCTGTTCCAGTCGAGGCGGTCGGCGACGAGCCGTTCGCCACCGTCGTCGTGCCGCTAGTCGAAGTCGCAATACCGGAACTGGTCGTGCCGGTCGAGGTCGCGATACCGGAGGTTGCCGTGCCCGTAGAGGGTGCCGCCGTCGTGCTCGACGGGTTCGTGGAATTGCCCGTGGACGAGCCGCCGGCATCCGCAGTACCGCTATCACCACCACCACCACCACCGCCGCACGCGCTCAATACGACGCTTCCGCCGAGCGCAGTGAGACAACCAAGAAATTGACGTCGCGCAATCATGACAATAGCGCGAGCTGCCGCGAGGCGGCCCGCAAGGAATCCGGAGAGAAGTTGGGGAGTCCTTCGGGTCGCGAGTGCGTCGCGTGAGCCGTTCAGGACATTCGATGCGCGGTCGTGGGTGGTCTCTCGTTGCGACCGATCACTGAGTCCGGCAAGTCATGCCTGTCTGTCGGCACAAACTGCGCGTGGGAGCAGGGTTGTGCCGAAATAAAATCTTTTCGCTCGCGATGTACGAACTGCGAAAAGATTTCACTCTGCGGGTGAGGGCGTGGGAATCGGACGCTGTCTGCACAGCGGCAGACTCAGACGGGCGATCGAGATGCCGCTTATGTGCGATGCGGCCCGACGATGCCCAGCCGCGCGATGCGCCGGTACAGCGTCGCGCTGCGCAAGATTGCCGCGTCCGCGTTCGAAGGCGGGGTGCAAAGCCGCATCTATCGCGAGCGGCTCGACACGCTCGCGCCTCGCACGCTGGTGATCTGGGGGGCGCAGGACCAGATCATTCCTGCCGCGCACGCGCAGGGGCTGCCCGCTCAGGTGCGTGTGCACGTGATCGACGGCAAAGGACACATGGTGCAGATGGAGGCTGCATCGGAGGTGAACCGCCTGCTCAACGAGTTCTTCGGATAACCGCGATGGACGCCGCTCCTCATACCGACAGCCTCACGGCGCTTGGCCAGCATGGCAAGCGCAACCGCGACAAGCTCGCCCGCATTCCGGTGAAGATCGTGCCGGCGGACCATTCGACCGCATTGCCGAAGCCGCCCTGGCTGCACGCGCGGCCGATGATGAGCGAAACCGTCGCGGGCATGGCGGCGGTTCTGCGCGAGCACAGCTTGCATTCGGTCTGCGAAGAGGCGATGTGTCCGAACATCGGCGAGTGTTTCGCGCAGCGCACCGCGACATTCATGATCATGGGAGGGATCTGCACGCGGCGCTGTGCGTTCTGCGACGTCGCGCACGGACGGCCGCAAGCGCTCGACGACGACGAGCCCGCGCGGCTTGCCGACGCCGTCGCGGCGCTCGGGCTGCGCTACGTCGTGATTTCATCGGTGGACCGCGACGATCTGCGCGACGGCGGCGCCGCGCACTTCGCGCGTTGTATTGCGCTCGTGCGCGAGCGCGTGCCGGGCATTCGCGTGGAAATCCTGACGCCGGATTTTCGCGGGCGAATCGACCGCGCGCTCGATGCTCTGTCCGGGGCGTGGCCAGACGTTTTTAATCACAACATCGAGACGGTGCCGTCGCTGTACCGGGCGGCACGGGCCGGCGCGGACTACCTCGGTTCGCTCGAACTGCTATCGCGCGCGAAACGCCAGAACGCGGCGGTGTTGACCAAATCCGGCCTGATGGCCGGGCTCGGCGAGACCGACAGCGAACTGCTCGCGACGATGCGCGATCTGCGTGCCCATGACGTCGACGTGCTGACGATCGGCCAGTATCTCGCGCCGTCGCGGTTTCACATGGCGGTGCGGCGATACGTGCCGCCCGCGACGTTCGACATGCTACGCGACGAAGGTTTGAAGATGGGGTTCATCGAAGTGGTGTCGGGGCCGCTCGTGCGGTCGTCGTATCACGCGGATCGGATCGCCGGAAAGCTCTGAATGCATGTGTGCCGGACCTTTGGTGGCGCAATCCGATGAATACCTCCCCGTAACCTCGGCTTTTCGAACGATTGACCGCCGGGGAAGTACTCGACAATTCGTAGGTATGCGAGGCGAGTCCCAGCGCGGGGCCGCCTCCCGAACGACGAAACGGTATTCGTCACCACGTGCACTTTGTCGAGGCAGGCATGTCAAGCAACATTACGATCACGGACGAACTCGTCGCTGAAATCGCAAACCGGATGGCCGAAGAGGGCGAGAAGGTGTCTCCGGTAGCCATCTGGTCCGAAGTCCATACAGGCTCGGTGGTCGCGGTGGCAGCGGCATTGCGCAAGTGGCGTGAAACGCGCGCCCCGCGGGTGCCGCAGGTCGTCGAACGTCCGGCTTTGCCGGAAACCGTGACCGATACCATGCGCGATGCGCTCGACCGGCTGTGGAGCTCAGCGCAGGATGAAGCTGAACGCGCAGTGGCGCGACGCCTCGCCGCGATGCGCCAGCGCGTCGAGGACGCCAGCGACGAGCGCGACGACGCGCTTGCGGAACTGCAAACCACCGTCCAGGAACTCGATGCGCTGCAAGTCCAACTGGATAAGATGACGAGCGCCTACGACGAGAAAGTCGACGCAGTAGCCGGTCTCGAAGAGGACATTGCGCTCGCCGTGCAACGGACCGACGCGGCGGAGAAGCGCGCGCAGGAACTTGCTGAGCGCGTTTCGCTCCTCGAAGCGGAACTGCAGAGCGCGGAACTGGCCGCGGAGCGCCGAGCCGTTTCGCACGAGGAGACCGACGCCGCGGGCGAGGGCGAGGTGGCGAACGAGTCGGCTGGGTCAGTCGTCGAAACGCCGGCCGACGAAACGGAGCGTGCGGCGCTGGAAGCGGCGCATTCCGAAGCGGTCGCTCGTCTTCAAAGCGAGCTCGAAGCGATTCGCGCGGAGCTGCAGGCCGAGCAGGAAGCGCACGCGACCCGCCGGGAAGAGGTCGCGGGCGCGCAGGCTGAACGCAATGCCGCCGCACTTGAATTGCAGAATGTCCAGACGCAGATCGCCGGCCTGACCGATGAGCGTGACGCGGGCGCCTCCGAAATCGCGAGACTGTCGGCCAGCTTGTCGGAGGCGCAGGAGCGTGCCGACGCGGAGCAGCAGCGCGCGGCCGAACTGGCCGAAAGCGCGGTGGCGAGCGAGAACGTCGCGGGCCCGGAGTCGGCGTCGCCGGTGACTGCCGACTCTCAGCAGCTCGAGGCATTGAAGGCGCAGATGACGCGCGACGCGGACGCGCATGCCGCCGCAATTGCCGAAGCGCGGGAGACCGTCAGGAAATGGTCCGACTACTCGAACGCACTGAAGCAGCAACTGGCTCAGGCGAATGAAAAAATGGTGGTCGTCCTTGCCCGCGGCGCAGGCGAAGCGACATTGAGCCGCCGGCTTGCCGCTGAACTGGGCCAGATCAAGCCGGAGCATGAATTGCTGCGCAAGGAGATTCAGCAGCAAGTGGTCGTCGAAACGATCAACGCTCACCTCGAGAAACAAGGCTACCGCTACGACGAGAAGACGGGTTTGGTGTCAAAGCTGAACACCGAAACCTCGCCGGCGTGACGGGATCGTCGATGGGATGGCGCGCGTCGCGAGCATGGCGACGCGCAATGGGCTCGTAGGGAGGGCTCGCATTACGGGATCGATGATTACCTTGAAGTACCTGTGCATGGCGGTTTGACGCCGGTCCGATAGTCAGCGTGCGGCGCGGCCAGGCGTAGAATTGCGGGCGCAGCGGCGAGTCCATTCGTCGCCGGACCGGAGACCGACGGCTGATGGAAATCAAGTGGATCGAAGACTTCATCGCGCTCGCCCGCTATCAGAGCTTTTCCCGGGCGGCGGAGTTTCGCAACGTCACGCAGTCGGGTTTCAGCAGACGGATCCAGTCGCTCGAACAATGGGTCGGCGCCGATCTCGTCGATCGCAGCGGCTTTCCGCCGACCCTGACCCCGGCAGGGCAACTGTTTCGTGACGCGGCCGAAGACGTCCTCGACAAGCTGTTCGACACGCGCGCCATCATTCGCACCGAACAGCGCATCGCCGGCACGAGCCTGCAGATCGCAGCCGGCCACACGATCGCGCTCAACTTCCTGCCCGCGTGGCTGCGCACGCTGTCCAAGCATGTCGGCGAAGTGCGCGCGCGCGTGATTCCGGCGAACGTGCACGATTCGATACTGATGCTGGTCAACGGCAACTGCGAGCTGATGTTCGCTTATCACCATCCGCAGCTGCCGTTGCATCTCGATCCGACCAGGTACGAATGCGTGACCGTGGGCGTCGATACTTTCATGCCGGTATGCAGGCCCAATCAGCGGCTTGCGCACGTGTACCGTCTGCCCGGCGTGATCGAACATCCGATGCCGTTCATCGCCTATACGGAGACGAGCTACTTTGGGCGCTGCTTCGCGTTGCTGATGGAGCAGAGCAAAGCGTCGCCCGCCTTGCATCTTCACTATGAATCCGACATGGCCGAGGTCGTGAAGAAGCTCGTGCTGGAAGGCGAGGGTGTCGCCTGGCTGCCGAAGAGCTCGATCGCCGCCGAACTCGACAGCGGCCAGCTTGTCGCCGCCGGCCGCTCCGAATGGCAACTGGAGCTGGAGTTGCGCGTGTATCGCGACCTCACGAACCGCACTGAACTGCTCGATACGCTGTGGCGGCATCTGCGGGCCTCGTCGGGGTCAGCCGAATAGCGCCGCCAGGGTTATCCCGCGTTATGCGAAACTTGCATAGCCGTATGCAACACTAGCATTCACGTCTTTTCTGCCGTCTCTAGAATTCCGTCCAGTCACAAATAATCTCAGGACGGAGACACATGAAGAATCGGCTTACCCTCTACATCCTCGCCGGCATGCTGCTCGGCGTGGCCGTCGGTTATGTCTGCCATCGCACGGCGGCCGATGCCGCGCAGGCAAAGGAGATCGCCGGCTACTTTTCCATCGTCACCGATATCTTCCTGCGGCTCGTGAAGATGATCATCGCGCCGCTGGTGTTCGCCACGCTCGTGTCAGGTCTCGCCGGCATGGAAGGCACGAGCGACGTGCGCCGCATCGGTCTGCGCTCGATCGCGTGGTTCCTGTGCGCGTCGCTGTTCTCGCTCGCGCTCGGCCTCGTGCTCGCGAACCTGCTGCAACCGGGCGCGGGCTTGCACATGTCCCAGACGAGCGCTGACGTGGCCACCGGCCTCAACACGTCGAGCCTGAACTTCAAGGACTTCGTCACACACGCTTTCCCCACCAGCATCGTCGATGCGATGGCGCGCAACGATATCCTGCAGATCCTCGTCTTCTCGGTGATGTTCGGCATCGTGCTCAGCGTGATCAAATCGGACCCGCGCGTCGCGCCGCTGATCGCGGGCGTCGAAGGGCTCGTGCCCACCATGCTGAAACTGACCGACTATGTGATGCGTCTCGCGCCCGTCGGTGTGTTCGGCGCGCTGGCATCGGCGATCACGGTGCATGGCCTCGACGTGCTGACGACGTACGGCAAGCTCGTCGCCAGCTTCTATACGGGGCTCGCGCTGCTGTGGGCGGCGCTGATCCTCGCCGGCTACGCGTTTCTCGGCAAGCCGGTCTGGGCCTTGCTCAAGGCGATCCGCGAACCCGCGATGCTGGCGTTCTCCACCGCGAGCAGCGAGGCGGCATATCCGCGCCTGACGGAGAAGCTGGAGGAATTCGGCGTCGACAAGAAAGTGGTCGGCTTCACGTTGCCGCTCGGCTATGCGTTCAATCTCGACGGCTCGATGATGTATCAGGCCTTCGCCGCGATCTTCATCGCGCAGGCGTTCGGCATCGACATGCCGATCGGCACGCAGATCGTGATGCTGCTCGTGCTGATGGTGAGCAGCAAAGGCATGGCGGGTGTCGCGCGCGGCTCGGTGGTGGTCGTCGCGGCCGTGGCGCCGATGTTCCATTTGCCGCCATCGGGCGTCGTGCTGGTGCTCGCGATCGACCAGATTCTCGACATGGGGCGCACGGCGACCAACGTGATCGGCAACAGCATCGCGACGGCAGCCATCGCGAAGTGGGAGGGCCAGCGCGTGACGCGGCAGGAACGCCGCACGGCGATGGCGACGGCTTCGTTCGGCCGGCTCGAAGGCGAGACGAAATGAGCGGCATGGACGCAACGTCTGCCACGAGCGCGCGCAAATTCGGCGTGGTGGGCGGGCTCGGCCCGCTCGCGAGCGCGGACGTGTTCTTCAAACTGATCAAATCGACGCCGGCCACGCGCGACGCCGAGCACTTCGATGCGATCTTCGAGCAGCAGCCGTTTCGCAGCGCCGATGCCGACAGCGAGACGTTGACGCAGCGCAAGCTGTACATCTTCGATCTGATCAGCAGCTTCGAGAAGCGCGGCGTGACGACGGTCGTGCTGCCGTGCTTCCTGAGTCACACGTTCATCGACGAACTGAAAGCCAATTCGCTGCTGCAGATCGTCGACATGATCGATGCGGTGCGCAGCCACGTGCGCAGAAGATTTCCCGCGGTGCGCCGCGTGGGCGTGCTCGCGTCGGCGCATACGCGGCGCAGGCGCCTGTTCGAGAAGTACTTCGCGGCGCCCGAGTTCGAAGTGATCCACCCGCGCATCGGCGACGGCATCGATTTCGTCACCGAGGCCGTTTATGGCGAGGATGGCGTGAAGAGCGGCAATCTGCGTGGCCGTCCGGCCGAGTTGCTGCGGGCGGCGTGCGAGGACCTGATCGAACAGGGCGCCAACGTCATCGTGCCGGGGCTCACCGAGATCGCGCTGGTCGCGGACGAACTCGGTGCGTTGCGCGTGCCGCTCGTCGATTCGAACCTGGCTTATGCGCAGTACGTGGTGTCCGGCCAGTACCACACGCCCGAGACGATTTTCAAGGTCGGCGTGGTGGGCGGCGTGGGTCCGGCGGCCACCGTCGATTTCATTCACAAGATCGTGCGCGCGACGCCCGCGCGGCGCGATCAGGACCACCTCAAGCTGCTCGTCGAGCAGAACCCGCAGATCCCGGATCGCACGGAGAATCTGATCGGCGATGGACCAGACCCGACCATCTCGCTCTATGCGAC
Source organism: Paraburkholderia sp. UCT31 (assembly GCF_014397655.1). NCBI lineage: Bacteria > Pseudomonadati > Pseudomonadota > Betaproteobacteria > Burkholderiales > Burkholderiaceae > Paraburkholderia > Paraburkholderia sp. UCT31. Next base: position 44,212 of record NZ_VZQP01000027.1, read on the forward strand.
CTGCAAGAAACTCGAAACGGGCGGCGCGGATCTGATCGCGATCCCGTGCAATACGGCGCATGCCTTCGTCGAGCGGATACAGCCTTATCTCGGCGTGCCGATCGTCAATATGCTGACGGTGACGGTGCGTTATCTGCGCGAGTCGTTTCCCGCGCTGCGCTCGGTCGGCGTGCTCGCGACTTCCGGCACGCTCGCGAGCGGCGTCTACGAAAAGGCGCTCGAATCGCACGGCTTGCGGCAGGTCGTCCCGGCACCCGCGCTGCAGGCGCGCGTGATGGACGCGATCTACGGCAACAAAGGCGTGAAGGCCGGATTCACGGCGGGGCAGTGCCAGCAAGACCTCGCCGCGGCGATCGACGGGCTTGTCGCCGACGGCGTCGAAGTGATCGTTCTCGGCTGCACGGAACTGCCGCTGCTGATTCGCGGGCCGTATGTGATCGGCGCGAACGGCGTGCGCGTGAGCGTGGTCGATCCGACCGACGTGCTCGCGAAGCAGTGTGTCGCCTGCGCGACAGCGCCGCCTCGATAACCCAACCGCATCACCCAGTCAATGCGACGGACCTGCACACGAGGTGTGCCGGATGACCCCGCTCGCCTGTCGATTTCAGAACCTGAGAGGTAATCATGCTTGCACCGACCGAACGTATCGAACACGACCTTCTCGGCGATCTCGCCGTGCCCGCGACCGCGTACTACGGCGTACACACGCTGCGCGCGCTGCAGAACTTTCCCATCACGGGTATTCCGATCTCCGTGTATCCGAACCTCGTCAACGCACTGGCGAGCGTGAAAGAAGCCGCCGCGCTCGCGAATTACGATCTCGGCCTATTGAGCGCAGTGAAGATGCAGGCCGTCGTGCACGCATGCAGGCAGGTGCGCTCAGGCACCGCGCACGAGCATTTCGTCGTCGACGTGATTCAGGGCGGCGCGGGCACGTCGACCAACATGAACGCGAACGAGGTCATCGCCAATCTCGCGCTCGAACATCTCGGGCAACAGCGCGGCGAATACGCGGTTCTCCATCCGAACGAGGACGTGAATCTCGGCCAGAGCACCAACGACGTCTATCCGACCGCGCTCAAGATCGCCACGTACGCGGGCATCATGCAACTGGTCGACGCGATGGGCGTGTTGCGCGCATCGTTCGAACGCAAGGCGGTGGAATTCGGCAACGACCTGAAGATGGGCCGCACGCAGCTTCAGGACGCCGTACCGATGACGCTCGGCCAGGAGTTCAGCACCTTCGCTGTGATGCTCGGCGAAGACGAAGAGCGGCTGAAGGAAGCGGCCCAGCTCATCTGCGAAATCAATCTCGGCGCGACGGCGATCGGCACCGGCATCAATACACATCCGGAATACGCGCAGCTTGCATGCAGGCACTTGAGCGAAATAACCGGTATCGCGTTGACCACGTCGCCGAATCTGATCGAAGCGACGCAGGATGTCGGTTCGTTCGTGCAACTCTCCGGTGTACTGAAGCGCGTCGCCGTAAAACTCTCCAAGACCTGCAACGATCTTCGCCTGCTTTCGAGCGGTCCTCGCGCGGGCCTCGGCGAAATCAACCTGCCGCCGGTGCAGGCGGGTTCGAGCATCATGCCGGGCAAGGTGAATCCGGTGATTCCGGAGGTCGTCAACCAGATCGCGTTCGAAGTCATCGGCAACGATGTGACGGTGAGCTTCGCCGCCGAAGCGGGGCAGCTCCAGCTCAACGCGTTCGAGCCGATCATCGCGCACAGCCTGTTCAAGAGCGTCGCCCATTTACGCGCAGGGTGCCTCACGCTCGCGTCGAAATGCGTCGACGGCATTACCGCGAATCGCGAGCGGCTGCGCGCGATCGTCGAGAGCTCGATCGGCATCGTGACCGCGCTGAACCCGTACATCGGCTATACGCACTCGACCGAAGTCGCGAAGGAAGCGCTTGCGTCGGGCAAAAGCGTCGCGCAGATCGTGATCGACAAAGGGCTGTTGAGTCAGGCGCAGCTCGACGAGATTCTTCAACCCGCCATGCTGACGCAACCAAGAAAGATGTCGTCGGCGGCGTGAGCGACGAAGGTTGTTCCGGTCACAGGTCGCGTGCATACGCACGCGACTCTTTTAAACGATGGAGGAGAGAAAGATGAACGGCAACACGATCGATCGAAAAGCAAGGCGGCTGTGCGGTTCGGCGGCACTGCTGATCGCGGCACTTGCCGCGGGTACCTGCGCACAGGCTGCCGACGCGCCATCGCAACAGGCAAGCGCGGTCACGGCAACGCCGCGTGTTCTGGTGCTGGCCACCGGCGGCACCATCTCGGGAACCGCCGATCCCCGTTCGGCGATCGGCTACAACTCGGGCAACGTGAAGGGGCAGGAACTGGTGCGCGGCGTGCCGGGCATCGAGAAGCTCGCGAGCATCAGCGCGGAGCAGATCTCGAACGTCGGCTCGCAGGACATGAACGACAAGATCTGGTTGCAGCTTGCGCGGCGGATCGACGAGGTCTTCGAGCGGAACGAGGCTGACGCCATCGTGATTACGCACGGCACCGATACGATCGAGGAAACGGCGTTCTTCCTGAGCAACGTGCTGCGCTCCGACAAGCCGGTGGTGCTGGTCGGCTCGATGCGACCGGGCGGTTCCGCGAGCGCCGACGGTCCCGGCAATCTGTACGAAGCCGTCGAAGTGGCGGCGAGCCCGCAGTCGCGTGGCAGAGGCGTGATGGTCGTGATGAACGACCAGATTCACGCGCCGCGCTGGATCACCAAGACCAATACCACGGCGGTACAGGCGTTCTCGTCGCCGAATGCCGGCGCAATCGGTTATGTCGATCCGGCGAGCGTGCGCTTCGTGATGCCGGCGGTGCAATCGACGCGCGCTGCGCTGAGCCTGCCCGCGAGTGGGCAATTGCCGCGCGTCGATATCGTCTACGCGCATAGCAACATGGATGGCCGCCAGATCGATCATGCGATCGCCGATGGCGCGAAGGGCATCGTCGTCGCCGGCGAAGGCGATGGTGACATGTCGAAGCAAGCCCTCGCGGCGCTCGACCGCGCGGCGGCAAAAGGCATCGTGGTGGTTCGCTCGACGCGCCTGGTGTCGGGGTTCGTGAACCGCAACGTCGAGGTGGACGACGACAAGCGCGGATTCGTCGCATCGCTCGATCTGAATCCGCAGAAGGCGCGATTGCTGACGCAATTGCTGGTGGCCAACGGCGTGACCGATCCCGTCAAGGTACAGCAGGCATTCAGCGGGACGTGGTGACGGGTTGGGGGCGCCGCTGGTTAGGGGCGCTGCCGCTCATAAAGCCGCGCGTAGTGCCTCATCGGCCACGGCAAGACGCAACGCAATGGTCTTCACGAGAAACCGATGCAACTGTTGCGCCGTCGCCGGATCCTGCTGTTCGAGTTCGAGCAGCCGGGAGATCGACAGGCGGTACACGCGCGTCGGTGCCTCGGCAATCACATCCGCGCTGCGCTGTTGCTGCGTGTACACCGCCATTTCCCCCACGACCGTGCCCGGGCCGAACGAGCGCAGACGCGCCGAGCGGCCATCGCCGAGCGGCAGCGAGATCGCGACACGTCCTTGCTCGACGAAATACAGCGCGTCGCCCGGCTCGCGATGACGAAACAGCGCCTGCCCCGAAAGCAGATCCTGCACCTCCAGACACGCGATCAAGCCGTTCAACGCGCCGGCCGTGAAATGCGGCTCGAGCATCGCCCGCAGATCGCCGCCATGCGCGATCGCGAGCGAGTTCGACGCGAGCAGTTTGTCTTCGATCCATTCGAGACCCGCATCGAGCGTATCGAATTCATGGATCTTCAGGTTGAGCGTGCCGGTCTTCACGAGCAGATCGCGCGAGCGCGGCGGCAGCGCGGTCAACACGAGGTCCACGCTTCTTGCGGCGCAGAGCTGCCTGAGTTTGACGAAGCTGATGGATACGGATGCATCCATGCCATGTGTCGCCGCAAAGTCGAGCACGACGAAGCGGACCTGCGACGGATTCCCGGCGCCGAATCGCTCGCGAAGGCGCTGCAGAATCGAATTGGCCGTGCCGAAGAAGAGAAACCCTTGCAGGCACATTCCGCATACCTGGGGGCCGATTGCGCGCAGAGCCTGGGTGTCTTCGATGCTGCGCTCAACATTCGAGGTCCGCGCGCGCAGGTCGAACTCCATGCGTATGCAGCCGACCCGACCGTAGAGCAGCGTGAACATCACACATGCTGCAACGACGCCGACCCCTACGCCGACGATCACGCCGTACGCCGCGATAGTGCCGAGAATCACGGGCACGAGCAGATACTCATACCAGTTGAGCTTGGTCCAGGCGCCCGCCAGCCAATGCACGAGCAAGCGCAGCCCCATGAAGAGCTGAAGGCCGACCAGCACCGGCACCGGAAAGAGCGCCACGATGCCCGGCGAAGTGGCGAGCACGACCACACACGCGAGCGAGGCGAACACGCCCGCCACCCGGCTCGTTGCGCCCACCCGTGCGTTGAGCATCGAGCGATTGAACGACTGGTAGCCGACCATGCCGCCCAGCAGTCCGCTCGCGAGATTGGCGAGGCCGGCGGCGCGCATCTCGCGATTGAGGTCGACGTCCTCCCCGGTGGCCGCGCCGATCGCCGTTGAATTCATCAGGATCGTCACGGCCGACACCGAGGTCACCACCAGACTCTCGGGAAGATGCGCGCCGACCGCCGACCAGTCGATGCCGCCCTGTCCGAGCCTCGCGGCCAGGTGCAACTCCGGCAGCCCGGATAGGTGCAGCTTGACGCGCGGCAGCAGCAGACCCATGCCGCGCGCGTCGTCGATCGAAACTCCGGCAACCTGCAGCAGAACGTAGAAAAGCACGACGCCGAAGGCCAGCGTGAGCGGCAGCGCGGCAATGTGCTGCCACGTGCGCATCAGTACCGTGGCCAGCACGCCGACGACTAGCGCCGGAGCCCATGTGAGCCAGTGAAGGTGCGCGAGCAACGCGAGCGTGTGCCACTGCAGCGGCTGGCCCGTCAGCACGCGGAACGCCCCGGCGAGCAGCAGGTAGCCCGTGCCCGCGAGAAATCCGCCGAGCACCGGATAGGGCAGGAACTGCAACGAGCGGCTGCGCTTCGACGAGCCGATCGCATAGAGCACGATGCCCGTCATGAGCGAACAGAGCGCGATGGCGATCAGCACAGTGAGGATCAGCGTCTGCGGTGAACCGCCGTCCGCGCGCACGCTGCTGGCCACCCCCGCCGCCACGCCGGCGAGAAAGGCGGCGGCGTTGCTGTCGGGGCCGCCAATGTTGACGCGCATCGAACTCGTCAAGGCGATCACGAGCGCCGTGACGACGCAGCTCACGAGCGCGGTGGGCACGCCCAGCATCGCGTAGCGGGCAAGATCGGCGCTAAAGATCATCGTGCCGAGGCTCATCGCATAGCACAGCATGACGAGCGTCGAAACGGCGCCCGCCGCCACGTCGCCAGGCAGACCCGCCAAACGCGAGCGCAGCGGAATCTCGGAGACGGAAACGGAAACGGTCTTGCCCGGCTTCACGTGGATTCCCGGTCGAATGCAAGGGCGCCGTGAGGCGCGCCAGCCAGTATCCTGCGCGGCTCGAACGGCTGTCAAACGCGATGCAGCGTGCTTATCGGACACCTACACTGGTTATTCATCGGCTCCGTACCTGGCGAACTCCACGCAAAGGCCATGCAGCTCCGGAGCCGTTCACACCGGCGGCCGGCACGCGCGCGATTCGTCTGAGCTTTTGCCCGCGGGGCCACGCATCGGAGGCGGGGCGACGAACATGGATATCGAGAAATGGCTGCGGGACCTCGGGCTCGAGCAGTACGCCCACGCGTTCGCGGCAAACGACATCGACATGTCGCTGCTCGGGCAGCTGACCGACGTGGACCTGAAAGAGCTGGGGGTACAGTCGCTCGGCCACCGTAAGCGCATTCTGGCCGCGGCGGCAGGCGCCCTAACGGCGGCCGCGCCGCTACCGCCCCAGACCTCCGCCGACAACGACGTGCCCGCGGACGAGCGCAGGCAGGTCACGATTCTGTTCGCCGATCTCTGCGGCTACACGATGCTTTCGCGCTCGCTCGATCCCGAAGACTTGCGCGCGCTGATCGGACGCTACACGGCGCTGGTCGACGGGATCGTGCTCGCCTATGGCGGCACGATCGACAAGCACATCGGCGACGCGGTGATGGCGCTGTTCGGCGCGCCCCGCTCGCACGAGACGGACACGCTGCGCGCCGCCCGTGCCGCTCTCGACATTCACGACGGCCTGGCGCGGCTGGCCGCGCAGACCGGGCGGCCGTTGCAGGCGCACATCGGCATTGCGAGCGGCGAGGTCATCGCGGGCGCGCTGGGCCGCGCCGACGCGCAGGACTACACCGTGCATGGCGATCCGGTGAACCTGGCCGCTCGGCTCGTGGCAGCCGCGGCCGCCGGCGAAACCTGGATATCCGACGACGCGGCGCGCACGCTCGGCGACGCCGCCAGTTGCGAAGCAATCGGCGAGCGGCGCTTCAAGGGCATCGACACGCCGGTGCGGGCATGGCGGCTCGTCGCGCTTGGCAGCGAGCCCGTCAGGACGAGCCGCAGCCGCTTCGTCGGACGCGAAGCCGAGCTCGAACAGTTTCACGGCATCCTTCATGCATGCATGGCAAGGCGAGCAGGGCATGTCGTTCATGTGCGGGGCGAAGCCGGGATCGGCAAGACGCGGCTCGTCGACGAGATGCGCCGCCATGCGCAGGCACAGGGCTTCACGCTCCATCGGAGCCTCGTGCTCGATTTCGGCGTCGGCAAGGGCCAGGATCCGGTGCGGACCATCATTGGAAGCCTGCTCGGCTTACCGGCCGGTGCATCGAGTGAAGCGCGGCAGGCCGCCGCCGCGCAGGTCGCGACCCAAGGTATCGTCAAGGCCGAGCAGATCGTGTTTCTGCACGACTTCCTCGATCTCCCGCAGGCCGCCGAATGGCAAACCATCTACGAGGCCATGGACCACGGCGCGCGCAAGCGCGGCAAGCAGTCGCTCGCCGTGAGGCTGACCGAGGACGCTTGCGCCCATGCGGCGACGCTCATCGTCGTCGAAGACCTGCATTGGGCCGATTCCGAAGTCATCGGCTACCTGTCGGCGTTCGCGTCAGGCATTGCCAACGGCACGGGCCTGCTGGTCACGACTTCGCGCGTGGAAGGCGATCCGATCGATGCAGGCTGGCGCGCACGTTGCCGCGACACCCCGTTCGCGACGATCGATCTCGGACCGCTTCGCAAGGACGAGGCCCAGAGCCTGGCGGGCAATTTCATCGATGCGACCCAGCGCGTCGCGCTCGCCTGCATCGAGCGCGCGGGCGGCAATCCGTTGTTTCTCGAACAACTGCTGCGCAACGCTGAAGAAGGCAGCGGCGGCAACGTGCCCGCGTCGATCCGCAGTCTCGTGCTCGCGCGGATGGACCGGCTCGCGCCCCGTGACCGCCTGGCGTTCCAGGCGGCCGCCGTGATCGGTCAGCGTTTCGACCTCGCGCTGCTGCGAGAGCTCGTGGACGATCCTGGCTACGTCTGCGACGGCCTGCTCGTCAATGCACTCGTGCTGCCGGAAGGCGACGACTTCCTGTTCGCGCACGCATTGATCCAGGAGAGCGCTTACTCGACGTTGTTGCGCGCGCGCCGCCGTGAACTTCATCTGCGCGCGGCCGAATGGTTCGCACAGAGCGATGTCACGCTGTACGCCCAGCACCTCGACCGCGCCGAAGACGAGCACGCGCCGCACGCCTACCTGGGCGCTGCGGCCGCACAGCGTGCCGCCCATCGTTTCGAAGCCGCGCTGCGGCTGGCCGAGCGCGGCATCGAAATCGCGCAGTCGGACGCGGACCGCCATGCACTGAGCTGCTGCAAGGGCGAACTTCAGCGCGACCTGGGCGACATCGCAGGATCGATCGTGACGTACCGCACTGCACTCGCCGCCGCCACCGACGACGCCGCCCGATGCGACTGCCAGCTCGGGCTCGCGGAGGGTCTGCGTGTCAGCGAGGGTCTCGACGAAGCACTCGGCTTACTCGCGCAAGCGCAAAAGATCGCGGAGCGAGACAACCGGCTGGCGGAGCTTGCAAGCCTCCATCATCTGCGCGGCAACATTCTCTTTCCGCTCGGCAAGATCGACGCCTGCAGCGCCGAGCATGAGCGCGGTCTCGGCTACGCGCGGCGACTCGGTCTGCCCGAGGCAGAGGCTCGCGCGCTCGGCGGCCTGGCGGATGCGGCGTATGCGCAGGGGCGCATGCGGACCGCGTTCCATCATTTCAGCGAATGCGTCGCGATGAGCCGCGAACACGGGTTCGGCCGCATCGAGGTCGCCAATCTGTCGATGCAGGGCTTCAGCCGCATTTATCTGAACGACGCAAGTCAGGCTCGCGAGGACGCAAGCGCCGCCGCCCGCGCCGCCGAGTTGATCGGGCAGCCTCGCGCGCAATTGCTGGGGGAGACGCTGGGGGTGTTCGCCTGCCAGGAACTGGGCGATGCGCAGGCGGCCAGCAAGCATCTGGTGCAGGAAATGCGTGTGATCCGGCAATTGGGTGCACGCCGCTTCGAAGCGCAGAATCTGGAGATGCAGGGTCGCCTGTTACTGGACGAAGGATGCCGTAGTGAAGCAGTGGTGGCGCTGCGCGAAGCACTCGCCATCTCACGCGAGGTAGGGACTCAGTTTTCCGGGCCAAAGGCCTTGAGCGCACTGAGCCGCGCGGTTGACGACGAAGACGAGCGTACGCGGCTACTGGCTGAAGGCGAGGCGCTGTTGCGCCTTGGCGCGGTCGGCCACAATCACCTGTGGTTTTACCGCGACGCCGTCGAAGCGATGCTGGGGGCGGGCGATCCTGCTGGCATGCTGCACTACGTGGACGCACTCGAGGCCTATACACAGCGCGAACCGTTGCCGTGGTCCGAGCTTTTCGCGGCGCGTGGCCGTGCGCTTGCACTCGCGCTTCGGGCGCCGCTCAGCGAAGCCACGCGACTTGAACTGCTGCGACTGCGAGAGGCGCTGCAGCAGGCCGGCTTTCGCAATTACTTAAGCGCGGTCGAAGCGGCCCTTGCGGCTTGAGGCGCGCGTAGCCGATCCTCAGCGTGGCGCGGAATCGTCGTCGGGCGGGTCCTTGTGGACGACCTCCATGTCGATGGTGCGGGCGTCGTCGCCATTCGCGACCGTCTGCCGGCGCAACGCGCGCATCTTCCACCACAGATACCCGACGACGATCGTGCCGACCGCGAACAGCACGGCGAACAGCACGATCGACAGCATCGCGGCCACCACGAACAAGATCGCGCTCAGGGCGATGGTCAGCAAGCGGCCGAACCAGCCGGGGCCGCCGATCCGGATCCCTTTCTCATATGTCACCCGCCGCGGCGGCGGTCTGTCGTTTTGCATCGCTCGTCTCCCGGCCGCCGTCCGGCGGATGATGCGGGTAAGTCCTCATGCGTGGTCATTATGCAGGATGCGAACCGCTAACGTCGCCGGCGCGGCTCAGCGTATAGTCGACTGACGTCGTTAAGAAGCCCACGCGTTGACTCGTTTAACTTTGGTAGTAAGTTGCCGCTCAGCCAAGGCTGACAGGCCCTAGCGTGCCGGCCTTCTCCGTCTACCCGGTTGCACACTGCCAGGGCACGTTATGAAATCCGCCGGTTTTCAGTTACCTCGGTTGCCCGCGTGATCATGCGACGCCTGCATCTGCTCGAAATCGAAGACCAGCCGTGGTGCCCACGGGCGATCCGTGACGGCGGCACGGACTGGCTGCATTTCCTGGCGAATACCCTCAAGGGCTTCAACGTCATCGCGGGCAAGCTGCGCGAAGCGATGCGGCGGGTCGGCAACGACAGGATCGTCGATCTGTGCTCGGGCGGCGGCGGCCCGTGGCAGACGCTTGCACCGTTGCTCGCGCAGTCCGGACGCGTGGCGGTGCAGCTGACCGACTTCTATCCCAATCGCGCCGCGTACGAGCGCGTATCCGCCGGGGCAGCCGGCCGCGTCACCTATGTGAGCGAACCGGTGGACGCGATGAACGTGCCATCGGGATTCGACGGTGTGCGCACGATGTTCAACGCTTTCCACCATTTTCGGCCGGACGATGCGCGGGCGATCCTCGCCGACGCGGTGACGAAGCGCCGCGCGATCGTCATAGTCGAGGGTGCCGACCACCGGCTGCTCGGTGTCGTGTTCATCCTGGCGATGCCGCTGATGATGCTCGCGCTGACTCCGCTGATCCGACCGTTTCGCTGGTCGCGACTAGCGCTCACTTATGTGCTGCCGGCTATCCCGCTGCTGTGTCTGTTCGACGGCATCGTGTCGATGCTGCGCATCTACAACCCCGACGAATTGCGTGAGATGGTGGCGAGTATCCCGGACCAGCAGAGCTTCGAATGGGACATCGGCACGCTGCCGGTGCAGGGCTCGCCGATCGGTCTGACTTACCTTGTGGGCGTTCCGCGGGGACGCGCCGGCTGAACGCAAGCGGGCGCCGTCGGCAGCGGCGGCCCGATCACTTGCCGGCCAGATGGTCAGGTGTCTGGCTGCTGCCCGCCGGCAGCTCGCCCATCGCCTGAAACAGCGTCGCCGTATCGGCCAGGCGCCGGCCGATCAGGCGGATTTCTTCGAGCCTCGCTGCTTCGTACTGCTGCTCGCCGCCGCGGGCGGATGCAGCGGGCAGCGCGCCGAGCCGGTGACGCGACGTGGCATCGTCGAACGCCTCGCGTGCTTCACGCGCAGCGCCGCTCGCGGCCTCGAGCGCCTGCGCGTCGTGTTCGAGCGACGCAAGCGTGTCCGCGACGTTTTCGAACGCCGCCAGCACGGTCTGCTTGTACTCGAACACGGCGGCCTCGTAGGTGTCGATTGCCGCGCGCCGCTGTGCGACGAGCGCGCCGCCATGAAAAAGCGCTTGCGACATCGTCGCGGCGATACTCCAGATCGCGCCTGCGCCCGACAGCGCGAGCGGCCAGTTGAACCCGCCTTGTCCCATCGAGGCGTTCAGCGTCAGGCTCGGAAACAGCTGTGCCGTCGCGACGCCGACGTCGTCTGCGGCGGCTTTCAGCGCCGACTCGGCGGCCGCGATATCGGGCCGCGTGCGCAACAGGTCCGATGGCAGCACGACGGGCAGGTCCTGCGGCAAGTGCAGGCTCGCCAGCTCGGGCTCGGGCGGCGCCGCGTCGGGCGTGCGGCCGAGCAGCACCGCAAGCGCATGTCTCGTCACCGTCAGCCGTTGCCGCAGATCGGCCACGCTGACCTCGAGCGCGGCGATGCTTTGCCGCGCAGTCGACACGTCGCCGCGCGTCAGCGATCCGAGCTCGTAATGCCGTTCGGTATCGTGAGCCTGATCGCCCGCAAGCGCGATCAATCGCTCGGTCGCGTCGATCTCGGCGCGCAACATCGCCGCCGCGATCGTCGCCGTGACGATGTTGGTGGCCAGTGCGCGGCGCGCGGCTTCGCGTTGATACGCGTCGATCTCGACACGCGCTGATCGGGCCGCGTTGGCTTTACGCGCCGCGCCGAACAGGTCGAACGTATATTGCGCCTGGACTACGCCGATGAACTCGTTGTAAAGCAGCGTATTCGGGCCGCCGGGGACCGGAATGCCGAGATCGCGCCCGCGCGAGGCCTGCCCGACCAGATCGACCGACGGCAGCAGCGAGGCGCCGATCTGCGCCCGTAGTTGTTCGTGTGCCGCGGCCAGGTGCTTGTCGGCGGCAGCGAGGGTCGGGCTGTTGCGCAGACCTTCTTCGACGAGCTCATTCAACGCTGTCGATTCGAACAGCCGCCACCATTGCGGCACAGGCTGCGCGCCGGTGGTGAAGTGCTGCGCGACACCGAGCGCGGCGACCGTTTGCGCGGGCTGAGGCTCGACGCCGTAATGGGCGGGAGAGGGCATCGCGGGCGGCTCGCCGTTTGGACCGAACGAGCATGCGCCAAGCGCGATCGTCGCGGCCGCGCCGAACGCCGCGCGCCAACCATGGATCGCCGCTGCCCGCGCTCGACCCGGCGCGCCGGCGAAATGCGGCGCGCTCGCGAGCGCCGGCCCGTCGACGGGGTTGCAGTCTGTGCCCACGATCAGCTCCACGTATATTCGATTGTCGGGGTCGCGGTTCGCACACCGCGTTCGAAGTGCCGCACCTTGAACGCGGTCGCGTACAGCGCGGGAACGAAGAACAGCGTCAACACCGTGGCGCCCGTGATGCCGCCCATCAGTGCGGTCGCCATTGGTCCGAAGAAGGCCGAATGCAGCAGCGGGATCAGCGCGAGCACGGCCGCCGCGGCGGTCAGCATGATCGGGCGGAAGCGCCGGACCGTGGCACCGACGATCGCATCGAAGCGCCCCTGGCCCGCGGCGATATTGCGTTCGATCTGATCGACCAGAATCACCGAGTTGCGCATGATGATGCCGGACATCGCAATGACGCCGAGCATCGCCACGAAGCCGAACGGCTTGCCGAACAGCAGCAGTGCGGCGACCACGCCGATGAGCCCGAGCGGCGCGGTGAGCACGACCATCAGCACGCGCGCGAAGCTGCGCAGTTGAATCATCAGCAGCGTCAACACCACGACGAGCATCAGCGGAAGCTGCGCGATCACCGACGCCTGCGCCTTGCCGCTGATCTCGCCCGCGCCGCCGGTCTCGATCCGGTAGCCGATCGGCAGCGACGCGCGTAGCGGCGCGAGCGTCCGATCGATCGCCTGGGTCACGTCGATATCCAACGCGTTGCCGCGCACGTCGGCCTGGACCGTGATCGTCGGTTGACGGTCGCGGTCCCAGATCACCGCGTATTCGAGTTCGTTGTTGAGGTGGGCGAGCGCGCCGAGCGGCACCGGGCCGTTCGGCGTCGGCATCGCGAGGTTCACGATCTCGTCGGGATCGACCCGCTCGCGCTGGGGCGCACGCAGATCGACACTGATCGAGCGGTCGCGGACCCGGTACTGCGTGAACGTATAGCCCGATAGCGTCATTGCGAGGAAGCTCGCCACGTCTTCCGACGTGACGCCGAGCTCGCGCGCCTTCTGCTGGTCGATCTCGAAGCGCACCGAGCGTTCGCCCGGTTCGTCCCAGTCGAAATGGACGCCCGTTGTGCGGGCATCGGCTTTCATCGTCGCCGCGACCTTTTCCGCGATCTCCCGCACGGTGGCGAGGTCGCTTCCGCTGACGCGAAACTGCACCGGATAGCCGACCGAGGGGCCCGTCTGGAGCGGCGAAACGCGCGCGCGCACGGCGGGAAAGCTGTTTTGCAGCGTGCTCGCGAGCCAGCGTTCGAGCTTTGCGCGGTCGTCGACGGACTTCGCGGTGATCACGAGCTGCGCGAAGTTGGGCTGGGGCAACTGCACGTCGAGCGGCAGGTAGAAGCGCGGTGCGCCCGCGCCGACGAAGTCGACCAGATGATCGATCTCGGGCCGGCCGGCCAGCGTCTTTTCGAGGCGCGCGGCTTCGCGCAGCGTCGCTTCGAACGACGCGCCTTCGGGCAGCCGCATGTCGACGAGCAGTTCGGGCCGCTCGGAGCTCGGGAAGAACTGTTGCGGCACGAGCGCGAAGCCGGCCAACGCGGCAACGAACAAGGCGGCCGTGACGCCGAGCACGACGAGGCGCCGCTTCACGCACCACGTGATGCAGTCGCGCAGGCGGTCATGAAAGCGGCTGGCGCGCGGCGCCGCCACCGGGGTCCGGCGCGTCTGCGCGTCGTCGCGCCGGCGGAGCTTGCGAAGCGCGCGCCGAGGCGTCTCGCGTGCGGTCGTGCCCTTACGTTCGGGTAGCAGGTGATAGCCGAGCAACGGAATCAGCATGACCGCCGCGAACCACGAAGCGATCAGCGCAATCGCGGACACCTGAAAGATCGAGCGCGTGTATTCGCCGGTGGCCGATTTTGCCAGCGCGATCGGCAGGAATCCCGCCACCGTGACGAGGGTTCCCGTCAGCATCGGAAATGCGGTACTGCTGTAGGCGAACGCCGCGGCCCTCGCGCGGCCCCAGCCCTGCTCGAGCTTCACGGCCATCATCTCGACCGCGATGATCGCATCGTCGACGAGCAGGCCCAGCGCGAGGACCAGCGTGCCGAGCGAGATCTTGTGCAGGCCGATGTCGAAGCCGTTCATGCATAGCGCGGTGACCGCGAGCACGACCGGGATCGAGATCGCCACCACCACGCCGGCGCGCCAGCCCAGTGAGATGAGGCTCACGGCCAGCACGATCACGATCGCTTCGGCGGCGGCCCGCAGAAAACCGTTGACCGAATGCGAGACCGCGTGCGGCATGCTGGACACCTCGACGAGTTCGAGCCCCGCGGGCAGACGCGCACGCAATTCCGCTGTCTGCGCATCGAGCCGCTTGCCGAGCTGAATCACATCGCCGCCAGCCTGCATCGTGATGCCGATGGCGAGCACCGCGCGGCCGCCGGTGCGAACCTGCGAGACCGGCGGATCGTCGTAGCCGCGCCTGATCGTGGCAATGTCACCGAGACGAACCAGGCGGTGATTGATGTCGATCAGCGTGTCGGCCATCGTCTTCAGGTCGGTGAACTGGCCGCTCGGACGCACGTACACGCGGTCGAACGCGGTGGTCAGCGTGCCGCTCGGCGTGACCGCGTTTTGCGCGTTGATCGCCCGCGCGAGCTGTTGCGGCGTGATACTGAGCCGCGTCAATTGCGCGTTGGGAATCTCGATCGTGATGTGCTCGTCGGGGTCGCCGAAATAATCGACTTTCGCGACCCCGGGCACGCGCAGCAGCACGCCGCGCAGTTCGTCGGCATAGTCGTGCAATTGCGCCGGCGAGAACCCGTCGCCGGCGAGCGTATAGATGTTCGTGTAGACGTCGCCGAACTCGTCGTCGAAGTACGGCCCCCGCACGCCGGGCGGAAGCGTATCCGCGATGTCGGCCATTTTCTTGCGTACCTGGTACCACGTCTCGCGCACTTCGTTCACCGGCGCGGAGTCTTTCATCGTGAAGACGATCAGCGATTCGCCGGGACGCGAGTAGCTGCGCAGATAGTCGAGATGAGGCGTTTCCTGCAGCTTGCGGCCGATCCGGTCGGTCACCTGTTCCTCGACCTGGCGTGCGGTCGCGCCGGGCCAGAAGGTCCGGATCACCATCGCGCGGAACGTGAACGGCGGGTCCTCGGATTGTCCGAGCCGGGAATAGGCGAGCCCGCCGAACAGCGTCGCGAGCACGACTGCGAAGATGACCAGCGCCTGGTTACGGATCGCCCACGCGGACAGATTGAAGCGGCCGGTATCGTCCGCTGCCGGCCGCCGCGGTCCGCCCGTTCCACCGGGTCCGCCGGGTCCACCCGCTCCGTCGGGCCCCTGGCCGAACGGCGCTCTCATGATGCGAAGTCCTCGGGATGCAACGGCGCTACCGCGCGCACGGTTTCGCCGGCGCTGACGGTATGCACCCCTTGCAGCACGACGCGCTCGCCGTCGTTGAGGCCTCGCGCGACCGAGATCGTGCGGTCGTCGTAGCGGCCAACCTGGACCCGGCGCAGTTCCAGCGCCTGGTCGCCCGGCCGAACGACCCAGACGGCCGGCGCGTTGCCGTCGTGAAAGAGCGCGCTCGCGGGCAGCGTGATCGGGTCGTCCGCTTGCGCCTCGCCGGCCGCGGCGAACGTGACGGTGGCGGTCATGCCGAGGCGGACCTCGGGGCCTGGCGCATCGAGCGTCAGTTTCGCGCGATAGGTGCGGCTGCCGGGGTCCGCGGCCGGCGACAGCTCCCGCACGTGTGCCGTGAAGCGTCTGCCCGTGGCGGCCGGCAGCGAGACGCTGGCCGCGCTGCCGATCGCCAGCGCGTTCAGCAGACTCTCGGGCACGTCGCAGAGAATATCGACCTCGCCGGACCAGGCGAGATGGTAGACCGCTTGTCCCGCCGCGACGTTCTGCCCGGTATCGGCGTCTTCCGCGGTGATGACGCCGGCATGGTCCGCCGTGAGGACCGTGTACCGCGTCTGATTCTGCAGCAGCGCGAACTGTTGTAGCGCCTGATCGCGCTGCGCGGCGGCCGCCACATACGCATCCTGGGTCTGCTCGAGCTGCGCTGTCGAGATCAGCTGTTCCTGCGCCTGCGCCCGGTCGCGATCGAGTTGCTGCTCGGCGAAGGTGAGCCGATGCTGCGCCGCCATCAATTGGGCCTGCGCGCTCGCGAGGCTGCGCTGCGCGTCATCGGCATCGAGCCGCGCGATCGCCTGGCCGGCCGTGACCGTGTCGCCGAGCCGCACCTTCCGCTCGATCAGCTTGCCCGCGATGCGAAACGACAGCGGCGTCGCATAGCGTGCGTTGACTTCGCCCGGCAGCGTCGCGAGCACGGGCTTGCTGTTTCGATGCACGACCACGGCGATGACCGGGCGCGGCAGCGTCACCTCGGCTTCTTTCGCGTGACAGGCGGCGAGCGTGAGTGCGCCCGACAGCGTCAGCATGATCTCGCGCCAGTGCATGCTCACGAGTGTTCCTCCAGCTCGCCGGCTTCGAACTGTGCCTTGGTCCGGCGGCGCTGTACCTTGCCGCTCGAGGTCCGCGGCAAGCTGCCCGCCTGCACGATCGCAACGTGACCGACCTGCAGGCCCGCGCATTCGGCGACCTTCTGCGCGATCGCACGCCGCAGCGCCGTGGCCTCCGCCGGCTTGCCCTCGGCACAGACGACCAGTGTCTCGTCGCCGTCGCGCATCACGCTGAACGCGATGACACCGCGGCTTTGCACGCTCGGCAACTCGGCCACCGCCCATTCGATGTCCTGCGGATAGAGGTTCGAGCCGTGAATGACGATCAGGTCCTTGCTGCGGCCGCAGATATAGAGCTGGTCGCCGGCGAGGTAGCCGAGATCGCCGGTCTGCAGCCAGCCGTCGCGGTACGCGTCGGCGCTCGCGTCGGCCTGGCCGTAATAGCCCACGGTGATGCTGGGCCCGCGCGTGACGATTTCGCCGACGCAGCGTTCGGGCAGCGCGCGCCCGGATTCGTCGACGATCCGCAACTCGTGGCCGGGAAAGCAATGGCCGCAGCCGACCAGTTCGATCGTGCGTAAGCCGTTATCACGCGCAGCCGGTATCGCTCGACCAAGCCCCAGCGCGGCCGCATAGACGACGTCGGTGACGAGCGGCTGGCCGTGGTCGTGAAACGTGATCGCGAGTGTTGCTTCGGCCATCCCGTAGCACGGCAGCAGCGCTTCGGCACGAAAACCGGCCGGCTCGAAGCGCGCGCAGAACTGGCGCAGCGCTTGCGCGTTGATCGGCTCGGCACCGCAGCCGGCGACGCGCAGCCGCCGCAGATCGAGGCCCTCGAGGTCCTGGTCGCGGCTACGGCGAGCGGCGAGCGCGTACGCGAAGTTCGGCGCGAAGCTGATGGTGCCGCGGTATTTCGTGATCGCCTCCATCCAGAGGCCGGGCCGGCGCACGAACGCTTCGGTTGCCAGCAGCACGCACGGCAAGTCGCAGATCAGCGCGCCGAGCACGCTGATGAGCCCCATGTCGTGGTGCAGCGGCAGCCAGCTGACATAGACGTCCTGCTCGCGCAGATCGATGCCGCGGGGTCCGAGGAACGCTGTCGCATTCGCGACCAGATTGCGATGCGTGACCATCACGCCTTTCGGCAGCGACGTGCTGCCCGACGTGTATTGCAGGAAGCACAGGTCATCGGGATCCAGCGTGGGCAAATCGCACGCGGGCGGCTCGCCGTCGAGCAGCGCTTCAATGGTCACGATACGTTCGAGACCGGTGTCGACGGCGAGCACGTCCTCGATGGTCTCTCTTGTCGAGTTCGACGTGAGCAGCATCCGGGCGCCTGCCGAGCGCACGATGTGACTGACGGTTTCGGCGTAACGTGTGCGGGTCCTGAAGTTCAGGCTTCCGCGCGGAAATATCGGTACCGGGACGAGACCGGCGAACGAGGCGCCGAGGAAGCTCAGGATGAACGCTTCCGGGTCGAGTATCACGAGCGCGACGCGCTCGCCCTTGTTCAGCCCCAGTGCCACGAGCTTTTTCGCGTGGTTGCGCGCCTCGCGTTCGAGCGCCTCGTAAGGATAGTAGTGCTCGTCACCGTGCGTGGAGACGAAGCGAAGGCCTCGAGCGTCGCCGCGCGGCAGCGCTGCAACGGCATCGACTAGCGTCTGGTTCATGGTGACGGGTCCCCGGTCAATTAATCGAGATTCAGCGATCGAGCGAAGCAGCGGGCGTCCAGTCGCGGATCGGCTGCAGACGGCGACGCAGCAGCGCGATCACCTCGTCGTCGTTGCGCACCGGCGCGCCCGGCAAGCGCACGAAATGCGTGGCGAGCTTGCGGTGCTGGCGCGTGACGAGCAGCAGCCAGATCTGCGCGATGTCGATGCGATCGAACACGACCGCGTCCTCGCGACCGTACTTCTCGAGGTTCGCCGCGAATTCCTTCGTGAGCTCGCTGAAGTGCGTGCCTTTGCGGACGTGGTGGTAGATGTGATAACCGGCGTTGAAGACGCGCGCATTGAAACGCGAGTCGATCGTATTGGTGCTGCTCGTGTACGGGTTGTCAGGCTGATCGGGGTCGATGAACGCGTGCTGGACCCAGTTGCCGATCATCATCATCAGCCGCACGAACACGAACGGAAACACGAACACGACGAGCGTCGCCCGCAGGTTCCAGTACGCGGCGGCGGCGACCGCCGCGTAGAACGCGACCTCACCCGCGAGCAGTTGCCTGATCAGCTTCGTATTGCGCGAGCGCCACAGATAGACGGACAGATCGAGCGGCACCAGCGCGGCGAAGCGCAGGTAGTAGTGCAGAAAGCCGATGACGCTATCGCGCTGAAACCGCATCGTGGAGCTCAGGTCGCGTGGCAGGTTGTCGTCGATGTGATGCATGCCCATGTGATGGACATAGAACGTGCCCGGCGTCTGACCGAAGAACGGACACAGCGCCCAGTCGAGCAGGATTTCGAGCGCACGGTACTGCTTCCTGAAGAGCCGCCGATGCAGCGTGCAGTGGTAGCTCATCGTGAAACGGTCGCCGAACGCGTTCCAGACGAGCACGTATGCAACGCCTGACCACCAGGGAAAGCGGCCGAGCCCAAACAGCACGGCTGCGGCGGGAATGAATATCAGCGCGCACTGGAGGTAGAGCCGCAGATGCGGCAGGTCGCGACGATCGTTGAGCAGGCGGTACATGGTGGTTTCCTTCAGGGGCGGTTTCAGTGGTCAGCGGGCGGTCAATTCATGTCAGGTCGGCTCGGGCAGTTCGATCACGCCGCTATGGCCATCGACCTTGAGCTGCATGCCCGACTGCACGCGCGTGGTGAGGCCCGGAATCTGGACGACGGTCGGGATGCCGATTTCGCGGGCGACGATCGCGGCGTGGGTCAACGGACTGCCACGCTCGATCAGCAGCCCGGTCGCCGACGCGAATACGGGCACCCAGCCGGGGTCGGTCCGATAGGTGACGAGGATGCCGCCGTCGAACTCGTTCGCTTCGCGCACGACCTTCGCCCGTCCTTCGGCGAAGCCCGGCGAGCAGGGCGTGCCGCGCAGCGTCGCGCCGGCCGCGTGGGCAGGCGCCGCGCGCAACGCGGCGAGGTTCGCCGGGTTGCTGAGCCAGGCCGCCACCGGGCCATGTGTGACGAAGCGCGGCGGCAGGTCAGCCATGTCGCGATAGCTGGCATCGTCGCGCTTGCGCTGCTCGATGAGCGGGCGCAGTTCGCGGTGGGAGACGGTGCCTTCGAAGCACCCGCGAATTTCCTCGAGGCGCAGATGGAAGATGTCGCGGCCCGTCGCCAGCACGCCGTCGGCGGCAAGACCCTCGCCGATTGCGCGGAACATCCGGCGCGCGACCCCGAACGCGCGCGAACGGCAAAAGCGCACGGTCTCGCGCGCCCGGATCGCGGCGCGCACGCGGCCGCGCGCGCGTGCAAAAATCCAGCGCTGCAGCGGATTGAGCCGCTCACGCAACAACGCGTCGATGCGCGCTTCGGTGGCGCTGCGATCGATCGACGCGGCACCATGCGCGAGCGCGGCCTTCAACATATCGAACAGCACGGCCGGGTCTTCGCGCAGATCGGGCTCTTCGAGCTTCAGTTCGTTGTTGCTGCGGTACGCGAAGTCAGCGAGGTAGCGCTCGATGTCGGCGACGATCTCGGGCGCGCCGCATCCGCGCAGCGCCGCATACGCAACGGCAGACGGCGTGTTGCGGATCAGCGCTTCGACCTGAGGCTTCGCCCGTACGGCTTGCGCAATCGCGCTCAGCCTGCGGACCGGCTCGATCGACTCGATGTCGTCCATGCCGCCGATCACCGCTACTTCGAGCCAGTCGGGCGCACCGGGCATCCACCGCTTGATCAGCCGCCGGACGACGCCGTAACTGAGCCCGATCGCCGACTCGAGCACGATCATCATGCCCCAGCGTGCTAGCAGCGCCTGCTCGAAGCGGCAGTAGTGCGCATAGACGGCGTCGGCGGGAAGCGAGCGATAGTCGAGCCCGTTGAACTCGTCGTAGACCGGATAGAAAAACGCGCGGAAGCGCTCGACGTTGCGCACGAGACGCGCGAAGTGCCACGCGAACTTCGTGCCGCTCAAGGCCCGGATGCAGGCGAGTCCGGCGCGCGAGCCGGTCTTGTACGGCGCGATCAGCGCGGCGAAGCTCGCCAGATCGAGCGGCTCGTCGACGCCCATCTGGACTTCCATCATCTTGCGCCCGAGGTTTTGGAACGGCGCGAGCCCGGAAAGCTTGTACCAGTGCAGCAGGTTGTAGTACACGCGCCCGTTCAGGAACGCGAGCGTCGAGCCGAGGAAGCCATCCATCTCGCGCCGCTGCTTGTGCGGAATCGCGAGCAACCGGCAGAACTCGCGGAACACCTGCGCATAGACGTGCTGCGCGAAGGTGAAGGTCAGTTGCGTCGTCACGCCGGGATAGTTCTCGACGATGTTGGAGTTGTCCCACAGCTGAAATTCGCCGGTCCGCGAGGGGGCCGGTGCGATCGGCGTGGTCACGGGGCGCGCCTGCAGAATCCACAACTGGTGCTCCGCGATACACCATTCGATATCGAGCGGCTCGCCGAGCTCGCTTTCGAGCGTGCGGGCCGCCGCCACGACGCGCTCGATCTCGTCGTTGGAGAGGGCCGCTGCGTTGCGCAGCGCGGCCGGCACCTCGCGGATGTGGCGGCCGTCATGACGCTCGTGTTTTTCACCGATCACCACCTGCCTGGGCTGTCCGGTGTGGCGATCCACGGTGATCGTGTCGGCGTCGACCGCGCCCGACACGAGTCCTTCGCCGAGCCCGTAGACGGCGCTCAGCACGAGCTCGTCGCGGTTGCCGTTGGCCGGGTTGATCGTGAACACGACGCCGCTCGTGTCCGCCTGAACGAGGCGCTGCAGGATCACGGCCATACCGGCGCCGGCGATATCGAGTCCGTGCTGATGCCGGTAGCGCAGCGAGCGCTCGGAATACGCGGAAGCCCAGCACCGGCGTACGTGTTCGAGCGTCGCGTCGAGCCCGCGGACGTCGAGGAACGTGTCGAACTGGCCTGCGAACGAGAAGCTCGCGCTGTCTTCTTCGATGCCGGACGAGCGCACCGCGAGGGGTCGGTCTCCAATGATGTCGTGCGCGCGTGCGATGTCGGCGCGCAACGCGGCGCTGATGTCGCACGTCAGCACGGCCTCGCGGATCGCGCTCGCGATCGCCGCGGCGTTCGCAGGCGTGAAGTCGCTGAGCAGCGTGGCGATGGTCTGATCGAGGCCGCCGTCGCGGCGGAACTCCGCAAAGCAGTCGGTGCCGAGAATCGCCCAGTGCGGCACCGCCACGCCGAGGTTCGCAAGCCGATGCAGCGATCGTCCCTTGTTGCCGGCGAGCCGCTCGATCGTTTCGGCCGGACTCGCCGCGGTCAGGATCAGGCGTGGCGATGCTGTCGGGGCGGCGCAGCTTTCGGCCGATTCGAATTCGCCGCGTGCGCGCGTAATGGTGTCGAAAGTCATTGAGGTCCCCGTTGCTCAGGTGCTCGACGAAGCGAGCAGGTCTCTTGCTTCCTCGGCTGTACCGCGCCCGCCGTGAGCGGTCTGCGGGAACCGCGCGTGCAGATGCGCGCCGAGGTTGATCCAGTCGTAGGCGGCGTGGATCGTTCCGCGCCAGCCCGACGCCGTATCGAAGCTCGCCGGAAACTGCGGGTCGCCGCCGAGGTCGCGCAGACGCTGCGCGAGTTCGTCGGCCAGCGCGGCGTAACGCTGTGCATCGCGAGCCGATCCGATCGAGCACTGTTCGAGTTCGCGGATGCCGTCGATCAGCGCCGCATCGAGCGGCAGCAGCCGGATCGCGTCGAGCGTCGCTTCTTCCATCGTCGACTGCGGCGTCACGCCATGCGCGCCGAGCGTGACCATGCAGGCGGTCTGCATCATCCGTTGCAGCGCGTACTCGAGCACCTTCCATTGGCCGCGCTGGAGTGCGCCCTGGGCATCCTCTCGCGCGTTCTCGAGACCGATGTTGGCCCAGATCATCTCGAGACCCGCTTCGGCGAAGCGCCCGGCGGGCATCGGCAGCAACTGGGCACCGCTCGTGCGGCCGCCCGCGAGGCGCGCGCCGTCGATCGAAATCAACGGCGCGCGCGACACCGGCGTCGACGTCGCCTGCTGACGTGCATGGATTTCTCCGCTGCCCTTCCAGCGCAGGCTGACGAGACCCAGCCGGCTGAAGTCCGCGATCAGCGCGCGCTGCCGGCTCGCCGCTTGCGCGTCGCCACGGTTGGCGATGGCCGTGCATGGCGTGTCGAAGGTGATCGCTCGCCAGGCCTCGGCCGCTTCGTCGTCGAGCGCAAAAACGTCGCTACCTCGCAGCACGTGGAGCCGTTCGCCGATCTGCCAGGTCGTCGTGTCCTTGCCGGGGCCAATCAGCACGTTGTCGGCCATGAGGCTCACACCGTTGACGCCGAACTCGCGGATCAGCGCGACCCCCGCTGCGAGGAACCCGCTTTCGGCGCCATGCTCGCGCGGCGCGTGCAGCAGGCTCCACAGACGGCCGACGCGGCCGGCGTCGACGGTCGCGCGTTCGAGTTGCAGCGACAGCCATTTCGGGCTCATGTAGCACTCGCCGAGGCGCGCCACGTGACTCTTCGCCGCATGAAACGCGGCGGTCCTGATCCAGGCGCGTGCGTAGTCGGGCTCGCCGAGCGCGAACATCGCCACCGCATAACGGCCGGTCTGACGCGCGAAATCCTCGAACCATAGCGCCACCGCCTCGCAGAGCGCCTCGCGGCCAAGCCCCGCTTGCAGCGTCTCGATCAACGCCGGGTTGTCGATCGGCAGCGCGCCGATAAAGCGCTGGCACCGTTCGAGCAGATTCCACGACAGACGCGCGACCGCGCGCCGGCCTTTGCCGAGCGCTGCGCGAACCTGCGCGAGTTCGCGGCGCAGCCGCGCCGGACTCAGCAACCTGACCTCGACGCGGCGGCCGTCGATGAACAGGATGTACGGCATCGTGGCTGGCTCCAGCCCGCTATCGACGATCGCGACGAAGTCGACGTCGGAGCGCTCGTTGCCAAAGCCTTCGGCGATCGAGCCTTCGAGAAACACGGCGCTCGGTGCCCGCTGTTCGAACTGGGCGCCGAGCGCGGCCCGCGCTTTTTGCCAGAGCCCGGCGAGCATCGGATCAGTCATCAACATGGTTAGGCTCCCTGAGCGTCAAGCCGTACGCGGCACGAAGTAGCCCGCCGCGATCCCGTAACGAAAGATCCTGCGCAGCAGCGTTTTGCCCGTCGCCCGAGGCAGGGCCGGCAGGATCGCGGCGGTCGCGTCGCGTGCAAAGCGCACCTGGCGCGTCAGGTACGACTCGTACAGTTTCACGACCTCGTCGTAGTAACGCCGCTCGAGCGGTTTCATCGCGGCGGCGTCGAAGACATGCCGCGGCACATAGCGAGGCACGTGAAACGAGGGAAACTCCGCGCAGACGTCATTGATTTCGCGCAGCGTCGTCGGCGTGCCCGAGGTCAGATGCAGCGTGCGTCCGCGCACGAGCGGAAACTTCGCCAGCGCTTCGACGACGCAGTCCGCGACCCAGTCGATCGGCACGATGTTCAGCGTCGCGCCGTAGTCGCCCGGCATCGTGCGCACGAGTCCCGCGGCCGTCAGGCGCACGACGGTGTACAGCGTGTCGAACTTGCGGATCACGCCGCTCGCCGAGTCGCCGACGATGATCGACGGGCGCAGCACCGCGGCCGGCAGACCGCTGCGCATCGCCGCTCGCACCGACTGTTCCGCGCGGTACTTGCTCTGCTCATACGGGTTGCCCAGACGCTGACCGAGCTCGAGATCGTCCTCGCTGAACACGCCGGGGCGCTCGCCGCAGACATAGGCGGTGCTCACGTAGAGCAGCGGAATCGGCGCGTCGCCGCTACCTTGCGCGAACTCGACGATGCGCTCGGTGCCGCGAAAGTTGATCGCGTCGTAGACCTCGGGCTTGCGCCCGAAGCTGGTTAGCGCGGCACAGTGGACGATCGCGCCCGTTGCCGCGCGCAGTGCCTCGTAGGTGTGCGGATCGAGCCCAAGCCGGGGCTCGGCGACGTCGCCCCGCACACATGCGAAGGTTCCGGCAGCGGGTGTGTGGCCGCCGTACGGTGTTGCCGCGAGCGGTGTGCCGTCGTTGCGGACAACCGGTCCATCGGAGCGCAAGAATGCGACGACCGGGTGCCCCATTGCCGTCAGCCGGGCGATCACTTCGGCGCCCAACAGACCTCGCGCACCGGTGACGAGAACGTGCTTATCCATCGTGGGTGACCATCCAGGGTTGCGTGTCATTTGAGGAGAAGCCCGGCCAGCAGTCCGAGCTCGACGGCGACGATGAAGCGGGTGCCAGCCCAGCGTGGCCGGCCCGGTCTGCTCGCGGGGCCCGGCCAGCTCGCGTTGAGCCAGACGAGCCACACGAGCGGCAGCGTTGCGGCATAGATCGAATACGTTTGCGACAGGCTTGCCAGGCGCGAGAGCGACACGTTGATGCCGAGCGCCAGAATCAGCAGGGCATTCAGCGCGACCCGAATGGCGCGCGCCGACAGGAGATAGGGCTGCAGTGCGTTGGTGCCGACCTTGCGCGAGAACTTCCAGAATTCGTAGCCGGTCCACATCGAACCCGCTACGCACACCACGACGTAGAAGCTCAGTTCGCGCCCAGCAACGTCGCGCCACAAGAAAAAGCCGTACATGAAGATGGCGAAGGGTGCGCCCTCGAAAACGGGTAGGCACAGCAGCGGGTGGGTCGGGAGCAGCCGCTTGAAGACGAACGGCGCAGCGAAGGCCAGTGCGGTGGCGGCAGCGGCGGCCGTCCTCGCGTGCCCCATGCCGGTGTTCAGCGCAACGAGCAGGATCGCGCTTGCCGCGAGGCTGGCGACGAGGCGTGTGCGTCGCGCCTCGCGTCGCGCCAACAGCGCGTGCCCGGCGGGACAGTCGCGTTCGAGGTCGTCGAGGTCGTCGATCAGGCGAAGCTGGACGAACAGCAAAAAAAACGACGCAAGACCGGCCAGCAAGCGCCAGCCCGGTTCAATGGAGACGCCGGCTATCCGTCCGTATAGCAGCAGCGAGCAGACGAACGCGCCGGCGATCGGCACCGCCTCGGCCGCCAGAGGCAAGCGGCCGAGCGTGTTGCCGAAAGCGGCTGCCGCGGCGGCAAGCCGGCCACGTCTCGCATGCGCGGTGGCCAGCGAAAGGCGCGGGCTCATGTGCGCATCCCCTCATTGGCGTCTATACGGACCGCCGCGTGCCGGATGCACAGGTCCACTAGCGAGCCGACCGTGAAATACGCTTCGGCGCGTTCTTCGTTCAACGCTTCCAGAGGCAGACGCTCGATGCCAAACGCCTGCTCGATTGCGACCACGGCTTCGACGAGCGACAGCGAGTCGAGGCCAAGATCGGCGATCAGCGAACTGTCGAGGCGAATCTCAGTGTTGAAGTCACGCTGATTCTCGCGGCAGACGCGCAGTAACTGCGTGCGTACGACTCCGAATACGGTGTTGCGCGTCGACGCATTTTTCGATGTGCTGGCCATGCTGGATCCCCTTCCGTTCACGCGTTGCTCGACGCGGCGTAGCGCCACGGCAGTGTCTGGCCGCCGGCCAGGATGCCCTGTGGATGCGCGAGCGCGACAGGCTCGATCGCCAGCTCCAGGCGGACGGCTTCGAGTGGCCGCTGCAACGCTTCTTCCCAGCGGTAGGAAAGGGGAATGCGCGCGCGCTTGCCACGCAGCCACGCGCGCCGCAGAAAGCGATGGACCCAGAAGTTCGGCCACCACGGCGCGGTCAGCGCGGTGCCGAGCAGACCGACGATGCGCGCGCGCATCGGTTCGAGCCCGCAGTCGAATGCGAGAAGCGAGGTCTCGCCGGCCCAGTCCTGGCCATAGCCCGTCAACACGTGCAGCAGGTCATGAATGCAGCCGGTGCGCTCGATGAACCACTGACGGTCCGGGCCGGGGAGGATTTCTTCGAGGCCCGCGGCAAGTCGGCTCGCCTGCAGCAGACCATCGGCGCTGTAGCCGCTGTGCTCCATCATCGCCATATAAGCGCGGCCGAACGATCCCGGCGGCAAGCGCAGCAGCGTGTCGGAATCCGCGAGCGTGCCGAGCAGTGACGGCTGCTCGGCAAGCAGCGCGCCGGCGCCGGGCTCGCCGAGAAAACGCTGGTACATCGCCTCCATCTGGCCGCCGTCGAGCGCGATCATCACTTCGTAGGCATGCTGAATATCGTCTACGTTCGCCCTCAATGCCTTGATCGCCCGCAAGGCGCGCGGCCAATCGATGTGGCGTCGCGCCAGCGCGTCGTCCTTCAAGGTTGCTGTCATCTGCGGCTCCCGGCAAAGATCAAGAGGGCGAGTCACGAGTGGCAATCGACCGGTGCCTCGCGATTCGGGTTCGGCTACGGCAAGAAGGAATCGAGGCAGGCCGACCACCAACTGTGGATGCTTTTTGCAGGGTTCATGCCAGTCCTGCGTCGGCAGCGCGAAGGTCCTCCTCATTCCCTGCAAGAACGGACCGAAGTGCCCAGATCTCAAAAGGCCGCGCGGGTTTCGCGCCGATTGAAGCGGAGTCTGCGATTTGCCGACGCACGTTCGGGGCGAGCCCCTCGCAGCCTGCTGGATGTCGGTGCCGGGCCAACAGGTGAAGCGCATCTGTTGGTTGCAGATCGACTGCGGGACATTCGATACCGGCCCGGTACGCATGCCGACGTCCAAACATCTAAACGTGCGCATGTATCGCGCTGCCCTTTGAAATCTGGCTGCCCGCTTGCGTCATTGCTTTTGACGAGGACTCACGTCGCGCTGCAAGAGCGTGCCTGGCACGAACCGTGCGCCAGGAGCGCGAACAGTGAGTGGTGCGCATTGATGGTCGCGAAACGTATCGCTTGGGAATACTCACGAGGATGGAGGTAGAGCAATGAATCAGGCATGGAAGGCGAAAGCGGGGCAGTTCCTGCCGGGCGCGAATCTGACTGTGCTGCCGCACTGGGAGCGCGACGCGGTACCGGCCTACGATCGTGCCGAGGTCTCGGTGCCAGGGCGCCTTCACTTCGCGGTATTCGACTTTATGCAAATGGCGCCCGGCTTCGGCGGCGGCGGACTCGGCGTATCGACGAGCACGGTCGGACACCGGATCACCGTCACGAAGACGACCAACGGCGAGGGCGGCTGCGACGTGCCAAGCGGGCGGCACATGCTCGAGTTGTTCAAGCGAGCCGTCGGCTACGCACGTGACGACATCCGCGTCGATCGGGTGCGCAGCATCCAGCACCAGCACAGCGGCTTCGGCTCGAATGTCTCGTTCAATACCGCGACGCTCGCCGGCTTGAACGCGTTGTTCGGCTCACCGTTTTCGCCGCACGACATGTGGGAAATGATCACCCGCAACTACGTCGAGACCGCGAAGGATGACGAGCACGTGTATTTCGGACTGGAGACCGGCGTCGGCGAAGCGTGCCTGTTCTTCGGCGGTCTGGTCTGGGTCGACGAGAAGCACGGCAACGGCCGCTTCCTCGGCAACCTGAGTTCGGAAAACCTGTGGGTGACCACCGCCGTTGGCAACTACGACACGCTATCGACCGAAGCGCTGCGCGCCCATGGCGAAGGCGCGGACATGTCCGGTACCACCGAGGCGGGCTTCGTGCCGACGCATTTTGTCGAGTGGCAGAAGCACTACGGCATCGCGTGGCGCAACTTCATCGAGCAGAAGTTGCGGCCGGCACTGCATCGCAACGACCTGTTCGCGTTTCTGAAGCACGGCTGGGAACTCAACAGCATGAGCAACATGAAGGTGCTCGAAGGCATTTTCCGGACCGACGTGATGCGTGAGTTCGACGAGACGATGCAACGCGAGGGCGCGGTGTACGCGGGGATGAGCAGCGCGGGTCCGGGCTTCTATGCATTCTCCGACTGCGAGGACAAGGCGAAGCACCTCGCGGCGGTGATGATGCATCGGTTCAGTGAATTCATGAGCGAGATGACGGTGGCCCGCGCGGGCCAGAAGATGTCCATCGACGTCGCCGTCTAGGCGCATTCCTGCGAGCCCTCGCGAACCTTTCCACCGAGACCGATCGAACATGGCCAAGCGCGTCACCTTCGTCAACACGAACCAGATCAAACCGGCGATTGCGCCGATTGCGTTCGACTACCTTTCGGCGCCGATGGAGCGAGCCGGGTTCGAGCTCGATTTGCTCGACCTGTGCTTCTCCGACGATTGCGAGGCGGCCATTGCCGCGCACTGCCGCACCGCCGCGCCGGATTACTGGGGGGTGACGCTGCGAAATACCGACGACGTCTATTTTTCCAGCGGCTACAGCTTTCTCGACAGAATCAGGGACATCGTCGCGTTGCTTCGGCGCGCGCGCGCGGTTCCGGTCGTGATGGGCGGCGCGGGCTACTCGGTGATGCCGGAAAAACTGCTTGCTTACCTCGACGCCGACTTCGGCATCGTCAGGGAAGGCGAATTCAGCTTTCCCGAGCTGCTGACCTGCCTCGAAGAAGGCAGGAGTTTCACGCACATACCCGGCGTGGTCTACCGCGATACGGCCGGGGTGCGCGCTACGCCGCTCGCCCCGAAAGCATGCGGACCGCTGGCCGGCATAGGGCCTCACAAACGCGAGCTGGTCGACAACCCCCACTACTTCGCCAAAGGCGGCCAGATCGGCATCGAAACGAAGCGCGGTTGCAATCGCTCCTGCATCTATTGCGTCGAGCCGCTGATCAAAGGCCGCACGGTGCGCATGCGCGAACCCGATGATGTCGTCGCCGAGATGGCATCGCTCGAAGAACGCGGGGTCAACGTCTTTCACATCAACGACTCGGAATTCAATCTGAGCGTCGCGCATCCTCTTGCGCTGTGCGCGGCCATCATCCGGCACGGCCTCGCCGGCAAAATCCAGTGGTATGCGTACGGGATGCCGCGGCCGTTTCCCGATGAACTCGCGGCCGCGATGAAAGCAGCCGGTTGCGTCGGCATGAACTTCGGCGTCGACACCGCCAGCGAAACGATGCTGAAGATACTGCGCCGCACCTTTAGCGCCGACGACATCGAGCATGCGGTCAATACGGCGAAGCGCCACGGCCTCGAGCACATTATCGAACTGCTGTTCGGCGCCCCCGGCGAGACGCAGGAAACCGCGCGCGAGACGATCGAGTTCATCAAGCGGGTCGATCCGGAGCGCGTTTCGGTGACGGTCGGGCTGAGGATTTTCCCCGGCACCGAGCTCGAGCAGATGATTCGCCGCGAAGGCCTGCACGTCGGAAATCCGAATCTTCACGGCCATATCGAAGGCAACGACGATCTGCTGCATCCGATGTTCTATCTGCCGACCGCATTGGGCCCGGACCCGCAGCAATTCATTGCCGATCTGATCGGCAATGATCGGCGGTTCTTCGGGACCAACGCGAGTCTGTTCAACTACAACGCGAACGACGCGCTGGTCGAAGCGATCGCGCAAGGCGAACGGGGCGCGTATTGGTCGATCCTGAACCGGATCGAGAAACGCTTCGAAGCGGCCCACGACGCGCGCGGTTGTCACCGCACGTCCGCGGCCGGCGGCGATGCGGATCGGGCACCGATCGAGGTTGTGCCGATCGAGCAAAGTGCCTGATGCGGTGTGCGATGCCCGAAGCGGTCAGTCATCCAGTGGCCTGCGTACTTTCAACCCAGGAGGAGTGCATGCTTTTAGAAAACAGCCAGCCTGAGCCGTACAGGATCAAGATGGTCGAGCCGATCAGGCTGATCGACCGCGAGCAACGGCAGGCGCGGCTTGTCGCCGCCGGGTACAATGTCTTTCGCCTCGAAGCAGACGACGTCTACATCGATCTGATGACGGACAGCGGCACCTCTGCGATGAGCGCGAACCAGTGGGCCGGCATCATGACCGGCGACGAATCATATGCCGGTTCCCGCAGTTTCACGAAGTTGACGCAGGCCGTGCGGGACATGCTCGGCTTCGAATACGTATTGCCAACCCATCAGGGCCGGCCGGCCGAGCACTTCCTGTTCCGGACCCTCGTGCGCCCAGGCCAGGTGGTGCCGTTCAACGCGCCGTTCGATTCGACCGAGGCACACGTATCGATTGCCGGCGGGACCGCGATACCATGCGTCGCCGAAATCGGCTACCAACCCGCTGTCGAGCACCCGTTCAAGGGCGACGTGGATGTGCAGAAGCTGCGCAACGTGATCGAGAGCGAAGGGCGCGACAATATTCCGCTGATCATGGTCTCGCTGACGAACAACGCGGGCGGCGGCCAGCCGGTATCGATGGCGAACCTGCGCGCGGTGAGGGCGTTGGCCGATGAGTTTGCGATTCCGGTCTACTTCGATGCGGCGCGCTGCGCGGAGAATGCTTACTTCATCCAGCAGCGCGAGAGCGGCTATGCGAACCGGTCCGTGGCGGAAATTCTGAAGGAGCAGTTTTCCTATGCCGAGGGCTGCACGTTCAGCTGCAAAAAGGACGCGCTGGTCAACATCGGCGGCTTGCTCGCGACACGGTCGCGCACGCTCTATGAGCAGGTCGTGCCGCTGCTCGTGCTGTACGAAGGTTTCGTCACCTACGGAGGGATGGCGGGCCGCGATCTCGAGGCACTCGCGATCGGTCTGCGCGAGATGGTCGACGACCGATACCTGCAACACCGCGTAGGTCAGGTCGAACGGCTAGGGGACACACTGCTTGCCGGCGGCGTTCCGATACTGAGGCCGACCGGTGGACACGCGGTGTACGTCGATGCGGCCGCCTTCCTGCCCCAGCTGCCGCGCTCGCAGTTCCCGGCCGAGGCGCTGGCTGCCGAGCTTTATCTGGAGGGCGGCGTGCGCGCCGTCGGTCTGGGCTCGTTGGCGTTCCTGAAAGAAGTTCCGTCGACGGGCACTGTCAGCGCCCCGAGGCTGGAACTGCTGAGGCTGGCCATTCCTCGCCGCGTCTACACCGATAGCCACCTCGCGGCGGCTGCCGCCGCGTTGATCCGGGTCTACCAACGACGCGATGCGATCCGGGGAATGCGCATCGTCTCGGCACCGTCGATGCTCAAGCACTTCACCGCGGTCCTCGCGCCGATCGAGGCCCGTGACGAGATGCTCGCGGAGTCTCGGGAAGTTTTGGTCTGAGGTGATTTCATGTCGAATGCTGTCTTCGAAACGCTCGAGCTCAAACCGCATGCTTATCCGGGGGTTCTGGTCACGTTGTGCGGTGTGGATGGGGCGGGGAAGTCGTCACTGATGGAAAGGCTCGAAAGCGCGTGCACGCGTGCGGGGCTTAACTGCGTGACGACGTTTACGCCGACCCGTAGGATCCGCAAAAATGCGCTGTTCCGGGATATGGTGGACAGCCACTGGCATACATCGAGCGCCGGTTCCGGACTCGACGTAAACCGACGGCGCGTCGACATGCTGGGCATTCTGCTGTCCATCATGGGAGACCTCGTCCAGCATCTGACCGACACGGTCATACCGGCACTGGAACGCGGCGACGTCGTTTTCTGCGACCGCTACGTGTTCACCTCTCAGGCTGAAATCGGCACGCGTTCCGATCCCGCTGAGACTGCGCCGGTGCTCCGCAGCATCGCTGGTCATTTGCTGCGTCCCGACGTCGCCTTTGGTCTGAACGTTTCCGGCGCGACTTCACACCGTCGCGTGCGGGCAAGGAACGACGAGAACGACCAGCCGCCGCCGATGAGCTTTCTGACGCGTCAGGTGGCGGCCTACCGCGCCGTGTTCGAGGTCAACGGCGTTGTCGCGCTGGATGCGGAGCGGAGTCTCGACGAGACGTTCTGTCAGGCACTCAGTCATCTCGTGGCGATCGACCGTGTTGCGGGGCGGTTGGGCTATCTCGGGGCGGAATGTCCTACACGAAGCGTGGCGGCATGCTGAGGCTTCGACCTGCCTCGGGCATCGAGGTATGCGACAAAATGCGCGTCGACACGTTTTGATGAGCATCTATCCTTCGAGGAAGGACCATGATGCATGGAACATCAGAGCCAGGGAGACGACGATGCTTAGCCCACATGAGATCGCAACGCTCATGCTTCTCGAGACAAACCCCCGTCCAGAAAATATCGATCCCGGCGATCTCGACGCGTTGTGCGAGCGCCAACTTGTATTTCTGGAAAAGCTCGCGTCTGGATACGCGCGAGGGCGTCTGACTGCGCAAGGACGCTCGGTATTGCGGTGGGTCGGGAGGGTGAACTAGTGCCTCGCTCTGCATCGCCTGGGAGCTGTGACCTTCAGGAGCAATCACGTGCAATACCCAGTCGCGCGGAGGGCGGTGCAGACCATTGTTCGCGAACATCAACACGAGGCGTTCGGCGCCAATCGCGATCCGTTCGGCGGCAGCGAGATCGAAGGTGAAATGGACCGTTTGTTTTCGTTGATCGTCAGTACCGTTTCCGAGTCGATTCAATAAGAGTGGGCAGCACCGGAATGTGACGGGCGACGCTCGCGCTCAGCGGGCTAGGCCGCCAACGGGACAGCGCCCGTACATTTGATTTCATCGAGGCAAACGCTGGACTTGACTCCGCTCACGCCCGGAATGCGCATCAGCGTATCCAGCAGAAACTCCGACAGCGCTTTCAGGTCTTGCGCCACGACCTTGAGCATGTAATCGATATCACCCGTTACGACGAAGCATTCCTGAACCTGGGTGAGTTCCGAGATCATTCGCTTGAACTTCGACAGGTCGCGGACATGGCCTCGCTCCATCGTCACCTGGATGAAGGCCACTACGCCAAAGCCCAGCAGCTGCGCGTCGAGCCGCGTCTCGTAGCATTTGATCACACCCATTTCCTCGAGCCGGCGATGCCGCCTCAGCGTTTGCGCGGGCGACAGTTTGATCGCCTCCGCAAGTTCGAGATTGGAGATGCGCCCCTGGGACTGAAGAATCTCCAGTAAACGCACGTCGATACGATCGATGTCGATTGTATGCACTTTTATTTCCCCATTCGCCAGTGAAATGAAATATTAATGCACAAATCAGGGTTTGTCTGCGTCTGCAAGGAAATCCAATTGCGTCGATAAAAACTTACACTGAATCCAGATGGCGCTGCGACGACGCCGGCAAATGCGTTGAGAGAGTGGTCCGAGGACGCAGCCTGCGTGGCGATTGGAGAAATTTTCTTTCATTATTCCGACACCCAGCGCCACTCGGTGCCGGTTGCTCGCCGCAAATCATTCACCCTCTGCTGAACCTGAGAGATCATGGCCGACCTGTTTGACAATCCAATGCAACTGATGGGCTTCGAATTCGTTGAATTTGCCTCGCCCGTACCCAATGTCCTTGAACCGCTGTTCGAGCAGATGGGCTTCACACTGGTGGCTCGCCACCGTTCGAAGGACGTGCTGCTTTACCGCCAGGGCGAAATCAACTTCATCGTCAATCGCGAGCGCAACAGTGCGGCCGCTTACTTTGCCGCCGAGCATGGCCCGAGTGCGTGCGGCATGGCATTTCGCGTGAAGGATTCGCACAAGGCCTACGCCCGCGCGCTGTCGCTAGGGGCTCAGCCGATCGAAATCGCAACCGGTCCAATGGAGCTGAGATTGCCGGCAATCAAAGGCATTGGCGGCGCACCGCTTTATCTGATCGACCGCTTCGAGGACGGCAAGTCGATCTACGACATCGATTTCGAGTTCATCGAAGGTGTCGAGCGGCGACCGGCCGGTCATGGCTTGCGCCTCGTCGACCACCTCACGCACAACGTCTATCGCGGCCGCATGACGTATTGGGCCAACTTCTACGAGACTCTGTTCAACTTCCGTGAGCTACGCTACTTCGACATCGAGGGCGAATACACGGGTCTCACGTCGAAGGCGATGACGGCGCCGGACGGCAAGATCCGCATTCCATTGAACGAGGAATCTGGCAAGGGGAGCGGGCAGATCGAGGAATTCCTGATGGCCTTCAATGGCGAGGGCATTCAACACATCGCGTTCCTGACGGACGATCTGATAACGGTTATCGACAACCTGCAGATGGCAGGCGTGCCGCTGATGACGGGGCCCAACAGCTACTACTACGATGCGCTCGAGACGCGCTTGCCGGGCCACGGTCAACCGGTGGGCGAATTGCAATCGCGCGGCATCCTCCTCGACGGAACGACGGCAGACGGGTCGCCGCGCCTGCTGCTGCAGATTTTTTCCAAGCCGCTGCTTGGCCCTGTCTTTTTCGAATTCATCCAGCGCAAGGGTGATGAAGGTTTCGGCGAAGGCAATTTCAAGGCGCTGTTCGAGTCGCTCGAACGCGATCAGATCGAGCGGGGCACGCTGAAGGTTTGACGCGCGTACAACCCCGTTGATAGCTCTCGACCAGAGCAGGCGAAAAGCGAGGCGTGGCGTCCAGAACCAACCGCAGGACACAGGAGACAACATCGTGGCACACCAGCAACAGGGCACGCTACAGCGCGGCCTGAAGAATCGTCACATTCAGCTGATCGCGCTAGGAGGCGCAATCGGCACCGGCCTCTTTCTCGGCATCGCGCAGACCATCAAGACGGCAGGACCGTCCGTGTTGCTCGGGTACGCGATCGCGGGCATCGTCGCCTTCTTCATCATGCGGCAACTCGGCGAAATGGTCGTCGACGAGCCGGTGGCGGGATCCTTCAGCTACTTCGCAGGCAAATACTGCGGCCAATTCTCGGGCTTCGTGTCCGGCTGGAACTACTGGGTGCTGTACGTTCTCGTGTCAATGGCAGAACTGTCGGCCGTTGGCATCTACATGCAGTACTGGTGGCCCGGTCTGCCCACGTGGGTCTCCGCGCTCGCCTGCTTTTGCGTCATCAACGCGATCAACCTCACCAGCGTGAAGTCGTACGGCGAGCTCGAGTTCTGGTTCTCGATCGTCAAGGTCGCGGCGATCGTCGGCATGATCGGCTTCGGCGGCTACCTGTTGATTTCTGGCCACGCAGGCCCTGACGCGGGCGTGGCCAATCTCTGGCGCCACGGCGGCTTCTTTCCGAACGGCGTGTCGGGCCTCGTGATGGCGATGGCTGTCATCATGTTCTCGTTCGGTGGACTGGAACTCGTCGGCATTACGGCCGCCGAGGCGGAAGATCCTTCGCACACCATCCCGCGCGCGACCAACCAGGTGATCTACCGGATCCTGATTTTCTACGTCGGCGCACTCGGCGTGCTGCTGTCGCTGTATCCGTGGGAAAAAGTCGTTACGGGCGGTAGTCCGTTCGTGCTGATCTTTCACGCGATGAATAGTAACTTCGTCGCCAACGTGCTCAATGCGGTGGTGCTCACCGCCGCGCTGTCGGTCTACAACAGCGGCGTCTACTGCAACAGCCGCATGCTTTACGGCCTCGCAGGCCAGGGCAATGCGCCGCG
Organism: Paraburkholderia sp. UCT31; assembly: GCF_014397655.1. Taxonomy (NCBI): domain Bacteria; kingdom Pseudomonadati; phylum Pseudomonadota; class Betaproteobacteria; order Burkholderiales; family Burkholderiaceae; genus Paraburkholderia; species Paraburkholderia sp. UCT31. The sequence goes on from NZ_VZQP01000027.1 coordinate 79,932, forward strand.
CGCTCTGCTGAAGGTGAACGCCCGCGGGATTCCGCTCGTCGCGCTGGGTGTTTCCGCCGTGGCGACGGCCACCTGCGTGGTGATCAACTACCTGATGCCCGGCAAGGCATTTGAACTACTGATGGGGCTCGTCGTCTCGGCGCTCATCATCAACTGGGCAATGATCAGCATCATTCATTTGCGCTTTCGCAGCGCGAAAGCGCGAGCCGGTGAGACGACCGTATTCCGCAGCCTGGGCTATCCGCTTACCAACTATCTGTGTCTGGTGTTCCTTGGCGGCATCCTGGTGGTGATGTGGCTGATACCGGATCTGCGCATGTCGGTCTACCTGATCCCCGTTTGGCTCGTTGCGCTGGGCGTCGGCTATCGCTTGCGCAATCGACGCGCGGGCGCCTCGGTACCGGTTGGCGTGCCGATGCGCTAGGCACCGCGCTTTTGCAATCTTTTGGCCTAATCCAGGGAACCAGCATGTTTGAACACATCGATGCCTATGCGGGCGACCCGATCCTCACCTTGAACGAGAACTTTGCGAAGGATTCGCGCGACCATAAGGTCAATCTGAGCATCGGCATCTATTACGACGATCGAGGCCGCTTACCGGTGATGCAAGCCGTACGCGAGGCCGAAGGACACCTGCTCGCCGAGCTCGGTCCAAAGCCGTACCTGCCGATGGCGGGCTTCGCCCACTACCGCGATGCCGTGCAATCGTTGCTGTTCGGCGACGACTCGCCGGCACGTACCGAGGGGCGCATCGCGACTGTGCAGACCTTGGGCGGCTCGGGCGCGCTCAAGGTCGGTGCGGATTTCATCAAGCGCTATTTTGCGGGCTCACGGGTATGGGTCAGCGATCCGACGTGGGAAAACCACCGTTTCATCTTCGAGCGCGCGGGATTCGAAGTCGACACGTACCCGTACTACGACGAATCGAGCGGCGGGCTCAAGTTCGAAGAGATGCTATCGGCCATCGACGCGCTGCCGGCGCGCAGCGTCGTCCTGTTGCATGCGTGCTGTCACAACCCGACGGGCGTCGATCTGAACGACGCGCAATGGGTGCAACTGATCGAGGTCATCAGGAAGCGGAACCTGCTGCCATTCATCGACATGGCGTATCAGGGCTTCGGCGCGGGCATCGACGCGGACGCATTTGCGATTCGTGAACTCGTGCGCCAGAACGTGCCGGCGTTGGTGGCCAATTCATTCTCGAAGAACTTCTCGCTGTATGGCGAGCGGTGCGGCGGACTGTCGGTGATTTGCGAGTCGCCGGATGTTGCCGGGCGCGTATTGGGTCAATTGACGAGCGCTGTGCGCGCGAACTACAGCAATCCGCCGACGCACGGCGCAAAGATCGTAGCGCGCGTGCTGACAACACCGGCAATGCGGCAATCATGGCAACAAGAGCTTGCATCGATGTGCCGGCGCATCATGCGTATGCGTGCGGAGATCCATGAACGCCTGCGCGGCAAGGTGCCGGACACGATGCTCGCGCGCTACCTCGAGCAGCGCGGTATGTTCACGTACACCGGGTTGTCGGCAGACCAGGTCGACACGCTGCGCGAACGGCACGGCGTCTACTTGATCCGGTCCGGGCGCATGTGCGTCGCCGCGCTCAATGACAACAACGTTGCGACGGCTGCGGAGGCCATCGCGAGGGTCATCTCGCGGGCAGGCGATTGAGACTACTGCCGCAAGCCTGGAGCCGCGGCTGGACACGCGATCGGTCCGGCTAACGTGCGCGCGATGGCGGATCGGTTCCAGACCGACGTCGAAGCCGTCGCTAGCGCTCTCGATGCGGTGCGCGGCATGGAAATCGTCCTTTTCAGTTTCGTCGCGCGCTCGCGTTGCCGCTGTGCTTGAGCGTCGGATCGAGCAACGAACCCTTGACGTCGAGCGAAGACGCTTGCCCGAGTTTCGCGTAGTCGTTCTCGAGCCATACGTTCGCCACTTCGCGGCCACGCTCGAAGAGCGTTTTGAGCAAAGACCAGGACGTGCTGCTCTTGGAAACAAAACCGAACTTCGCGAGAAAATCGTCGTCGCGAATCAGGTGAAACCTGACGGGCTTGAAGCGGCTTTTGCGCGCTGCTTCCTCGCCGACCGAGTCGAGCACACGGTTGACCGCTTCGATCGCGTTGATCTCCAGTACGACGGACGCGTTGAAACCGATTTCATTGAGCCGGTCGAGAATGCCGCGCGCGTCTTTAGGCGGCATGTCGTGGCGCACGAACGGATTCGCGAGAACGAGAATCAGGTCCTGGGCATGGGCGATCAACGGCGCCAAAGGCGGGTTGCCCAGATAGCCGCCATCCCAGTACGGTATGCCGCCCACGCTGACGGTGCGAAACTCGCTCGGCAGGCATGCGGAAGCGCGCAATATGTCAATGGAAATCTCGGGGCGGGTGAAAATTGCGCGTTGGTTGGTTCGTACGTCGGTTGCGCAAATGAACAGTTGCGGGCCATCGCGCGTGGTATTGAGCGCGGCGAGATCCTGTTCGGGGAGGGCGGAACGAATCAACGGCCCGAGCGGATCGCGGTAAAACGGATTGCCGTAAGGCGAAGCGACGAGTCCCACGGCCTCCAGCATGATGGCGGCGGGATTCCAGTCGATATTCCAGCCGCCGAATGGGCCGGGTTCGGAAAAGCCGAGGAGCGCGTTGCCCGCCAGCGCGCCGGCGCGCGATACCGCTTCCCAGAAGGCGCGCAGCATGTCGCGTGCTTTCGGTGCGCCTCTGGTTGCGAGACCCGCCGCGCACAGCGTCGCATTGATTCCGCCCGCGCTTGCGCCGCTGATTGCCGCGATATCAAGCGGGGTTGCCTGCGACGAAGCCTCCAGCAGACGGTCGAGCACACCCCACGTGAAGGCGCCGTGCGAACCGCCGCCTTGCAGGGCAAACGCGACCTTGGGGCCGTTCTGTCGCGTCGAGTTCCGGGGTTCCTCCATCGCCATCGCTCCTTCGCGTCTTCATCGCCTTCCCGGCAATCTTACGCGCACGCGAGGATACTTGCGTCGGAAACGTCGAGCTTTCAATGGTTCGTCCTGTCCCGCATGCCATGGCGGCTCGCCCTGGATACTGCGATACTATTTATAGTCGCGCGCTGCGTAACCTACTAAAACGGTCCATGACAAAGAGGTTGACTGACACAAGCCGGTGTGCCGGGACGGCATCGCGGGCTCACAGCTTTCGTCAGGGGGTACCTGGATGAATCGGGATCTCGATCTGGATTCCCGAGGCGCGATCACGCTAAACGGGCTGGCGCGCAGGCTGGGGCGTACCCGTGAGCAACTGATGCATCGCTGGATCGCCGAGACCTCGGAGCAGGGAGCGCACACCGATGCGGACAGCGGGCAGGGACTCATGGGCTGTTTTGCCTATATGCTGGCCGAAGTATGCGCTGCCCTGCTGGTCGCCGAGAGCGACGCGTCACTATCCGCGCATGTGGCTGTCGCGCATCCCGGCAGGTTCTGGCCAGAGGGCTGGCGGGTCACGGATCTGTTTCGCAACATTGATCTAATGCAGCGCTTTCTGAAAGATGAGATCCGCGCGTATTTCGGTCCGGTTGCGGCTTCTATCGACGTTCACATACGGGCACACGACATCGTCGAGCGCACGTTTCGCGCGATGATCGAAAACGCCATCGAGGCGCAAATGCAACGTCAGGCCGCCGAGGTGGCGGCGGCGCAGGACAGCCTGCACACGGCGCTGACTGCGCTGAAGCTCACCGAGGAGCGGCTGCGTGTCGCGACGAGTGCGGCCGGCATCGGCATCTTCGAGTGGTGTGGCGCCTCGCGACAAGGCGTGTGGGAAAACCGCCAGATGTACGAAATCACCGGGCAGCCCGAGGAGAGGGGGCCGTTGACGGAAACCGAGTTCATGACGTCGGTCGTTCATCCCGACGATGTCGAACTGCTGAAATGCCATTTTCAGTCCCGGCTGGTCTCCGGCGAGCCGGTGCATGTCGCGTTCCGGCTGCACCGCGTAACCGACCGCGCGCTCAGGACCGTAGAAATGTTCGGGTATCTGCGTCCGCCCGTTCAGCAGGACGATTACACGTTCATTGGCAGCTTGTGCGACGTGACGGAGCGGACCGACGCAGAGGCGAAGTTGCAGGACGCCGATCGCCGCAAGGACATCTTTCTGGCCACGCTCGCGCACGAGCTGCGCAACCCGTTGGCGCCCGTGCGCAACGCCGCGCATCTGCTGGGCCACGGCGCGGGAGCCGATCCCGCCAAACGTGAGTGGCTGCGCAATGTGATCGAACGCCAGACCGGCCACCTGTCGCATCTGATCGACGACCTGCTCGATGTATCGAGGATCACCACCGGCAAGATCGAGTTGAAGCGCGAGGTCTTCGATATCAGGCTGGCACTCGACCACGCTCTCGAGATCACGATGCCGGCTGCGTTGCAGCGGCATCACGACATCGTGCGTCTGCCGCTCGCGCACCCAGTGTACGTCCACGGTGACCCGGCGCGGATCACCCAGACATTTTCCAATCTGCTGGATAACGCGATCAAATACACCGACGAGGGTGGCCGGATCGTCGTATGCGCGACGCTCGTCGGTCAGGAGGTATCCGTTACCGTGTCGGACACGGGCACGGGTATTTCGGGCGACGCACTGCCTCACGTGTTCGATCTGTTCGTACAGGGTTCCTGCCACGGCGAGCCGTCCAGGGGCGGTCTTGGGATCGGGCTCTCGGTGTGCAAGACGCTGACCGAGATGCACGGCGGGACCATTGTCGCCAGGAGCGAAGGCAAGAACAGAGGCAGTGAATTCGAAATACGTCTACCCGTTTGCCAGGGCAGCAACCAGCAGGCGAAGGACGGTGCCGAAGCAGGTCGACCGCCGTCCGACCCATTGCGTGTTCTGATCGTCGACGATAACAGCGATGCCGCGCTGTCGCTCGCAATGATTCTCGATGCGCACGATGTGCGCACCGCACACAGCGGGGAGGAAGCGCTTCAGATTGCCGCTGCCTTCGAGCCGCAGATCGTTTTCCTTGATCTTGGTCTGCCGGGAATCAGCGGCTATGAGGTTGCGCGTCGGTTGAGGGATCGTCAGGCGGCCGGCAAGCGCCTTGAAATCGTCGCCGTGTCGGGCTACGGACAGCCCGAGGACGTGGCTCGCTCAGCGGGAGCGGGGTGTGATAGTCATCTCGTCAAACCCGTCGATATCGAAGAACTGCTTGCGATCATCAGGCGAATGACCGGCGAAAATCCGTCCACCGCGTAGTTTTCGATCGACCTTCTTTGTGCGAGGCGGCGTTCTGGGGCGACGACGAAAAGCACTGTTCGGATTTCCCCGCTTATCAGTCGAATTCCCTCGCGGGAACGGCGTGGTAATTTTCGCAGTGCTCTACCATCAATCCATCCAGGAGGTAGTGATGTCGCGGACTGTCAGGTTTGCCGAGGCCGGTGGGCCGGAAGTGCTTCGATTCGTCGACGAATCGGTCCGCGGCCCCGGCCGCGGTGAAGTTCGCATCAACGTGAAAGCGATCGGTCTCAATCGCGCGGAATCGATGTGGCGCACCGACCAGTACATCGAGCCCGTCCGCTTTCCGGCCGGGCTCGGGTACGAGGCGGCCGGCATTGTCGACGCGGTGGGCGAGGGCGTCGGCGGTTTCGCGCCCGGAGACGAGGTCAATGTGATCCCGTCGTTCTCGATGAATCAGTACTTCACCTACGGCGAAGTCATCATCGTGCCGGACCATGCAGTCGTCAGGCACCCGAAATCTCTTTCCTTCGCCGAGGCCGCGTCGGTGTGGATGATGTTCGTCACCGCATATGGCGCGCTGATCGAAGATGCGAAGGTGGGCGCCGGCGACTATGTCGTCATACCGGCCGCTTCGAGCAGCGTTGGACTGGCAGCGATCCAGCTAGCGAATTACGCGGGGGCGACGTCGATCGCGGTCACGCGCCATGCTGGCAAGCGGCAGCAGTTGCTCGACGCGGGTGCCGCACACGTGGTCGTGACGGACGAGTCGGACCTTGTCGAAGCGATCATGCGGATCACGGATGGAAAGGGGGCTCGCGTCGCTTTCGATCCGGTCGGCGGCCCGAACTTCGCGAAACTGGTCTCGGCGCTGTCCTTCCAGGGGATGGCGTATCTGTACGGCGCGCTAGACGAACGTGCCACGACGCTGCCCGTGCTGCCGATGATCGCCAAAATGATTTCCGTGAAGGCGCACAACATCTGGCTGACGAGTGGCGACCCAACGCGCCGAAAGGCTGCGGTGGAGTTCGTGCTCAAGGGGCTCGAAAGCGGTTCGCTGAAGCCGGTCATCGATCGCACCTTTGGGTTAGACGAGATCGTCGACGCGCACCGCTACCTCGAAACCAACGGGCAGTTCGGAAAGATCGTGGTAACGGTGTAGCCCGCGAACCGACATTTCCGTGTATTTCTGCGATCCGAAACACCCCTGGCAACGCGGCTCGAATGAAAATACCAACGGCCTGTTAAGACAGTACTTTCCGAAAGGCATCGACCTGTCGGTCTACTCACAGGCCAAACTCAACGCCGTGGCACGAAGGCTGAACGAGCGACCACGAAAGACCCTGGATTACGAAACACCGGCTGAACGATTCCATCGAACTATTGCATCGACCGGTTGAATCCGCCGCGAACTGCGCGTGATCGGCGTCGGCGATCAGTTGCGCCAGCGCCTCGCGCGCGGTCGTTTGCTCCACGCAACAGGCAATCGCACCCTCGTCGTCGCAGGCGTCGCTGAGCTTGCGTTGCAGTGCCGCCGGAACGGCTTCGTCGACGAACGGCGCACGCGTCGTCACGCGCGCCGTCAGCGCGTCGAAGAGTTCGCGCAGGTGGGGATCGCGAGGCCCGTCGCGCGACACGCGCACGAGCGCCACGATGTCGGGGTCGGCTTCCGATGGAAACAGGGTGATCGCATAAGCGAGACCGAGACGGCACAGCGCCACGCGAAGATTGAGCAACGCCGCGCCGCAGCTCATCAGAAGTTCGCGATCGAAAGGATCGACCACGGGAAGCGCGCGCATGCGGTCGGCGCAGATCTGTACGGTCTCGCCGTCGACGATGAACCGCCACGGTTGCGTGTTGTGATTCGACGGCGCGAGCACCGCATAATGCAGCGCAAAGCGCAGCTGGTGTTCCAGTGGCGTGGAGGCGTGGAAGTGCGGTTCGCCGATTTCCCACGCGTCATGTTGGGCGGCATCCTTCATCTCGAAGTCTCCTTTCGGATCGTTCCCGCGAGCACGCGGTTCGTGTCGTCATCGTGTCGCCGGGTACCGTGGCAGGTTTGTGGCAGGTCGACGTTTCAGATGTCTCGCGTACGCTTTGCGCGGGTCTCGCAGCGGAGAAGCGCTACAGGTCGTGTTCGTCGTCGAACAGCTTATGGCGGATCGCATAGCGAACCAGCCCGTTCTCGTTCGGCATCTGCATTTTTTCGAGGATGCGCGTCTTGTGCGTGCTGATCGTCTTCACGCTGACGCATAGTTCGTTGGCGATCTCGGTGATGCTCTCGCCTTCGACCAGGCGCCGGAACACGTCGAATTCGCGATCGGACAGCCGCTGGTGCGGCAGCGCGTCGGCAGGCTCGTTCAGGTTCTGGGCAAAGCGTTCGGCCATCGCGAGGCTTACATAAACGCCCCCTGACGCGACTTTCGTCACCGCGCCGACCAGTTCCGCGCTCGCGCTTTCCTTGGTCAGATAGCCGGACGCGCCCGCCTTGAACGCTCGCACCGCGTATTGCTGCTCGGCGTGCATCGTTAGCACCAGAATCCGCAGGCCGGGTTTTTCCTCCTTGATCTGCTTGATCAGTTCAATGCCATTGCGCCCCGGCATCGACAGGTCGAGCACCAGCACGTGGGCCTGCGCCGCGCGAATCAGCGCGATCGTCGTCGCGCTGTCGCAAGCTTCGCCGGCCACTTCGAAGCCGCTCGCCTGCTGCAGGATATGGCGCAGTCCGTCGCGCACGAGCGTGTGGTCGTCGGCCAGCAACACCTTGATCATGGGGTAATCTCTCCCGGTTGCATCCATTGCCAGGGAAACCTGACCGCAATCGCGAAATCGGCGCTTTGCGCTGTATCGATCCGCATGGAGTCGCCGAGCATCGGCGCGTGTTCGCGCACGCCGATCAATCCGAACGGCATTTCGTGACCGCTGGCTCCAACCGTCTCGCGATCGGCGTCTCGTTCGCGATCCATTATCCGCTATCCGTGGCGGGCGGTCGGGCCGCTTGTGTGAGATGTCACTTCGGCCAGCCGTGGTCGACGCGCACGCGATCTCGATCACGCGCGCAGATCAATGACCCCGCTTCGCGTCGGAACATGATCAGCGGGTCGCAAACGGCGCTGACTGCATCAGTGCAAGCACGGGTCGCCAGAACGCGGGAGAGTCGAACGCCGCCATCGGTACCGCGGTGTCGAATGACAAGGTCAACGCCTGTTCCGCCGGCGTCAGTGCGTCGGCGCTCGCGAGTTGACGCGCGAGCGTCGCGGTGTCGGCGTCGGATAGATCGCGCGGACCATGCCGGCGCGCTTCGACGCGTTGCGCGAGCACCGTTGGTTCGGCACGAAAGTCGAGAATGCGAGCCGGTACGCCAAGCCGTTGGGCGAGCGCGAAAAACGTGTCGCGGTGACGGAACTCGAGAAAGGTCGCGTCGACGATCGCGCTGTGGCCGCTTTGCAGCACGCGGTGCGCGAGTCGAAGAAGGTGGTCGTAGATCGCGTGACGTGCATCTGGCGTGTAGTGTTCGGCGCCAAGCGAGGTTTGCGCGTCGGGCGCCGGCCGCGGACGCTTGCGTTCGGCATCGCTCGACACTCGCACCGCGCCGCACAGGTCCGCAAGGGCCCGGCTCGCGACCGACTTCCCCGAACCGGAGTAGCCATGACACAGCAGCAAAACGGGTCCCGGCTTCTGCGTTTGCGCGCGTGCCACCTCGAGGTAGCGCAGGGCCGGATCCGGGATGGCGACGTTGCGGCCCGCTACGTATCCCGCTTTCAGGCACGCGACCCACGCCCGCACCAGCGCGCGATAGGCGACGTACAAAGGCATCAGCGACAGCGCCGCATAATCGCCCGACGTTTCGAGCCAACGGTTCAACAGTCGATTGGCCAGACGGGGCTCCGCTCGCGCGCACAGGTCCATCACGAGAAACGCGACGTCCGCTGCGACGTCGATCCAGCGTAGCGCATCGTCGAAGTCGATACAGTCGAACATTGCGATTGCGCCGCGCCAGCGAACCACGTTGTCCAGATGCAGATCGCCATGGCAGCCACGCACGAAACCCTCGGCGCGGCGCCGCTCGATCAGCGGCGCGAGTTGGTCGAGCTGTCGCGCGCACCACGCGGCAATGCCGGGCAGCGCGGGATGGCTGCAATTGGCCAGCAGCGCCGCGTTGATCGTTTCGATCTGCGTTCGCACCAGCATGGCGCACCCGTAGCGCGACGACGGCGCGTTGCGGGGCGCCCTCAGGTGATAGTCGGCGAGCCGCTTCGCCGCGCCGTCGATGTCGCGCGGCGTCAGTGCTCCCTTCGCCGCGAGACTCGAAAAGAGCATCGCCTCGTCGAAGCGGCGCATCTTGACCGCGTGATCGACTGTCACGCCGCCGTCCCCGAGTGTCAGCACGCCGGCGTGGCGCGCAATCGGCAGCACGCCGGCGTAAATACCTTGCGCGAGTGGCCGGTTCAGACGGAGCTGGGCTTCGCAGCAGCGCTTGCGGGTCGCGGTGGCGGTAAAGTCCGCGAAACCCGGGGCGACGGGTTTGATGATCTTGTACGCGAAGCGCCCGGCGAGATACACGACGGATATGTGCGTTTCGACCCGGACGATCCTGCCCGCCGGATGACGGTACGTGCCCGGCCTGCGCAGCGTCGCGTCGAGTCCGCGCACGCTGCGGCGCGCGGCGCGGAGCCGGTTGGCGAGATGCTGGATGCCGCGCATGCCTGCATTGGCGCGTGGTGAAGAAAGCTTGCGGCTCCGTGGCGAACTCATGCCGGACTCCACCTCGCGGGCAGCTGCGCGCCCATTTCTTCGTGGCGACCGCTCAAGTCGACCGAGCCCGCGACAACCAGGCCGGAATTCGCAACGAGCGGCACGCCGGGCGCGCGTTCGACGATCACGCTGCGCCCGCCGAAACCAGGCATGACCTTGACGGCCTCGGCGAGCGCATTGATGCCATCGAGCAGCCATTGCCGGGCGTCATGGTGAAGCACGAGCGTCTCATTCGGCACGGTTGACCTCCGCGTGGTGGGACGGCCGGCGCCCGCCTTGCGCGCGAGCCGGAATCGTCTACTCATTTAAGCCATCGGGTATGGTAACCCGGCTTGATCTGAATCAACGAGGCGGTAGCCGGGCATCGCCAGTCGGTCGGCAACTGCCTGTACGCTTCCATACGAAATGCAGCGTGGGTCACCGATTGACCGCAGTCAAGCCGCGTGCGATCGTGGCAGCAACGCGCCGGTGGAGCAGCGGATGAAGCGATTCGATATTTTCAATGGCGATGCCGACGGCATCTGCGCGCTGCATCAGTTGCGGCTCGCCGAGCCTGCCGACACCATCCTGATCACGGGAGCCAAGCGCGAGGTAACGCTTCTGCAACGCGCGAACGCGCAGCCGGGCGACAGCGTGACCGTGCTGGATATTTCGCTCGACTCGAACCGCGAGCCACTCATCGCGTTGCTGGATCTTGGTGTAAAGATCGACTATTTCGATCATCATTTCCCCGGTCCCATCCCCGCACACGCGCTGCTGACGACGCATATCGATATGTCACCGGATAGGTGCACTGCGCTGATCGTGGACCGCCATCTTCAAGGCCGGTACACGCGATGGGCGGTGGTCGCGGCCTATGGCGACAACCTGCATCGGGCAGCGCATCGGGCCGCCAGTGCGTGCGCGGTGAACTCGTCCGATGAGCGCAAACTGCGCGAACTCGGCGAAGCGATCAACTACAACGCCTACGGGGACAGCGTCGTCGATCTTGCCGTCGATCCTGTCGAGATGTATCGCGCCATTCAACCCTATTCGGATCCTCTCGAGTTCATTGCGTCGACCGGCGTGCTGCCCGAACTGCAGGCGCGACGAACGGAAGACCTCGAACTGGCCTTGGGACTCGCGGTAACGCGGCGGGTCGCCAATGGAACGCTGCACATTCTTCCCGACGCGGCGTGGGCGCGGCGCGTGCGAGGCGATTTCGCCAATCTCGTCGCGCGACGCGACCCGGCGCAAGCGCACGCGGTGCTGACGGCCGGCGCCGATGGCCGATACACGGCGAGCGTACGGGCTCCGCTCGATTCTCCGCGAGGCGCCGACGTCCTTTGCAGGAAGTTCGGAGGAAACGGCAGGGTCGCTGCCGCCGGTATCGACGGGCTCGATCGCGCGCGGCTCGACGAATTCGTGACAGCGTTCAGCGTTGCGTTTTGACGCGACGTTCGTGGAGCGGGTGACCGGTAATTCACCGCCGCATCGCAGTCGGCAGTGCGAATTCCCCAGGTGGCGCATCGACATGGACGTCGTCACCGTCGCTTGGACAGCAGAGGGCGGGCTTGATGCTTGATGCAAATCAACAATGGTCCGCCGCTACGCATCGATCATTGGGCTGTACTCGAACCCGGGGCTCATCACGAGTGGCCGGATCTTTGCGATAGGCGCATGGCACGGCGGAATCGACGCGTTGCAACGACTGGTCGACGCGAACTTCGTCGCGGCGGCACGCCGCGCGAGCGGATTCGAAGTTGGCGCCGAAGGGAGCACGGCGACGCGTCCTTCAGCGCCTGTCAATTGCGTCGCCTCGCGCCTGCCTGCACCCCTGTGCGACAGCGCAGGGCACTCGATATGGAGATCACTATGCAAGCCTCGGACATCATGACGACCCGGGTGGTTTCAATCGCAGCGGAAAGTTCGGTCTATGACGCGGCAAAGCTGCTTGCCGACAGCCGGATCAGCGGCATGCCCGTCGTCGACGACGCAGGCAGCGTGATTGGCATCGTCAGCGAGGGCGATCTGCTCCGGCGCGTCGAAACCGGCACCGAAACGCAGCGGCGCTCGTGGCTCGCGGAGTTCCTCGCGCCTACGCGTCAACTCGCGGTCGAGTAAATGAAGGAGCGTTCGATTCGGGTGCGTGACGTGATGAGCGCGCCCGCCGTCACCGTCGACGAATCGACGCCGCTTGGCGCGGTCGCCGAACTGCTTGGGCGCAAGCACATCAAGCGGTTACCGGTCTTGAGCAAGGGCAAGCTCGTCGGCATCGTCAGCCGGGCCAATCTGGTGCGCGCGCTCGCGAGTTGCGCACCCGCGCAGCTCGATGCGCAACCGTCGGACGATCAGATTCGCAGCGCGATCACGAAGGAACTCGACGGACATCGTTGGGCGATGGTCGCCGACGGCCTGATCGTCACGGACGGCGTCGCTCATTGCTGGGGAGCGGTGCGCTCCGAGGAAGAACGCGAGGCGATCCTCGCCGCCGCCGCGCGGGTGCCAGGGGTAAAAGGCGTAAAGGATCATCTGGAATATCCGGTCGCGTTCACGCCTCTGTGAACAGAGGCGCGGCAAATCGCGGGCATTCCGGCATGCCCTGCACGCCGTGCCGCGCCATGGTCCCGACGCAGTGCCTGGACCTCGACCGTCCGTTCCAGACGTCGCAGTTCTTCCGCTCGGTGACGATCTTCGCGCCATCGCGCTACAACCGTGATTTTTCTTGATGCAGCCGATTGATGGCATAGTGGGTTTGGCAACGCGCACTGACGTTGCGGGAGGAAAAGCGATGGGCAACCTGTTTCGCGACCGCGCCGACGCTGGCAGACAACTGGCCCACGCACTGCGCGACTATCAGGGTCGCGGCGATCTGGTGGTGCTGGCTCTGCCGCGCGGCGGCGTTCCTGTCGCGTTCGAAGTCGCACGGGCATTGCATGCGAAGCTCGACGTTCTCGTCGTCAGAAAGCTCGGGGCGCCGCAAGACGAGGAACTGGCGATGGGCGCCATCGCGACGGGGGGCGCCCTTCATCTGGAAAGGTCGGTGCTTCGCGAACTGAAAATCAGTGACGCCGAATTGGCCGACGTGATCGCGCGCGAAACAGCCGAACTCGCGCGCAGGGAACTGGCGTACCGTGGGGAATGCCCGCCGGTGCCAGTACAGGGCAAGACAGTGATCGTGGTCGACGACGGCATCGCGACGGGGGCGTCGATGCATGCGGCGCTCGACGCACTCCGCAGCAGACATCCCGCTCGGATCGTGGTGGCGGTCCCGGTGTCGCAATCCGATGCGTGCACGGCATTCGAAGGAATCGCGCACGCGTTCGTGAGCGTGCTGCAGCCGGATTGGTTGATGGGGATCGGCGGGTTCTATGTGAATTTCGACCAGACGACCGATGAAGAAGTCCGCGCCTGTCTCGCCGCCGCGCGCGGTTGGGAGCCCGAGCAGGGCTCGGCGGGATGATCTCTGTCTCGCCGCCTCGCGAATGCGTTTGAACGGCGTGCGGCGCCTGCCCGTCGTCGACGCCGCTGGCGGGCTGACCGGCATCGTCTCGCTCGACGATCTGCTCGAGGCGGTGTCCGGGCTTCTGTCGGAGCTATCGCTCGTGACGGGTCGCCAGCCTCACATCGAGCAGAAGAACCGCGGGTGACGGCAACGCGGCTCATGCATCGACCCCGATCAACATTCACTTCGCCGGCCGCCGTGGGCCTGGAAGTGGAACGCCGCTCGGAGAGCGGCCCGCATGGCGGCGCAATTGACCGGATGCGATTCGATTGTCTTGATCGAAGGCTCCGCGAATCATGGAAGACGCTCTCGAAAGGCGCGCCCTGCTGCGACATCTGGGGCGGTTGATTGGAGCCCATGACGGAAGAGTCACGCTACGGCCGGACTTTGAGCATCGACGGCTCACGTTCCGACCGACACGTACAAGAGCACGATCGGCGCCTTCGAACCGTTTGGTGTCGCCGAGCGTAATGGCGCGCCATAGGTGCAGCGCAAATCCACGAATCTCGACCATTGGACGCGCACGCCCGCGCCGACGCCCGCGAGCAGACCGGGGTTAGTTTCGGCTGGCTGGTCGATCGTGCTCCATACGCGGCCCGCATCGAAAAACACAAAGGGTTGCACGACTGCGTTGCTCGCGCCGAGCGAGATCGCAGGCGTGCGCACCTCGGTCTGAATGTTCCAGCCGCGATCGCCCAGCGTGACGTATGGGTCGTAGCCTCGCACACTGGACTCCCCGCCGAGCCCCATCTCCTCGCTCGGTAATAACGTGTTCGGCGTCCACTGGAACGTTCCGTTCGTGATCAGCGTGAAGCCAGCCCCAAGCGCGGTGGCACGAGACGCAGTCAACTGCATATAGATGTAGCGGGCCGTCGCGCCTTGCCGCGCGGCGTTAAATGCCGAATCCTGATTGTTGCCATCCAGTCCGCCCGGACTGGCGACGAGTGCCGCCGCGGCGTGCGCCGTGCCAGCCTCGGTCGGTTTGCTGATGTCGTAAGACAACACGAACTGATGTATGTGCGTATTCGAGTTGAAAACCTGGGAGCCGCCAAATTCCAGATCGTTGTTGCTGCGCTTGAAGTCGTATCCGATCTGGATCAACTGTGTCGTGTCCGTGATGGTCGGCAGACGCAAGTCGTAGCGAAAGCTGAACTGCGCAGAAATGCCCGTTTGCCCATACGTGTCGGGCAACCGTGGCGTGCTCTGCGCGTAGACGCCGAACAATTCGATACTGTCGAGCCAAGGCAGCGGCGCCGTGTAGTTCAGCGCGTGCGCGGTGAAGCGGGCACGGTTCGGGCGGCCTTCGATATTCGGATTGCCGCTGAAAAAATCGTTGCTGGCCGTGAATTGATAGGCGATCTGCTGATCGAGACCAAGCAGGTTGCCGTAGCCTATGCCTGCAAAGAACCGATCACGGCCGAGCTCCGGCACGCCTTCATTGTCGTAACCCGCGCTTACGCGAAGCGGCAGCCGGTCTTCGGTTTGCAACACGACGTCGGTCGTGTCGGCGGCCTCACCGGGCGCAAAAACAGCATCGACCCGTCGATATGGATTCGCGTTGAGCACCGCAAGTCCCTTCGAGACCGCCGATTGCAGGACCGGTCCGCCGGGCTCGAGCGGCATTTCACGTTCGAGAAGCCTGCTCGAAAAGTAGGTGTTGCCGCTGGCATGAACCCGACCCAGTTTGAATTCGGCAATGGCGATACGCACGACACCCGAGCTCACGTCCTGTTCCGGCACGTAGACGTCGACGAGCGGCTTTCCCGCCGCCCGATAACGCGCGACCACGGCGCGGCGTATCTCGGCGAGGCGGCCGAAGGTCAGCGGCTTGTCGAGGTCCGTGGCGAAGCTCTGCAGGAAGGCGGATTCGAGTACGGGCAATCCTTGCGCGACGATACGACCTTGCTGCCTCGGCGATGCCGCCGCGGACGCGCCGGCCGGTTCGAAGATGAGCCCGGCAAGCCGCTCGACAGCGATCCGTGCGGACTCGGCCTGCGCTTCCGGAGAGGAGGGTGACGACGCGCTTCGCGGCGCCTGCGGTGCGGGTTGCGGCGCGAGGTCGCGCCATGCCTGTGCCGCTACTGGTGAGGTCTGCATGATGCCCGCAATGCACGTTGCGATCATCAGGACAGCAGTGCAGGCGGCGGATCGCGATTTCATCGATCGCTTATATGCAAAGCGCTGTGCCTATTGGCAGCCTGGCAGCAGGCTGCGGCGACCAGCAGGCCGCCGCCCTCAACCCGATGTCGCGCATGCAATACGAGCCTTCCGTCGTTCATGGCGATACCTATTAACGGGTGTGGTGCATCGAATCCGGAGCCGCACGTCGAAATTATTCTAGTCGAAGCGCCTGCGCGAGTTTCCAAAGGCGACCCGAACCCTCTGCACACCTCGCGAATGCTATCGAGGAAACATTTAGCAAGGGTTTCCACCATGTGTACTGACCCGCGTCTTGTCTTTACTCTTCTAGACTTGTCATACAACATGCGCGATGACGATTCTCTCGTGCGCCTACAACGATTTGTCCGGAGGGGACTCCATGTCCAAGCTGTCGTGCCATCTTGATAAAAATGCGCCCGCAACGGGCGACACCTTGCGCATTTCGCGCCGTGGCTTCATTAGCCTCGGAGGCGCGCTCGCCGGCAGCGCACTCCTGCAGGCTTGCGGCGGCGGCAGCGGAGTCTCCGCTGCCGCGGCAGGCGGAAGCAGTAGTTCCACGCCAGCGACGGGAAGCACGCCGTCAACGGCTGCGGCCGACCCGATCTGGGGTCCCAACGGCTCAGCGACGAACATCATTAATGCGCTGCAGAAGATCACGCAGAGCGCGTTCCCGGCCGTCGATTTCCAGGTCGAACAGTACGGTGCGCAACCGTGCGCGGTCATTGCCCAGGCCAACCCCTACACCGGCAGTTCATCGCCCCTGAGTACGGGGGCCGGCGCGACCAACGCACCGGGATCGTTCGATTCACGTCCCGCTTTCCTCGCGGCAATCGCGGCCTGCAGTGCAGCCGGTGGCGGCCGGGTCGTGGTGCCGGCGGGCACGTGGTATTGCGCGGGTCCCATCGTGCTGCAGAGCAACGTCAACTTCCATCTGAGCGCGAACTGCACGATCTATTTCAGCCCGAATCCCGCCGACTATGCGAAGGACGGTCCGGTCAACTGCGGCGCCAACGGCAACCTTTACTACAGCCGCTGGCAGGCGAACGACTGCCTGAACTTCGGCTCGCCCGTGTACGCGCGAAATGCGAACAACATCGCGGTGACTGGCGAAGGCCCGACCTCGGTGCTGAACGGTCAGGCGATGACACCGTTCGCCGGAAGCGGAAACACCAGCACTTGCTGGTGGACCTACAAGGGTTCCAGCGGCGCATACGGCTGCGCGGGGTCGACCACGCCGTCCCAGGCCTATACGAATCCGAACAACGTCGATCTGATGGTGGTCGCCCCTACCATTTCGGCCTCGCTCTACACGCTATTGACCAATCCGGCTACGCCGTGGCAGCAAGACCAGAACTACCTGCCGGCGCTCTCCGAAGCGGGCGTGCCGGTCGCGCAGCGAATCTTTGGTCTCGGCCACTATCTGCGGCCGTGTATGGTTGAGTTCATCGGTTGCACGAACGTGCTGATGGAAAACTACCGAACCAACAACACGCCGTTCTGGCAGCATCATCCGACGGACTGCACGAACGTCGTGATCCGTGGCGTGACAGCCGACAGTATCGGACCGAACAACGACGGCTTCGACCCCGACGCCTGCAACACGGTGCTGTGCGACAGCGTAACGTTCAACACCGGCGACGACTGCATCGCGATCAAGTCAGGCAAGGATCTCGACACGGAGTACGGACCCGCGCAAAACCATGTGATCCAGAACTGCATGATGAATAGCGGTCACGGCGGCATTACGCTCGGCAGCGAGATGGGTGGCGGCGTGCAGAACATCTACGCGCGCAATCTGACCATGCTCAATCAGTTCTGGGCAACGAATTCGCTGAACATCGCGATCCGTATCAAGACGAACATGAACCGTGGAGGCTACGTCAAGAACTTCTACGTGAACGGCGTCACGCTCCCGCACGGCGTGAGCCTGACGGGTGGAGGCTACGGCAGCAAGATGCTGACGGGCAGTCCGATCAACGGCACCGTGCCCATCGGTGTGGCCACCGCAACAGCCGCCAACCCGTCCGCGTCTCAAGGCGGCCTGATCACGTTCGATTGCGATTACCAGCCTGCCGCCGATGCGATTCGCACACGCCCCGCGCTCATTGACAACGTCAACATCACGAACGTCAATGCTTCGAACGTGACATTGGGCAGTACAACCGGCTCCTGTTTCCAGGCCATCGTTGCACAAGGTCCAGTTGCGTTCGATTACAACGGTCCGGCGCCTGCGCCGACCGTACCGGCAATCACGGGAGTGACGATTTCCAACTGCGACTTCGGCACGCCTGTGGCCGCAGGCCCCGCGAGCGCCAGCACGCCGGGTCCGATCTACCTCTACAACGTGCACGACATTACGTTGCAGAACGTGATCATCGCTGGGCAGACGCTCAATCAGACGCTGTCGGATCCGCGTTAAATACGACGCACCAATGAGCGGCGAGGCGCCGCTCTTTGGCGTCGCACAGCTAAAGTGAAGTCGTCGCGGAAGGCGTCGAACGAGCGGAACAATTGGCTTTCCTGGCCGAGCAGATTGCGGGCGAGTGCGATGATCGCACCGATAATCGTCTCATCCGCAAGACTGCTGCCAATGCCGCGGATGAACGACCAGATGCCATCAGCGGTGCTATATAGCGACAGCTCCGCATAGACTGTCCGGTTCCAGTAGAGGTAGCCGCCCGCACCCACAACCTGCTGCGCGAGCGTACCTTCGAGGATTGGCAGGAACTGGGGTGAGCCAACCGTGCTCGTCGAAGAGGAAGCGTACGGGTAACTCCATGCCGGAGAACCGTTCCACACATCCTGAACGGTCGGGTCATTGTGCAGGGTGGTGCCGGGAATCAGGTCGCTTGCGTTCCCAATGATCCTGTCGACACAACGGAAATCCATGTTGTCCGATGCCCAGTGGCCGATCCAGCTTCCATCGCCGCCCTGATGATCGTAGTTCGAGTAGGTAAATTGCGTGAACGCACCGATCCTGTCGGTGATCTTGCCGGCGAGGAAGATGCTGGCTGAATCGAAAATCGGCAGACCGTCTTTGGGAGAGACGATATTGCCGCTGGCATCATGGTTGAGCCTCGTCCTGGTCACGTCGAGCATCGCCATCACGACCACTGGAATCGTACGTTCGCCGAAGGTATATCCGTTCAGCTTGAACATTCGACC
Source organism: Paraburkholderia sp. UCT31 (assembly GCF_014397655.1). Lineage (NCBI taxonomy): Bacteria > Pseudomonadati > Pseudomonadota > Betaproteobacteria > Burkholderiales > Burkholderiaceae > Paraburkholderia > Paraburkholderia sp. UCT31. The sequence continues at coordinate 98,703 of NZ_VZQP01000027.1, forward strand.
GTACGGCGTCAGTTCGGGAAACTGTCCGCCCGCGTGACATGCCACGCAGCTTTGCCCTGTTTGACGGGCAAATGTAGGGAGCGCTCGAACTACCGCTAGAGCTTCATGCGCTGCAGAACGCGGTCGCCGGCGACGAACTGATGAAACATCACCGCTGCGATATGCAGGCAGATCACGCCGAATAGAACCCAGGCGAGGACGCCGTGAACATCGCCCATCGCATGTCCGAATGACGAACCCGGTGCCGACAGTGAGGGCAACGAAGCAAGTCCGGCGAGGCGGACCGTCCACGTGCGCGACGAAGCGTTGATCCAGCCGAGCAGCGGCACCAGCACCAGCAGCACATACAGCGCGAGGTGCGTGAGCTTCGAAGCGGCGCGAAACAGCGGCGGCAGGTTGTCCGGTGGCGGCCGATGAGTCACGCGCCACAGCACCCGCAACACCATCGCTGCGAGCAGTGCGGTGCCGACGCCAAGGTGCCAGGCGATTGCGCCGTCCGGCACGGTATCGCGGTGCACGTCCGGCATCGTCCAGCCGATCACGAACTGCGCGGCAACCAGCCCGACGACGAGCCAATGGAGCAAACGTGCGACGATGTCATAGCGGTGTTCAGGGGAGACTTGCATAGGGGAACCTGTGAGTTGGATTCAGTCGAAACAGATCGTACACGGCCGCGCCTTAAGGCCAGGTTAAGGGCCGGTTGCCAAGGCCGCCTGTCTGCGCCGTTCCAACGACTCGAAGACCGCCATTCCCGCGATCATCGCCGCCACGAACACCCACGCTTTCACCGACCCGAGTCCGAGCGCAACGAGCGCCGGGCCGGGACAGAACCCTGCAATTCCCCAACCGACGCCGAACGCGAGGCTGCCCACCATCAGCCTTCGCGTGACGTGCGTTGACGCGGGAATCTGCATCGGCAATCCGAGCAGCGACTTGCCGCGGCGCTTCGCGATCGCGAAGCCGATTGCTGCGACAGCCACCGCGCCGATCATCACGAACGCAAGCGACGGGTCCCAGCGTCCTGCGAAATCGAGGAAGCCCAGCACTTTGGCGGGGTTGGCCATGCCCGACAACAGCAGGCCGAAGCCGAACAGCAGCCCGCATACGAATGAAACAACTGTTGCCACCCTAGGCTCCGAGAAGATGTCGCATGATATAGACGGTGACGAAGCCGGCCGCCATGAACGTCGCCGTCGCTACGCGCGAGCGCGTGGCGCCGCGTGAAATGCCGCACACGCCGTGTCCGTTCGTGCAACCGCTGCCATAGCGGGTGCCGATGCCGACCAGAAAGCCGGCCGCGATCACGGCCGGCCACGACGCGTCGACGGTGATCGCGACGGGCGCACCGACCGCGCGCGCGATTACCGCGGCAGCGACCAGCCCGGCAACGAAGGCGACGCGCCATGCGCCGTCTCGCCTGGTCCAGCGCAGCAGGTCGCCGACTATCCCGCTGATTCCGGCGATGCGGCCCAGCAAAAGCACCATCGCCGCAGCCACGGCGCCGATCAGCAGGCCTCCGCACAGGGACGCGAGCGGGGTGAAATGGTCGAGATCGATCATCGTTCAGGTTGACTGTCATGTGAGTTGGAGGGAAGCGGCAGCGCTTACATCAGCGCCGCTTTGACCAGCAGGGCGAGCGCCGCGCAGACGAGGATGCTCGCAAAGCCCACTTGCACCTGACGCGCGGCGATGTGATGCGATGCAAGCCGTCCGCTGAGCATACCGGCGGCGGTGGCGCCAGTGAACCACAACGCGACTTCGAGTGGAAGCGTTGCGCCGTGCGTGGCCGTCGCGAGAACGCCGCCACTGCCGACGAGTGCGATCACCATCAGCGAAGTCGCGACGATACCGTGCATCGACACGTCCGTCAGCTTGCGCATCATCGGCACGATGATGAAGCCGCCGCCGACACCGAGCATCCCCGTCATCAATCCCGTCAGCGAACCGGTGGCCGCGAGCGCGGCTGCGCGTTTCCGATTCATTTGCCCGCGGTGCGCGAGCGTGTCGACGACATCGCGCTGCTCGCGGATTCGATCCTGCGGCGCATTGCGTCGGCGCGCGCCGGATCGTCGCATAAAGCGTCGATTTCCGCGGACGCGATGGCGCAGTTGCGCGCCTATGCGTGGCCCGGCAATATCCGCGAATTGCGCAACGTACTCGAGCGCGCCAACCTGCTCGCCGACGGTGGCGTGATCCGCGCCGAACACTTGCCGCAGGCGGTCCGCGACAGGGCTTCCGGCCGTGGTCAGGATTCGCTGGCGGTGGGCGTGGGCTTGCCGCGCAAGCTGACCGATGCGGAACTCGCGCGCGCAGCGGCGCAATTCCGCGGAAAACGCAGTGAGCTCGCCGCGCAGCTGGGATTGAGCGAGCGCACGCTTTATCGGCGGCTCAAAGCGATCGCGGGCGGTGAGGGCGCCTAACGTTTCCTCGGCGTAGTGGGGGAGCGTTCACATCTTCGCCCCCCTTGCACGGTCAGTGGCTTAGCTGCAAGTGAAACTGCTTGCCGAGTTCACGTCTCCGCTGGTATAGCGGGCCACCTTCGGATACGCGCAGAGCGGACGCGTGCGCCCGGCACCCCAGCTAGTCGGCACCTCGCCATTCGGAATCGCGTTGGTCGTGTCGCGAGCCGTTGCGATGACCCGGTTCGGCGCTTGCCCTTGCTCGACCCATGCCACCATAGGCGTCAGCATGTCGAACTGATCGGCCGTCGGACCGCCGCTGCAGTGGTTCATCCCTGCTACCGTGAAGAGCCGGGCGAAATTGCTCGCGTCACCACCACTAGCCGTCGACAAGCGCTGATACCAGTCGGTCGTATCGTTCGACGAGAACACTGGATCGCTCGTCCCGTGATAGACGATCAACTTCGCGCCCCGGCTCCTCAGACCGCTCAAATCAGTCTCGTTCGGCGGGGTCATGAATGACCACGAAGTCTCGGAATAGACACCGCTCGTTGCGAAGATCTTCGGCGCGTCACTGTCCATGTTGAAGTTCAGAGCGTAGGCGCCGATGGAGCTGAGCAGCGAAGCGCTCTGCGGCGGCGACGTAAATACGAAGGCCGCCGCGGCCGGGTCAAGGCTGATCGAATTGCCTTGCTTCCACGCGGCCCAGCCTGATCCGTTGACACCGACGTCATACGGAAAGCTCGCATAGAGCGCAGTGCCAGCGCGATTTTTCGCCCCAGAAAAAATATTTCCAACGGCTTGCTTTTGAGCCGCCGTAAGACAGGTGCCGTCGCGCCCATTGCTCGAACATGTCGGTACGTCCGTGGCCAGGTCGAAGTTCGCCTGGCACGCTTTGATGTCTTGCACCATCCCGTCCGCTACACCATCCAGCGAATCGCACTTCGCGATGACCTTCGACGCGATGAGCTGCCTTTCAGCAGTCGTCAAGCCGGTGGTGATATCGGCAATTCCGGACGACGTTTTGGCGGTCGCGACGGTAGCTAGCTGTTGTGCGCTCCACATCTGCCCGATCGCCGCCTTTGGCAAATGAAAGCCGGGGTCGCCGGCAATGATGCCGTCGTAATCCGCGAAAGACCTGGCTGCCGCCACCATCGCATGACGGCCGCCGTTCGAGCAACCTTCGAAGTAGCTGCGGTCGGGGCCCTTGCCATAGGCCAACTTGATCACCTGCCTGGCCATTGGCGTGAGCGTGGCAACGGCGTTATAGCCATAATTGAGGCGCGCCTGGGGATCGAGACCAAACAGCGGGTTTTGCGACCCGGAATGACCTGCATCCGAACTGATCACGGCGAAGCCCATGTTTAGCGCGTTGTTCAGCGGACCCCCGCCACTGAGCACCCCCGTCGCCGATGTCACATTACCGTCGAGACCACCGTTGGCCTGATAGAAAAAGCGACCATTCCACGCGATAGGTAGCCGCATTTCAAAACCAATCGCATAAGTTTGGCCGTCAACGGCGCTCGTGCGTTGATTCATTTTCCCTTCGATCACGCAATGTTCGGGCACGGACTTTCCTGCCACCGTGAGCGTTCCGGCCGGCACGTCGGTAACGGACGTGAACGTCGTGGCCGCAAACGTCAACCTGGCGGCGAGCGCGCTGCAGTTTCCTGACAGCGTCGCGGGTTGTGCTGCGGAAAGCCGAGGCAATTGTGTCGCACTGGTGGAGAGCGAGTCGGAACCGCCGCCGCAGGCCGCCAGCATCGCGGACACTGCCGATACGCACATAGCAATTGAAGTTCGTTTCATTCTCGCCCCCTATCAGAACATGTGTTTAATGCCGACCATCACGCCCGTTTGACCCATGCCCGCGCCTGGTGTGGTCCCACCGCCGCCACCGCTGACCGAATAGCGCGCCTTCGCGCTGTTCGCGAGATACGCAGCCTGCGCATAGACCGACGAACGCTTGCTCAGAAGATAGGTGGTGCGTAGCGTTCCCATCGTGGCGCGGGTATCGTGGTCGCTATTGATGATCCGAAACACTTCGCCATCGAGGAGGAACGCAGGCGTGACCATGTACGAAGCGCCGAGGAAGAACAGATCCGAACGGATATTCGGTACTGTCGGCGACTGGGTCACTACGCGGCGTCCAATCCAACCTGCGCCGATCTTCGCGCCTGCGTACTGCGCATAGGCGCTCAGTTGGGTACGGGCGTCCTTGTCCGCGGCGTTGATGAGAGGTGTCGGCGCAATTCCGTCGAAGAAGTTGGCGGCTGCGGTCGCGCCGCCGCGTTGCTCCTCGTACGACGCAGCCGCGCCGAAATATTGAGAGTCGTACTTGAGCATTGCGGACCAGTCGCGGCATTCCGTGGCGTGGCCTGGAACCGAGCCGGTACAGGTTCCTTGTCCCGGCGAGTTGCCGGTACCCGCCGCGTCCCGTCCGAATGAATAGCCCGCGCCCAGCGTAAAGCCCTTGTACGAGCCAAGATAGGTAATGGAGTTGTCGGCGCGTGCGTTGGGCACATAGGCATCCAGGGAGCCCATGCCGTAAATGTCCGGACCGATGATGTCGGCGCCCTGAACCGCAAGATAGGTCATCGTGTACTGACGGCCGAACGCGAGCGTTCCATACGGGCTTTTCATGCCGACGAATGCCTGGCGTCCAAACAGCCTCCCGCCCTGTCCAGAACTGCCGTCGCGCACGTTAAAGCCGCTTTCGAGCGTGAAGACAGCGCTGTAGCCGCCGCCTAGATCTTCGTTGCCGCGCAGCCCCCAGCGTGATGGGAACTCTCCGGTAACGGATGGCATGCGAAAGACGCTGTCGCCCTTCGCGTTCGCGTGCGAGACATACTCGATCCCCGTGTCCACGATGCCATACAACGTGACGCTCGATTGCGCAAAGGCTCCAGTGCTCAGCGCGCATAGCGCACCGAACATGAGAACGTGAGTCGACTTCAATTGCATGGTGATGTCTCCAGACCAGTTGTATGTTTTTTTGTTGAACTGCGGTTGAGGGATCTTCGGTTTCAGGCGATTGCAGCGATGAGCGTGACGGGGATGCTGGCGCCGATCACCGTTGATGCAATATCAGGCAAACTGATATAAAGAACAAAATAAAGCGCGTCCTGGAAGACGCGCCTGTCCGTCGCGATAGTTCCGTATTTGATATCAGGTATCCTGACAACGCAAGCATGAAATGTTCGGTAGATACCCTATGCAGCGGGATGGATGCGAGCCGAGCGTTGATCGGTGACGGCCGCCCTTCCGACGAGCAGCGCAAACTGTACGAGCTCGCCTACGCGCAGGTCCACTTCAATATGGACGCTCGCCGGCTCGCTGGTGTCGCCCGCGCTGGCGCTGCGCATGCGGTGGGGCGAAGCTTGCCCGCAGGCCATCCTGCGTATCGAGCGCGATGTGCTCGAGCGTCATGCACAGCGTCATTTCGGCGACGCGGCGGGTGGGCAATCGAATTCGAGCCAGAATTCGCACTGACGTCGGCACAGGGGTGTGCCTGATGCAGTTGCTGCCGATGCTCGCGGAAATCATGAGTACGGAGGCGCATCCGCTGCGCAATCCACTCGCATTTGAGCAGTTCGAGTCGACACTACTGAACGTGCTTATCTACGGTCAACCGAACAGCGTAGGAAGCGGCATGACGCGCGAGTGCAGACCGCTTGCGCCGTTTTATGTACGACGGGTCGAGGAATACATCCGTGCGCATTTGCAGGAGCCGCTAACGATCGAGCGGCTCTCGCTGACGGAGTGTGGGCTGACGATGCATCCTGAAAAGTCAAAGATCGTGTATTGCAAGGACAGAAGTCGCACCCAAACCTACCCGAATGTGACCTTCTCGAGTTGACCCGCTTTCGTGGACACCTATCCTTTGGAACAGGAGGTGTCTATCATGGGTAAACGCCTACTTTGTAAAATACTTTTTCTGAAAATGAAATAATCAGAATTTGTCGGCGCAAAATTGTTAATTGCCTGTACACCTTGAAGATCAATCTCATGCAGGCACGGACGAAAGGGGCCGTCATCGTTAGCGCACGTAAACGTCCGTATCTCGACGGGGGATTATTCATCCGACAGCGACAACTGGCAACGGTGACCGTGGATTCCGGGCTTCCATGTATGCGCTGAACACGTAGGCCGAGGGCAATGGGCGCGTTCGACATTCAGTCCGCGCACCTGCTCAACACTCCACACGACCACAATCACCAGAAAGACCGGGCAGTAGCCCCACTGGGTCCGGATGCCACAACAGCCCAAAGTACTATGCGGCGGGCCTCTCCCGAGATAGGCGATGCACATCGCGCGTCCTTCACGCGGATTCCGGCTTTTAAATCAGTTTCCGATATTCTGGATATCAAACAATTGATGTCTCGTCGGGCGAGTGGGTATTCGCAGTCGATGGAGCGTGGCTCACCAGAGCGGTCCGTCACGAAGACCAATACACTGACAAGGTTATATATACAGGTCTAGAATGGAATCGGCGTTGGGCCGTTCGCGAAATACTTCTCCCGAAACGGAAAGCGATTCGCGACGTCGCCAGGAATCCCCACACAGGACAGTGTCGCTCACTCCAAACGTGCGGTTTTCGTTTCGATGTAATCTGGACCAATAGGGTCCTGATTAAAACGGGAGATGTTCCGATGTTGCGCATGAGCAAACTTGCCGATTACGGCACGGTGATCATGACTGCGATGGCGCGCGATCCCGATGCCGTCCACAGCGCAAGCAGCATTGCTGCGGCGACCGGCGTCGCGGGGCCAACGGTGTCAAAGGTGCTGAAAGTCCTGACGCGCGGTGGTGTCGTGGAGTCGCTGCGCGGCACAAACGGCGGCTACCTGCTGCCGCGGCCGCCCGCGCGGATCACGCTGGCGGAGGTGATCGCCGTCGTCGACGGCCCGATCGGGATGACCGAATGCAGCACTACGCCAGGGCTGTGTATCCAGGAGGCGGCGTGCGCGGTGCGCGCCAACTGGCAGAAGGTCAATCGCCTGATTTACGAAGCGTTGCAGCAGGTCACGCTGGCGGACATGGCGGGCCCCACCTTGCGCGCAGTCGATATCAGCGCGATCCGCGCGCGTGGTATCTCCACCCATCGCGCGGGCGCGACGCCTGCGCGCAAGTCGATTGACCGAGGCCACACATGAGCGCATCCACAACCGGTTTCGATGAACTGATCAGCCGCGAATACCAGCACGGTTTCGTGACTGATCTGCAGGCCGATGCGCTTCCGCGCGGGCTGAGCGAGGATGTGGTCCGGCTCATTTCGGTGAAGAAAGACGAGCCGGCGTTCATGCTCGAATGGCGACTCGCGGCCTATCGCCATTGGCTCACGATGACCGAGCCGCATTGGGCGACGGTCGAACACCCGGCGATCGATTACCAGAACATAATCTATTATTCCGCGCCGATGACGCAGAAGAATCGTCCGAAGAGTCTCGATGAAGTCGATCCGGAACTGCTGCGTACCTACGAAAAGCTGGGTGTGCCGCTGAGGGAGCGCGAACTGCTGGCGGGCGTAGCGGTGGATGCGGTATTCGACAGCGTGTCGGTAGCGACTACGTTCCGCGAAAAGCTGGCGGAACTCGGCATTGTGTTCTGTTCGTTCTCGGATGCCGTACAGCATCATCCCGAACTGGTGCGAAAGTATCTCGGCTCGGTCGTGCCGCACACCGACAATTTCTTCGCTGCGCTTAATTCCGCCGTGTTCAGCGATGGGTCGTTCTGCTACATCCCGCCGGGCGTGCGCTGCCCGATGGAACTATCGACCTACTTTCGTATCAACGCCCAGAACACGGGGCAGTTCGAGCGCACGCTGATCGTCGCGGACAAAGGCGCGTACGTGAGCTATCTGGAAGGCTGCACCGCGCCGATGCGCGACGAAAACCAGCTGCATGCCGCTGTGGTCGAACTGGTCGCGCTGGAAGGTGCACAGATCCGCTATTCGACCGTGCAGAACTGGTATCCGGGCGATGCGTCGGGCAAGGGCGGCATCTACAACTTCGTGACCAAACGTGGCGACTGCCGCGAGGCCAATTCGAAGATTTCATGGACTCAGGTGGAAACCGGTTCGGCGATTACGTGGAAGTATCCGAGCGTGATCCTGCAGGGCGATAACTCGGTCGGTGAATTCTATTCGGTGGCACTGACCAACCACTATCAACAGGCCGATACTGGGACGAAGATGGTTCACGTCGGCCGCAATACGCGCAGCACGATTCTGTCGAAAGGCATTTCGGCGGGCCGCGGAAAGAACGCATATCGCGGTCTCGTGAAGGTCGGCCGTGCGGCGGAAGGCGCGCGCAACTACACGCAGTGCGATTCGCTTTTGCTCGGAAACCGTTGCAGCGCTCACACATTCCCCTACATCGAGGTCAAGAACCCGACCGCGAAGGTCGAACACGAAGCATCGACATCACGCATCGGCGAAGACCAGTTGTTCTATTGCCGGCAGCGTGGGTTGTCGCCGGAAGATGCGGTGTCGATGATCGTGAACGGCTTCTGCAAGGAGGTCTTCAAGGAGCTGCCGATGGAGTTTGCAGTCGAGGCACAAAAGCTGCTCGGCGTCAGCCTGGAAGGCGCCGTGGGATAACCCACAGCGATTCGCGAGGGATTCGGACCATGCTTGAAATCAGCAATCTGCAGGTCGAAGTCGACGGCAAGAAAATTCTGCGTGGCATCGATCTGGATGTACGGGCCGGCGAGGTGCACGCGATCATGGGTCCGAACGGCTCGGGCAAGAGCACGCTTGCCCAGGTGCTGGCCGGGCGCGAGGACTTTGCTGTCACGGGCGGCGAGGTCTCGTATCTCGGCCGCGACCTGCTGGCGCTCGCACCCGAGGAGCGCGCACACCAAGGACTGTTTCTCGCGTTCCAGTATCCCGTCGAGATACCCGGCGTGAGCAACGTTTATCTGCTGAAGGCGGCGCTGAATGCGCAGCGGCGGTATCGTGGCGAGCCGGAGTTCGATGCGATGGAGTTTCTGCAACGGGTCAAGGAGAGGATGACGCTGATGCGGATGGACGAGAGTCTGCTGTATCGCGCCGTGAACGAAGGGTTTTCCGGCGGAGAGAAGAAACGCAACGAGATTCTGCAGATGGTCGTGCTGGAGCCCCGGCTCGCCATTCTCGACGAAACGGATTCCGGACTCGACATCGACGCATTGCAGATTGTCGCGCAGGGCGTCAACAGCATGCGCAGTCCAGAACGGGCGATCGTGCTCGTGACGCACTATCAGCGGCTATTGGACTACGTCGTGCCGGATCGCGTGCATGTGCTGGCGAATGGCCGGATCGTGAAGTCGGGGTCCCGTGAACTGGCGCTGGAGCTGGAGCGTAAAGGCTATGGTTGGATCGACGATGAAGCGGTTCAACCAGAAAACACAGCAAGCCAGGAAAGTGCGGGGCATCCATGAAAAACGAATCTCTCGACTATTTCCATCAGTTTGGGCAACTCGCGAAGACGTTGCCCGGCGCTGAGTTTCCATGGCTGCGTGCCGCGCGCCGAAGCGCGTTCGACCAGTTCGACGCGCTGGGTTTGCCGACCACGCGGCACGAGGACTGGAAATACACGAACGTGTCGGCGATTGGCAAGCGTCCCTGGCATTTCAAGGCACAACGCACGGACGATAGCGACGTGCGGCGCGTCATCGATGAACTCAAGCTGGACCCTGCCGCGCATCGACTGGTCTTTGTCAACGGTCGGCATGTGCCGCGGCCGTCGAAACTGAATGGTTTGCCACGCGGGGTATTTGTGGGCTCGCTCACCCGGGCGTTGAGAGAAATGCCACAACAACTGGAATCGGCATTCGCCTCGCAGGCGTATTCAGATGGCTTTGCCGCGCTAAATACGGCGTTTATGACGGATGGGTTTGCCATCGTGCTGCCGCCTGGCGAGGTCATCGATCAACCGCTGCAGATCCTGTTCCTGACCGACGAAGCGGGTCTTGCGGTGCAGCCGTTCAATGTCGTGCTTGCAGGAGCACGCTCGGGCTGCACGATCGTCGAGCATTTTGTAGGGCTGAGCGGCGACGCGTACTGGACCAATGCGGTTACCCGCATCGTCGCAGACGAGCAGGCGGACGTGCAGCACTACCGGTTGCAGCAAGAGGGCCCGAAGGCTTTTCATATCGCGTCGGTCGCCGCTGCGCAGCAACGGGGCAGCTGTTTTACCTCACATGCGTTCGCGTTCGGCGCCGCGCTGTCGCGCACTGGTATCGGCACAAGCCTGAACGCCGCGAACGCGCAAGCGACGTTGAACGGTCTCTATTTCGTCGGGGGCCGGCAGCACGTCGATCACCACACGCGCATCGATCACACAGAGCCGCATGGCACGAGTCGCGAACATTACCGCGGGGTGCTCGACGGCGCAGCGCGCGGCGTGTTCAACGGGCGCGTCATCGTGCATCGCGATGCACAGCAAACGGACACGCATCAGGCGAATCACAACCTGCTGCTGTCACGCGATGCGGAAATCGACACGAAGCCGCAACTCGAGATCTACGCCGACGACGTGAAATGCACACACGGCGCGACGGTCGGTCAACTGGACGACAACCAGCTGTTCTATTTACGTGCACGAGGTGTCGAAGAGCGCATGGCACGGGCGCTACTGACATACGCATTTGCGCGCGACATAGTCGAAGGTGTGCGCATCGATTCGCTGCGTGGCCGGCTCGAAAACCTGCTGTTCGCGCGCACCCCGGAAGGCGAGCGCATCAGGGAGCTGCTATGAAGCCGATCGAACAGATGCAGACGCCCGATCCGCGCAATGTCGAGCACTGGCGAGCCGATTTTCCGATTCTGGGCGAGCGCGTGCATGGCCGGCCATTGGTCTATCTCGACAATGGCGCCACTACGCAAAAGCCTGCCTCGGTCATCTACGCGGAAAACGCTTACTACCGGCATAGCAACGCGAATGTGCACCGCGGCGTGCATCTGCTGTCTCAGCGCGCGACCGATTCATTCGAGGCCGCACGCGCGAAGATTGCACGCTTCATCAATGCGCAGCGTCCGGAGGAGATCGTGTTCGTGCGTGGCACGACCGAAGCGATCAATCTCGTCGCCCAGAGTTATGCTCGGCCGCAGATCAAGCCCGGCGACGAAATCCTGATTAGCGCGATGGAGCACCATTCGAACATTGTGCCGTGGCAGCTCGTCTGCGAGCAGACGGGCGCGGCGCTGAAAGTCGTGCCGATCGACGATATGGGCGCGCTCGATGCCGACGCGTACGAGCGTTTGTTGAGTGAACGTACGCGGCTGGTCGCGATGACTCATCTGGCCAACGCGCTCGGCAGCATCAATCCGGTGGAGCGCATCGTTGCAGCGGCACACGCGCGGGGCGTGCCGGTGCTGCTGGATGGTGCACAGGCAATCACGCATCTGCCGGTCGACGTCCGCGCGATAGATTGCGATTTCTACGCGTTGTCCGGGCATAAGGTGTACGGGCCGACTGGCATTGGCGTGCTATACGCCAAGGCCGCACTGCTTGAAGCGATGCCGCCATGGCAGGGCGGCGGCGACATGATCCGATCGGTAACGTTCGAGAAAACGGAATACAACGCGATTCCGTGGAAGTTCGAAGCGGGTACGCCGAACATTGCCGGCGCGATTGCGCTGGGCGCGGCGCTCGACTATGTCGACAGCATCGGCATGGAAGTCATCGCCGCGCACGAGAACGAACTGCTCGCCTATGCGACGGCCGCCCTGCGGGTGATACCGGGCTTGCGTTTTATCGGTAGCGCACGCGACAAGGCAGGCATTCTGTCGTTCGTGCTCGACGGCGTGCATGCCCATGATGTCGGCACGATTCTCGATCATCACGGCATCGCGGTGCGTGCGGGCCATCATTGCGCGATGCCGGTGATGCAGCGCTTCGGCGTACCGGCGACCGTGCGCGCGTCGCTCGCCCTCTACAACACGCACCAGGATATCGACGCGCTGATCGAAGGTCTCGGAAAGGTCAGGGAGATATTCGGAAAATGAGCGATCTGCGCGATCTGTATCAGGAAGTCATCTTCGACCACTACCGGCGGCCGCGTAACTGTCATGGACTGTCCGGCGCCAATCACACGGCTGAGGGCTATAACCCGCTGTGCGGCGACCGGATTACGCTTTATCTGCGAATCGAGGACGGCATCGTCAAAGAAGCGAGTTTCGAAGGCGCGGGCTGTGCAATTGCGACAGCATCAGCGTCGCTGATGACCGAGGCGCTGAAAGGCAAAACGGAAGCAGAGGCCGAAGCGCTGTTCGGGCGCTTTCACGACATGGTGACAACACCCGCTGCAGGGCAGGCGACAGCCGCGCCGGAGATGGGCAAGCTGGCGGTGCTGTCCGGTGTACGTGAATTTCCCGAGCGTGTGAAGTGCGCGACGCTGGCCTGGCATACGCTCCACGCCGCGCTGCACGACGCGCATCGCCCCGTTTCGACAGAGTGAGGCAGACGATGAGCACATTCGACTGGCTGAAGCGCGCCGAGGCCGCACAACCCGGGAGTGGCACGACAACAGAAGGTCTTGAAGAACGCGTGATCGATGCACTGCGCACCGTGTTCGACCCGGAGATTCCGGTCAACATCTACGATTTGGGGCTTGTTTATGGTCTTGACGTGGACGAAGCCGAAGGCCGCGTTGGGATCCGCATGACGCTGACCGCGCCCGGCTGCCCGGTCGCGCAGACCTTCCCGGCGACGGTGGAGGATGCGGTGTTCTCGGCGAGCGGAGTGAACGACGTGCACGTTGAACTGGTGTGGGATCCGCCGTGGTCGAGAGACCGGATGTCGGATGCGGCGCGCCTGCAATTGGGGATGCTTTGACATGTCCGACTGGGTCGATGTCGCTGCGATCGGGGATTTTCCGGCCGGGTCTGTTCGCAGCGTCGAGGTCGATGGCGCGCAGGTTGCTGTGTTCAACGTCGACGGCACCTGTTATGCAATCGAGGATGTCTGCCCGCACGACGGCGGCATCCTGACTGGCGGTGTGGTGGAAGGCGACGTGGTCGTCTGTCCGCGCCACGGTGCACGATTTTGCATCAGGACCGGAAAGGTGCTGGCGCCGCCGGCATATGAGGACGTGGTGGCGTTTCCGGTGCGGATCGAGGCGGGCGTCGTTCAGGTGCGTGACGAGCGGTGGGATTGAGGTGCGCTGTCGACCGGCTCTCGTTCTCAGTAAGCGGCTCAGCTGGGCGGTTCGTCCGTTCGCGCGCGTGTGAGGCGGCATAGCCATCCAGCGAGATGGTCTTCGGCGGCTTGCCCTGATGTTTGAGAGCTTTCCTGAAAAAGGCTTTGGCCGCCTTCACGTCGCGCTTTGCACGTAGCATGAAGTCAACTGTCTGGCCGGCCCGATCCACCGCCCGGCAGAGCTACACCCACCTGCCGCGGATCTTCAGCTACGTTTCATCGACACGCCACGACGGCTCTCTATTCGTTCAGCAGGACACTCTAACCGATTCGCTTGCGCCGTTTGCACCAGATCCATCTGGCGACTTCCTGGGGCTACGGCTCCGCAGAATCGTCGTGCTGTGATCGTCACCGCCCTGTCATTATCCTGAGGATTTTCTGCACGATGCGCTCATGCTGCTCCAGCGCCTCATCGAGCGTACGTGCTCCGTAGCTCCTGTTGTCTTGCGCCTGCATTCCGGCGACGCGCGTCACGAACAGCAAGGCCTCCCCGGTTTTCGGTTTGGACACACCACGGAAGCGGGTCGTGACCGTTACACCGTAGTCGTCCAGCAGTGTGCGGCGGAAGATCAGTTCGTTTTCCGTCATCCAGCGCGACCACGCGCCGTGGTCGAACACCTCGACAGGCCTGTTCTTCGCATCGAGAACATAGATGCGCTCCGAGCTAAACGAGACCGGTGGCGTCTTCATATTTCAATGCAAAGGCGTGAGAAGGAAGTCGGTCGCCTCCCGCCACCAGGTTTCGTCGACGTGGCCAATCCAGTCGTTATGGTCAGCCGCCTTCACCACCACGAGTTTTCTCGGTGCGGACAGCGAGTTGTAAAGCGCCTCGCCGTAGCGCGTAGGCACGATGCTGTCGCGTTCCGCAACCACGACGAGAACCGGGCGGCCGAACGACGCCAGGTGGGTCACGCTGTCGTATCGGTCGCGCAGCAGCCACCTCACGGGCAGCCACGGATAGTGGTAAGCGGCGACGTGCTCGAGCCGATCCCATGGCGTGATGAGCATCATGCCTGCGATCTTGTCGCGTTCACGCGAGCCGGCCGCAGCGACCACGCCGGCCCCAAGCGATTCGCCGATGAGCAGCAGCGGCGCGCCATAGAGGCGATGGGCCAGCGCGATGGTTTGTTGAGCATCGGCGACCAGACTCGCTTCGCCTAACGCCCCGCCGCGCGGCCCGTAGCCTGGATATTCGGCGAGAACCACGCGCAGCCCGAGCCGGGTGAGCGCCGCGGCATAGAATGAGCGGTGTCCGGCATGCCCCGCGTTGCCATGAAAGACGATGACCGTGGCGCGCGCGGACCCGGCCGGCTCCGCCACGAGGCCCCTGAACGCCTCAGGTGTCGGCCAGGCGCGCAGTCCACCGGAGGTGACCTCCTCGATTGCGGCTTTCTGAGGGAAGTAGAGAAAACGATCCTGCAAGATGGCGACTCCGGCTAACACGGTCATGTACGCGACGGCGAGGCCGACCATCATTCGGGTGAATTTCATCGTCTTGCGCTCGACCCACCGAACTTTTCGATAGCACACACCCAGTTTAGCGCGCGGTCGCCACCGCTCATATTCAGGCGTGTCGTCAGGATGGGGGCGTCTAAGTTATGGTACGGAGAGTATCTCCCTGCCTTGTACCCTCGATATTTTCCGAGCGACGCGACGAGGCGCGGGGTTGGTCCGTACGAAGCAGCCCAGAACAGACTGAAATCGAGCGCGACCGACGCTAGCCGTGCGAAACAATGCTACGTCCCGGCTCGTGCGCCCGCTTTTTGGCGCACCTCTCATCGGGCGAATCCGGACCCCTTATCCTCAAAGCCGTCATCCGCATGGCTGGTTCTCCAGAAGACCTGCCTGATAACCGTCGCGTACACTTCGGCCATAGCGGTCGGTTGCCGATCGGGCAGCGTGCGGCGGCAGCAGGTCGCTTTGCTGACCTTCGCAACCCGGTGCCGGTGAATGTCAGCTAAGTCATGGATGGATGAGTCTTGCCGACCCAGAGCCGACTTCCGGCATGTCGAAGCATCAATGGCTCTTTGAAGAGTGAAGCGGACTTTCGTCGCGGAAAGGCTACCGGTGGGTCATCGGCCTGAGCCGACGTTCGCCGATCAAATTGGTGCGGCTGTCGCGTATCGCTTTGCTGACTTTTACAAACTGGCGTCGGCGAATGTCAGCTGTCTCTGTCCATCAACGAGTCTTACCGACCCGTCCAGACCTTTCACAGTCCGATCGCCGACGGCCTCAAAGGTATGCCGTCAAAGGTGCGGCAAATCGTCAATGCATTTTTCGACATGATCGCCAGGGGCATCCGTGTCGATCCCGGCGTGTCCGTCGGTGTGAGAGACAGACACAATTTTTGGCCCGAGATACCGTGTGCCACCAAGCGTAAAAAGGGACCAAACAACATCGCCCCGACGGATCGCGGCGACGACTTCGGCCACCTCCACAATCGCAGGGGGGGACAGCCATTCACGCGTCGACGGATCGACGGGAGCCCAACGCACATGGGTAAACCTGTCGTTCGTCGGGTTGATGCGAACGGCGTCGATAGCAAAAGTTGTCACATCTACCTCCATCGTCCTGACAAAGGGATGTGTGCATTATGCGCCGCTTCTTTTGCCGGGGTTCAGCAGGACCAGTCGTGAGGGCCGTTGTCAGCCCTTGCTGCACGTATCGCTCTCGCCTGACGCGTGCCCCCGAACTGGATGTCTGGTGGGTGCGGCGAATACTCCGGGACAGCCTGGACCTGGATAGTGAAGCCTAAGCGGAGTTCTCGTCGCACCACTGAATCGCCCAACGCTGCGCCGCCTCAATAGCATCCGCGTCGGAGGGGTAATCGCCGAGGTCGCCCGAATACTTTACCTCGACGGCATCGCCACTCGCCGAGGCGCGCCGGTAGATCTTTGCGCGAGCGTAATAGCGGCCGCCTTCATCAAGAGGTGACGCGTCGATGTGGAATTGTTGGTAGTCGAAATGCATGGCTGTCTCCAAACGATTGCCCTAATCGTCGTCGCGTTGGACGAGGTGGACCTCGTTGCCACCGCCAAGGTCGCTCTGTCACTCTGCCAAGATGAATTGGGGCTGCGACTCTTCGGCCCAAAACGCTTTAAGAACGATATGTACATCGTAGGCAGTAACAGCAAAGCTCGCTGACCAGCGAGAGCAGGACAGCAACGAGAATTCGCATGGGAACGCTCCATCCGAATACGGGTGCGCATCGATTGCGAACGATCCGGACGTCGATGTCGACCGACCGCTCTTGGGCCAACCTCGGCCTGACGGGGCCGCCCGTAAACCTCAACAGACCTCCGCCCCGCCTATTCGCGAGGACCCGACCGTATGCTACGATCGTTGCAGGTTATGGCCGAGGACGGGGGATTGCCAACATGCTCAACGTTCGTCCACTTGAAGAGCGCGACCTGCCGGAGGGGCAGCGCATCGTGCGGCGCGCCTTCGGTACCTTCTTCGGCGTCGCCGATCCCGATAGTTTCTGGACCGATTTCGACTACGTCTATGGCCGCTTCGGATGCGAGCATACCGCCGCCTTCGCTGCCGACCACGACGGCACGCTCGCCGGCGTCAACTTCGCCACCAACTGGGGCAGTGTCGGCTTTTTCGGCCCACTCTCGGTTCGCCCTGATCTGTGGGACAAGGGCATCGCCCAGCCGCTGGTCGCAGCGGTCTCGGAACAATTCGCGGACTGGGGCACGCGCCATGCCGGCCTGTGCACGTTCGCCCAAAGCACGAAACACATTTGGCTCTATCAGAAGTTCGGCTTCTATCCGCGCTTTCTCACCGCGATCATGGCGGCGCCGGCGGCGGCGTCCGGCCCGCTGCCGCAGGACGCGCGCTATACGGCGCTCGCGGCCGGCGAGCGGCGGGCGGCGGAAGAAGCGAGCCGCGCGCTCAGCGACGAGATCCTCGACGGCCTCGATCTCTCCGCTGAGATCCGCACCGTCGCCGCGCGCGGCCTCGGCGACGCCCTGCTGTTATGGGAGCGTTCGGGCCAGCTGGGCGGCTTCGCGGTTTGCCATTGGGGACCGGCGAGCGAGGCCGGTGCCGATTGTCTCTTCATCAAATTCGGCGCGGTGCGCCCCGGCCCGGGTGCCTCCGATCGGTTCGGCGTGCTGCTCGACGCCGCCGGCGCGCTCGCCACCGCATTGGGGATGGCGAGGGTCCTGGTTGGGGTCAATACCGGGCGCGAGCAAGCCTATCGCCAGATGATGGCACGCGGTTTCCGCAGCCAAATGCAGGTGGTGACCATGCATCGGCCTAACGAGCCTGCCTACAGCCGCCCTAACGACTTCGTCCTCGACGATTGGCGCTAGGAAGTTCTGCTCACCGCCTGCCCCCACCGATCTCGGCGACATGTGGCCGTCAATGCTTCCCACTATGGAAGACGAGGCGGATTTCCCCGCCCGTCGACATGAAGACAGAGTCGGTTTCCTCTCCATTGCGCCACCGTCTATCGGAGCCCCTGCCGCGCGAGCGGTCTAGGCCCGCGATCCGAAGCGGACTTTCCAATGAATAGCGGATTCAACCGGTGTGAACGGACACTCAAATGTCCAAATCGTGGCAATGGCGAACGACCTCATGGCCGCGCGCTGACTCTGACCCGGTTCCGCATATGGCACCCTCTTGCGCTTCGATTGCCCTCACGAATGGCCGCTAGCAGACTTGTACCCAAGGATTCAGTCTGGTCGTGAAAACGCCAAGTCACAACGCCAGCCGAGCGACGTTGCTAATGCTGCGGTGACGCTTCCACAAGGCTCTTAAGTCGCAAGACTGCCGTATCCGATTCAGATTGAATCCGCGCGCGCAGCACGGACCAGTTCAATATCGCGAACCACAACGACGGCGCGCGATAGGTGAATTCACGTTCGAAACGGGTTCCGCTCACAGTCGATGTCAGCGAATAAGTGACGGTGCCGGCCGATCTGCCGTCAATCTTTCCTGCTATCACCCACTTGCTCGGACGCACACGTGCCGCGACTGTCCACACAACTCGGCCACGCCTGCCCGCCACCCTGAATTCCTCCGTTACCTGCTCGCCCACATCGAGCGAATGTTCCACCGAACCGCTGACCGCGAGCGACGACGGATGCCAGATTGGCCAGTGAGCCGGCGTCGTGACATAGTCGAACACGACCGTGGGAGGGCGTTGTATCGACGCAACCGAAATGATGCGCGTGTCGAGCCCAATTCGCTGCGGCAACGGGATAAAGAGCACCGCGATGGCGACGAGCACCGCCAATATTGCGGTGACGAACCGCGTACGGATTTTCATAGCGCCTTGTACTCTCCGCTGTCACAGGCGAAGCTATTTTACGGCGGAGTGGAAAGGACGGCGATCGGCGGCACCCGTTAAGGGTTATTCGACGTCTGCCCTCATTCACATGGCTGTGAGTGTGCCGCGGCGCGTGTGGGCAGGCGTCGGATAAGCCTCGAGGGAGGAAACCGCGGGATGGTCCGAGACGCTCGGAATTTC
>NZ_VZQP01000028.1:0-114983 GCF_014397655.1 Paraburkholderia sp. UCT31
GGTGCCGGCAGGCGTGACCGGGGCCGGAGCTGTCATGGTGAACTCTCCTCGAGGCTGGATGAATGCGTCGAGTTTTATCACGAAGTCGCGAATCAATAAAAGCGCGTTAAATACAATTCCGATAAAAGGCGCGTCGCATTCATTCGAAATTCACCAAAAAATGGCTCGTCTATTTATTTATAAATAAAAATTACCTGAAAAAATCAGCAAGCATTTTTTTCGCTTAATGATGCGCAAGAATGACAGCACGAGTGGAGCCCGAGCTTCGCGCCAGAACTGTTGGCAAAGCGAAAGATTCTATGTGAAAGCGCTCGAATGGGCTTGCCGGAACCTTCTATCGGGCCCATTGCGGCAACAATTACCGCACAAAATGCATAAAAAATGCCGAAATTTTGACCGATACAATTTGAGATTTTTTGCGGTCTTGTCGTGGGAATTTTAATACCGCTTTATTGAGGTATGAACAAGGGTATTCACTCATTCGCATTCGGATTTTGCGGTCTGTCCATTCAGGCTCATTCAGTCCAGTCGCGCCGCCAGGCAGATCGGAAATAAAAAAGCCCAACGATGAAACCCGCATGCAACAGCCATTTCAACCAACCGACGGATCGCACTTGACTGACGAACAGAGGGGCGGCGCATGCTGAGCGTTCTAGCGAGAATCATCGACATTGCCATGGTCGCGCTCGCCGCGGTGCTGGCGGCGGGCGTGCACAGCGGCAGAGTGGTATGGCTCGACGATATGCAAAGCGTGTCGCTTGCGTTCGGCTGCCTGCTCGTGGTGGTGTTCTTCCCGCCGCTCGGCATCTATCAGTCGTGGCGCGGCAAGCCGCTCTACGATCTGCTGTCGCGCGTCACGGGCGGCTGGCTGATGGTCGAAGTGACCGGCGTGCTGATCAGCTTCAGCGTGCACCGCGCCGACAGCCTGTCGCGGCTGTGGCTCGTTTACTGGGCGCTCGCGTCGATCGTGCTGCTGGTCGTCACGAAGGTGATCGTCTATTCGATCCTGCGCGGGCTGCGCCGCGAGGGCTTCAATCAGCGCGCAGTCGCGATCGTCGGCGGCGCGCCGTACGGCCGCTTCCTGATCGAACAGATGCGCGGCCGTCCCGAAGCCGGCTTCAAGCCCGTCGTCGTGTTCGACGAGGACGGCACGATCAATCCCTACGAAGACCCGGACGCGGCGCACGCGGTCGCGGGCGTGCCGGTCGAGCGCGACTATCAGCGCATGATCGAACTGGTACGGCAGCGCGCGATCCGCGAGTTGTGGCTCGCGCTGCCGATCTCGAAGGAGAAGGCGATCCATCGCTTCGTGATGGATCTGCGCAACGACTTCGTGAACATCCGCTTCATCCCCGACGTCGGCAGCCTGACGCTGTTCAATCAGCCGATGGTCGAGCTGCTCGGCGTGCCCGCGATCAATCTGGCCGCCTCGCCGATCACCGATCTGCGCGTGCTGCCCAAGCGCGTGTTCGACAGTGTGTTCGCGCTGGGCGCGCTGACCGCACTCGCGCCGCTGATGCTCGCGATCGCGCTGATGGTGAAGCTCAGCTCGCCGGGGCCGGTGTTTTTCCGCCAGCGGCGCAAGGGCATCGACGGCCGCGAGTTCGAGATCTTCAAGTTCCGCTCGATGAAGGTCCACACGGAAGCGGCCGGCAAGATCACCCAGGCGACGCGGCGCGATCCGCGCATTACCGCGGTCGGCGCGTTCCTGCGCCGCACCAGCCTCGACGAACTGCCGCAGTTCATCAATGTGCTGCGCGGCGAGATGTCGGTGGTAGGTCCCCGTCCGCATGCGCTCGAGCACGACGACATCTACAAGGATCTGGTGAAGGGCTACATGCACCGCTACCGGATCAAGCCGGGCATTACCGGCTGGGCGCAGATCAACGGTTATCGCGGCGAAACCGATCGCATCGAAAAGATGATGGGCCGCGTAAAGCTCGATCTGTACTACATGCAGCACTGGACCTTCTGGCTCGACATCAAGATCGTCGTGCTGACGCTGTGGAAGGGCTTCGCGGGCAGCAACGCCTATTGAACGCGGGGTGCCGGGCCGCGCCGATGCCACGCATCGCGCGAGCGCATTCCTGAATCAACTTTTTTACCGAGGTGCAATCCATGAACCTGACGATCATCGGTAGCGGTTATGTCGGCCTCGTGACCGGCGCGTGTCTGGCCGACATCGGCCACGACGTGTTCTGTCTCGACGTCGACGCGCGCAAGATCGACGTGCTCAACAACGGCGGCGTGCCGATCCACGAGCCGGGGCTGCAGGAGATCATCGCGCGCAATCGCCGCGCCAAGCGCCTGACGTTCTCCACCGACGTCGAGGCCGCGGTCGCGCACGGCGACATCCAGTTCATCGCGGTCGGCACGCCGGCCGACGAGGACGGTTCCGCCGATCTGCAATACGTGCTCGCGGCCGCGCGCAACATCGGCCGCCATATGACCGGCTTCAAGGTGATCGTCGACAAATCGACGGTGCCGGTCGGCACCGCATCGCGCGTGCGCGAAGTGGTGGCCGCCGAGCTGGCCGCGCGCGGCGTCGAGCAGATGTTCTCGGTCGTGTCGAATCCGGAGTTCCTGAAGGAGGGCGCGGCCGTCGAAGACTTCACGCGGCCCGATCGCATCGTGCTCGGCTGCGACGAGGACGTGCCCGGCGAAAAGGCGCGCGAACTGATGAAGCGCCTGTATGCGCCGTTCAACCGCAATCGCGAGCGCACGCTGTATATGGACGTGCGTTCGGCCGAATTCACCAAGTACGCGGCCAACGCAATGCTCGCGACACGTATCTCGTACATGAACGAGCTCGCGAATCTGGCCGATCGCGTCGGCGCGGATATCGAGGCGGTGCGCCGCGGCATCGGTTCCGATCCGCGCATCGGCTATGACTTCCTCTACGCGGGTTGCGGCTATGGCGGCTCCTGTTTTCCGAAGGACGTGCAGGCGCTGATCCGCACCGCGGCCGACCACAACGCGAACCTGCGCATTCTCGAAGCGGTGGAAGCGGTCAACGATGCACAGAAGCAGATCCTCGCGCAGAAGATCGTCGCGCGTCTCGGCGAGGATCTGTCGGACCGCACGTTCGGCGTCTGGGGTCTCGCATTCAAGCCGAATACCGACGACATGCGCGCGGCGCCGAGCCGCGAGCTGATCGCCGGGCTGCTGGGCCGCGGCGCGCGCGTGAAGGCCTACGACCCGGTCTCGATCGACGAAGCGAAGCGCGTGCTCGCGCTCGATCTGAAGGACGTGCCGCAGCAGCATGCGCGACTTTCGTTCGTGAGTGAAGAGATGGAAGCGGCGAGCGGCGTCGATGCGCTCGTGATCCTGACCGAATGGAAGGTCTTCAAGAGTCCAGATTTCGATGCGCTGAAGCGCATCCTGAAGACGCCGCTGATCTTCGATGGCCGCAATCTGTACGAGCCGGACGTGCTGCTCGAACTCGGCATCGAGTATCACGCGATCGGCCGGCGGCATGCGTTGCGCAACGCGCCGGCGCGTGTCGGCGCGAAGGGTTCGATGCAGGCGGCGGACCTCGCCGCGACGGCAGCCTCCGGCCGCTGAGGCCACCGCGATCGCCGCGCGAGAGAGTCCGCCATGTTCGACAACGTTCTGATCGTGTGCCACGCCAACGTGTGCCGCTCGCCCGCCGCCGAGATGCTGTTCAAGGCGAGCCAGGCGCGCGCGCCGCGCTCGCGGGCCGCACCTATCGCGTTTCATTCGGCGGGCATTCGTGCGGTGAACGGCCACGGCATGGACCCGGTGATGCGGCGCCTGCTCGAAGAGCGCGGCGTCGCGGCCGGCGTTCACCACGCGCGGCGCCTCGAGCGCTCGCTCGTGCGCGCGGCCGATCTCGTGCTGGTGACCGAGCGCGCGCAGGTGAGCAAGGTCGAAGCGCTCGATCCGTCTGCACGCGGCAAGGTCTATCCGCTCGGCAAGTGGGAAGCCGATTCGGACGTCGCCGATCCGCACGGCGGCGCGGAAGACGAATACAGGGAGAGTCTCGTGCTCATCGAACATCTGGTCATGGGATGGCTGAAAAAAATATGCTGAAGAAACCCCGCATCGAAAACTCATTCGCGAGCTTGCGCACGAAGCTCGCCGCCTCACTTCTGCTGACCTCCTTTCTGTCGGCCTGCGCGACCGCACCGGGCAATTACCTCGACACGTCGCGGCTCAAGGACAACGATCAGGCGCCGAGCGAAACCTATCCGGTCCATCTGATCGACGCGAACCTGATCATGGCGCAGGCGCAAGCCGCCGCCGCGAAAACCCAGCCGTTGCCGCCAGCGGCGCTGTCCGATCCGTCGCTGTACGTGTACCACCTCGCGCCGCAGGACATTCTCGGCATCACCGTGTGGGATCACCCCGAGCTGACCACGCCGCAGGGCAGTACCTTGTCCTCGGGCGGCAATACCACGCAGACGATCGCGGGTGCGTTGCAGCAGCCGTATACGGCCGCGCTGCCGGGCCAGGCCGATCCGTACGGCCAGACCATCGCCGCCGACGGCACGATCTTTTTCCCGTTCGTCGGCCGCATCCAGGCCGCGGGCAAGACCACGACCGAGCTGCGCGCTCAGCTCGCCGCGCGCCTCGTGCCTTATATCCGCAATCCGCAGGTCGACGTGCGCGTGCTGTCGTATCGCGGCAAGAAGGTGCAGGTCACGGGCGAAGTGAAGCAGCCGGGACCGCTCGCGGTCAGCGACGTGCCGCTGACGCTGGTCGACGCGATCACGCGCTCGGGCGGCACGAACCCGGACGCCGACATCCAGCGCGTGCGACTCACGCGCAACCACAAGCTCTATGTGCTCAATGCCGATCGCATGCTCGATCAGGGCGATACCACGCAGGACGTGATGCTGCAGAACGGCGACGTGGTCAACGTGCCGGACCGCACCGACAGCCGCATCTTCGTGCTGGGCGAAGTGAAGACGCCGATCCAGGTGCCGATCGCGCGCGGCCGCATGACGATCGCCGACGCGCTCACGCAAGGGGGCGGCATCCTCAACACCGACGCCAATCCGCGCCAGATCTACGTGATGCGCGGCATGCGCGAGCATCCGACCACGCCCGAGGTGTTCCGCCTCGACATGACGCAGCCGGACTCGATCATGCTGTCCTCGCAGTTCCAGTTGCAGCCGCTCGACGTCGTGTACGTGGGCACCGCCGCGTCGACCACGTTCAACCGTGTGTTGCAGCAGGTGCTGCCGAGCGTGCAGACGCTGTTCTATCTGAAGCAGCTGACGCGCTGAACGTTTGGCCTGTAACGTCCCGCGCCGCTGTTGTTCGGGCGCTGCGGGACGTGCAACGAAAGCAGAAGTACCGCTGACGCGAAAGCCGAAGCCAACGACACGGGATGGAACAGTGAGCAATCAACTCTCTCCACACATGGCTGGTCCGATCAAGACCGAAGAAGAAGACGTCGTCCTCGGACAACTGGTGCAGGTGATCCTCGACGACATCTGGTGGCTGCTCGCGATCACCGCGATCATCGTCGCGATGGCGGTCGCGTACTGCTACCTCGCCAAGCCGACTTATTCGGCCGATGCGCACGTGCGCGTCGAGCAGTCCGACAGCATGTCGCAGGCGCTCACGCAAACGCAGACCGGCGCCGCGATCACGAGCGGCTCGACGTCGCTGCCTACCGACGCCGAGATCGAAATCATCAAGAGCCGTGGCGTGGTCGCGCCGGTCGTGCAGCAGCTGAAGCTGAACTTCAGCGTTACGCCGAAGACGATCCCGCTGCTCGGCAACATCGCCGCGCGCCTCGCGACGCCGGGCCAGCCCGCGCGCGCGTGGCTGGGGCTCACGTCCTACGCATGGGGCGGAGAAAAAGTCGACGTCGATTCGATCGACGTGACGCCGTCGCTCGAAGGCGAGAAGCTGCTGCTGCGCGTGATCGACGCGCAGCACTATGAACTGTTCGCGCCGAACGGCTCGCTGCTGCTGCGCGGCCAGGTCGGGCAGCAGGCGCAGGGCGGGGGCGTGACGATGGTCGTCAACACGCTGATCGCGCGCCCCGGGCAGGAGTTCACCATCGTGCGCTCGAACGATCTCGATGCGATCACCGCGTTCCAGTCGGCGATCACGGTGCAGGAGCAGGGCAAGCAGACCGGCGTGATCCAGATCTCGCTGGAGGACAAGAGTCCCGAGCATGCGGCGCTCGTTGCCAATGCGCTCGCGCAGTCGTATCTGCGCGAGCACGTGTCGAACAAGCAGGCCGACGCAAGCAAGATGCTCGATTTCCTGAAGAGCGAGGAGCCGCGCCTGAAGGCCGATCTCGAACGCGCGGAGGCCGCGCTGACCGCTTATCAACGTCAGTCCGGCTCGATCAACGCGAGCGAAGAGGCGAAGGTCTACCTCGAAGGCAGCGTGCAATACGAGCAACAGATCGCCGCGTTGCGTCTGCAGATGACGCAACTCGCCGAGCGCTACGGCGACGACCATCCGACGCTCGTCGCCGCGCGTCAGCAGATGACCGAGCTGCAGGCGCAGCGCACCAAATACGCGGACCGCTTCCGCGATCTGCCGGCCACCGAAGTGAAGGCCGTGCAGTTGCAGCGCGACGCGAAGGTCGCCGAAGACATTTACGTGCTGCTGCTCAATCGTGTGCAGGAGCTGTCGGTGCAGAAGGCGGGCACCGGCGGCAACGTCCATATCGTCGACGCCGCGCTGCGCCCCGGCGCGCCGGTCAAGCCGAAGAAGATGCTGATCATCTCGGCGGCCGTGATTCTCGGGCTGATCGCGGGCACCGGTTTCGTGTTCCTGCGCCGCAATCTGTTCAAGGGCATCGACGACCCCGATCACGTCGAGCGCGCGTTCCATCTGCCGGTGTTCGGCCTCGTGCCGCAAAGCGCCGAGCAGGTGCAGCTCGAAAACAGCTATGCGCGGGGCGGCGAACGGCAGCGTCCGGTGCTTGCGAACGCGCGGCCGAAGGACGTGACGATCGAAAGTCTGCGCAGCCTGCGCACTGCGATGCAGTTCACGCTGATGGACGCGCGCAACTGCATCGTGATGCTGACGGGGCCGATGGCCGGCGTCGGCAAGAGCTTCCTCAGCGTGAACCTGGCGATGCTGCTCGCCCATTCGGGCAAGCGCGTGTTGCTGATCGACGGCGACATGCGGCGCGGCACGCTCGAACGTTACGTGGGCGGCTTGCAGGAAAACGGCCTGTCCGAGCTGCTGAGCGGCCAGATCTCGCTGGAGGAAGCGATTCGCGGTTCGAGCGTCGAGGGCCTGAGCTTCATCTCGTGCGGCCGCCGTCCGCCGAATCCGTCCGAGCTGCTGATGTCGCCGCGACTGCCGCAGTATCTCGACGGCCTCGCGAAGCGCTACGACGTGATCCTGATTGACACGCCGCCGGTGCTCGCGGTGACCGATGCGTCGATCATCGGCGCGTATGCGGGCTCGACGTTCTTCGTGATGCGCTCGGGCATGCACAGCGAGCTCGAGCTGGCCGATGCGCTGAAACGCCTGCGCTCGGCGGGCGTCCACGTGCAGGGCGGCATCTTCAACGGCATGCCGGCGCGCTCGCGGGTCGGCTACGACCGCGGCTACGCGGCGACTCAGGCATACCTGAGCACGTGACGCGGGCTCCGCACTGCAGCACCGACTTCTGCACGACAGGAACAGAGGACATCACGATGAAACTGACGGTACTGGTACCGACTTATCGCCGCCCGGCCGATCTGGCGCGCTGCCTCGCGGCGCTCGCGCGGCAATCGCGCGCGCCCGACGAAGTGATCGTGGTCGCGCGCGTCGACGATGACGCGACCCATGCGTGCCTGCGCGATCCGTCCACGGGCGGCCGCCTGCCGCTCGTGATCGCGCCGGTGGACATACCCGGCCAGGTCGCGGCCCTGAATCGCGGGCTCGACGCCGCGAGCGGCGACGTGATCGCGATCACCGACGACGACGCCGCGCCGCGCCGCGACTGGGTCGAGCGCATCGCGGCCGCGTTCGAAGCCGATGGGCGCCTCGGCGCGCTGGGCGGGCGCGACTGGGTGCACGAGAAAGGCCGCGTGCTCGACGGCGAGCGGCCGCTGGTCGGCAAGGTGACCGCGCACGGCAAGATCATCGGCAATCATCATCTGGGTGTCGGTGCGGCGCGCGAGGTCGACATCCTGAAGGGCGCCAACATGAGCTACCGGCGCGAAGCGGTGCGCTCGATCCGCTTCGACGCGCGTCTGCGCGGCGCGGGCGCGCAGGTGCACAACGACATGGCGTTCAGCCTCGCGGTGAAAAACGCGGGCTGGAAGCTCGTGTACGACCCGCAGATCGCGGTCGATCATTTCCCGGCCGAGCGTTTCGACGACGACAAACGCGACGCGCAGACGATGGCCGCGCTGCGCAACGCCGCGTTCAACTTCCATCTGATCCTGCGCGACCAGTTGCCGCCGCTGCGCCGCGAAGCCGCGTGGTGGTGGTGGACGCTGGTGGGCACACGGCTTTATCCGGGCCTCACGCATGCGGCGCTCGCGCTGCTGTCGAAGCAGGCGCAGTTGAAGTTGTCGCGCTGGCGCGAGGTTCGCGCAGGCGCCCATGAGGCGCGGCGCGCGCTGTCGAAGAGCGGAGTGTCCGCATGAGCACGAAGGTTCACGTACATCTCTTTTACGGCGCCGATCCGCGTTTTTATCGCAAGGGCGACGATATCGGCTGCCTGTACGGTTATCACCATGCGCAGTCCGAAGCATTCGCGCTGACTTATTCGCAAGACGCGCGCGAAAGCCGGCCCGTGCGGCTCGTACGGCGCGCGCTGAAGGCCGCGCTCGGCTTCGATTTCATCCATACGTGGCGCAATCGCGCGGAGATGCTGCGCTCGGACGTGATCTGGACGCATACCGAGCAGGAGTGGCTGTCCGCCGCGCTGATGCTGCTGCTGTGCGGGCGCAAGGCGGGGCCGGGCGCGTCGCCGCTGCTGCTCGCGCAAAGCGTGTGGCTGCTCGACAAGTGGCCGTCGTACGGCATCGTGCGCAGCTGGTTGTATCGCAAGCTGATGACGCGCGCGGATCGCTTGACCACACTCGCTAGCGAAAACGCCGGGTTGTGCCAACGCTATTTCCACCGCGACGCGACGCCGCTGCTGTACGGCCTGAACACGCGCGACTTCCCGGTCACCCCGCCGACGCACTGGACGCCGCGCACGCCGCTGCGCATCGCGGCGATCGGCAACGATCGCGACCGCGACTGGGAGACGCTGATCAAGGCGGTCGGCAACGATCCGCGCTACACGGTGAAGCTCGCGACGCGGCGGCGCATTCCCGCGTCGCTGCGCGCGTCGAATGTCGAGATCGCGCTGTTTTCCGGCATCAAAAAGCAGCACGAGCTGTACGACTGGGCCGACGTGATCGTCGTGCCGCTGCGGCCGAACTCGCACGCGTCGGGTATCACGGTGATGCTCGAAGCGGCGGCGGTCGGCAAGCCGATGGTCGCGACCGACGTCGGCGCGCTGCGCGACTATTTCCCCGCCGACGAAGCCGCCTACGTGCCGCCGTTCAAGCCGCAGGCACTGCGCGATGCGCTCGACCGACTCGCCGCCGAGCCTGACGAGGCGCTGCGCCAGGCGCAGGCAGCCGCGGCCGGTCTGCTCGCGCGCGATCTGACCACCCAGCACTACGCGATGCAGCACGTGCGAATCACGCGCGAGATGCTGAGCGCGCGCGGGCAGGCGAGCGCGCATGCCGACGCGGCCACGCACGCGCAGCCCGCCGCACCCGGGCGCGAATCGCGCGGAGGCCTATAAGCGATGTCGACGATTCCGCGCGCGAACCCGTTGCCGCCGCCAGGCGCGGCCAACGCCGGCCCAGCAAAACACGCCGCGAGCGGGCTGCTGTCAGGCGGCCCGCGAGAATGGCTGCCGCCGCTCCTGCTGTGGCTGATCGCCGCGGTGCTGATCGTCGCGCATCAGGGCACGGTGCTCACGCTGGCGTTCCCGGTGCTCGCGATCCTCACGGGTCTGTGGCTCTACTTCAAGAGCCCGGCGCGCTACATCGGCTTCATGTGGTGGCTTTGGTTTCTGAGCCCCGAAGTGCGGCGTCTCGCCGACTGGTCGAAGGGCGCGTTCACGCCGACGAGCCTGATCCAGGTCGCGCCGCTCGCCGTCACGATGATCAGCGGGCTGTCGCTGCTGCGCTACTACCGGCTGCTCGCGCAGCGCCGGGGCTTGCCGGTGCTGCTGATCCTGCTCGGCCTGATCTACGCGTTCCTGATCGGCGTGATGTCGAGCGGCCCGCTCGCGGCCACCTACGACCTCGCGAACTGGCTCTACCCGATCCTGATCGGCTTTCACATCATGGCGCACACGCGCCAGTATCCGCAGTATCGCGACACGATCATCAACACGTTCATCTGGGGGATGCTGGTGATGGGCGGCTACGGCCTGATCCAGTTTTTCATCATGCCGCCGTGGGACGCGCTGTGGATGCTCGGCTCGCAGATGAACTCGCAGGGCGACCCGGTGCCGATGGGCGTACGCGTGTTCAGCACGATGAACTCGTCGGGCCCGTTCGCGTTCGCGATGATGGGCGCGATGGTGTTCGTGATGGCCGCGCAGCATCGCGTGCGCTGGATCGCCGCCGCGCTCGGCTTCTTCTCGTTCGCGCTGAGCCTCGTGCGCTCGACGTGGGGAGGCTGGGTCATCGCGCTCCTGATCCAGCTCGTGAAGTCGAACAACAAGGTGCGCGTGCGCATCGTCGCGAGCGCGGTACTGCTCGCCGGCTTGTGCGTGCCGCTGCTCGCGGTCGGCCCGGTGGCCGAACGGATGCAGGCGCGGCTAAACACGATCGTCAATCTGCACGACGACCAGAGCTACGCGGCGCGTAACGAGTTCTACGCGACCTTCGCGAAGACCGCGTTTACCGACGTCTCGGGCGAGGGCATGGGCGCGACCGGCACCTCGACGAAACTTTCCAACGACGGCGGCCAGCTCGGCCAGTACGGCAACTTCGACAGCGGCGTGATGAACATTCCGTTCGTGCTCGGCTGGCCCGGCACCTTGCTGTACATGTCCGGCATCGTGTGGCTGCTGACGCGCGCGGTGCTCGGCTCGTTCAGGCTGCGCGACGACAAGTTCGTCTCCGCGTGCCTGAGCCTGTGTCTTGCGACCTTCGCGATGCTCGTGTTCACGAACTCGCTGGTCGGCACCGGCGGCCTGCTGCTTTTCATGGGCGCTTTTTCGATTCTTTCCGCGGTTCACCACGAAAAAATGAACCGCGCACGCACGCTATTTCTCCACGGAGGCACGGATTGAGAGTCGCCATTGTCACGCATGTAGTGCGCCATAACGACGGCCAGGGGCGCGTCAACCACGAGATCGCGCGCGCGGCGCTCGACGAGAACATCCGCGTGACGCTGGTCGCGTCGCACGTGGCGCCCGAGCTGCTCGCGCATCCTAACGTGCGCTGGGCGCCGGTGAAGATCGGCCGCTGGTGGCCCACCAATCTGCTGCGCCAGCAGGTGTTCGCGGCGAAGAGCGCACTGTGGCTGCGCGCGCATCGCCGCGACTACGACGTGCTGCACGTGAACGGCTTCATCACCTGGATGCGCGCCGACGTCAATACCTCGCATTTCGTGCATAGCGGCTGGTTCGCGAGCAAGTACTACCCGTTCGGTCTCACGAAGGGCGTGTGGTCCGCGTACCAGTCGGTCTATACGCGCTGCAACGCGTTGCTCGAGCGCTGGGCGTACCGGCGCTCGAAGGTGATCACCGCGGTGTCGCAGAAGGTCGCCGACGAAATCCGCGCGATCGGTCTCACGCCGCGCAACCGCGTGGACGTCATCTACAACGGCGTCGACACGCAGGGCTTCGCGGCGGCGAACGGCGATCGCGCAAAGTTCCAGCTACCAGAAGATGTGTTCCTGCTGCTGTTCGTCGGCGACCTGCGCACGCCGCGCAAGAATCTCGGCACCGTGCTCGCCGCGTTGAAGCATCTGCCCGAGCATGTGCAGATCGCGGTGGCCGGCTTTCTGCCGGGCAGCCCGTATCCGGACGAGGCGAAGGCGCTCGGCATCGCGCATCGCGTGCATTTTCTCGGGCTCGTGAAGGAGATGCCGGTGCTGATGCATTCGGTCGACGCGTTCGTGTTCCCGTCGCGCTACGAAGCGATGAGTCTGTCGCTGCTCGAAGCGATGGCGGCGGGGCTGCCCGTCGTGACCGCGCGCACCGCCGGCGGCGCCGAGATCATCACGCCCGAGTGCGGCATCGTGCTGGACGATCCCGACGACCCGCAAGCGCTCGCTCGCGCGGTCGCGCAACTCGCCGGCGACGACAGCGCGCGCCACGCGATGGGCAAAGCCGCGAGCGAACTCGCGACCGGCTTCGGCTGGGCGCGCATGGCCGCGCAATACATCGCGCTGTACCGGCAACTGGCCGGGCAGCAGGAAAACCGCCGGCGCAGCCAGACGGAAGCGACGGTCGTCGCGCAGAACGATGCGCTGACGCTGAACCATCTCGCCGGACAGAAGAGCGTGGAATGACCGCGCGAAGCGCGCCATCCACGCCTACACATAGCAACTCACCGCAAGCAACACACAGGGGCACACCATCATGACGACTGGCTCAATCAAATCACTGCAGATCGGGATGCACTGGTTTCCCGAACGCGCGGGCGGCCTCGACCGCATGTACTACTCGCTGGTCGGCGCGCTGCCGGGCGCGGGCGTCGCGGTGCGCGGCGTCGTCGCCGGCTCGCCGCAAGTCGCGGCCGATACCGGTGGCGCGATCAACGGCTTCGGCCCCGCCGCGCAATCGCTGCCGCTGCGGCTAATGGCGGCCCGCCGCGCGCTACGCCACGAAATCCGCACGTCGCGGCCCGATGTGATTTCGTCGCACTTCGCGCTCTATACGTTTCCGGGTCTCGACGTGACGCGCGGCATTCCGCAGGTGTCGCATTTTCAGGGACCGTGGGCCGACGAGAGCCACGTCGAAGGCGCCGATTCGTTCGGCCAGCGCGCGAAGCGTTATCTGGAGCAGTCGGTATACGCGCGTTCGTCGCGGTTGATCGTACTGTCCGACGCGTTCGGCAAGATTCTCACGACGCGCTACGGCATCTCGCCGGAGCGCGTGCGCGTGGTGCCGGGCTGCGTCGATGTCGAGCAGTTCAATCTGCCGATCACGCAGGCCGAGGCGCGTCTGCGTCTGCAATTGCCGCAGGACCGACCGATCGTGCTGGCGGTGCGACGGCTGGTGCGGCGCATGGGTCTCGAAGATCTGATCGATGCGGTGAAGCTGCTCAAACGCAGCGCGCCCGACGTGCTGCTGCTGATCGCGGGCAAGGGTCGGCTCGAAGGTGAGCTAGAGGCGCGCATCGCCGACGCGGGGCTCGAACACAACGTGAAGCTGCTCGGCTTCGTGCCCGATCAGCATCTGGCGGCGCTGTATCGTGCGGCCAATCTCAGCGTCGTGCCGACCGTCGCGCTGGAAGGCTTCGGGCTCATCACGGTCGAATCGCTCGCGTCGGGCACGCCGGTGCTGGTGACGCCGGTCGGCGGATTGCCCGAGGCGGTGGCGGGATTGTCGCCCGATCTGGTGTTGCCGGAGACCGGCGCAGCTGCGATCGCCGCGGGTCTCGCCGGCGCGCTGAACGGTACGCTGAAGTTGCCCGATGCGGATGCATGCCGCCGCTATGCGCGCGAACGCTTCGATAACGCGGTGATCGCGAAGCGGGTCGCGGCGGTGTATGCCGAAGCGATTGCGGGGAGCGTGCTGCATTGAAGCGCAGCGGCGGCGGTTCAATCGAATGAAAAAAGGGGCGAGGCTCGGATCGATGCGTTCGGGCCTCGCGTTCATGTCGCCGCAAGACCGGCAAAAAAACAGGCCAAAAATAACGGCACTTTTCTGTTGAACTTGAGCCCGGATCAGCCCTTGGCCGCGATTTTCCGACCTTATTTTTCAAATCCCTGAAACGTGGCGCCCGGCGTCGACTTCGTCACGTTGACGTCACACATCCGCGACGATAATCCCCGCGCCCGATAGTACAAAAACACACGGGCGTCCCGCCAGAAAGCGGGGACCTTGTATTTTCAGATCTCGGGGATTTTCAGATGACCATCCGCCACCGCATCACGCTTCTCGTCATTCTGATGCTTGTCGCGCTATCCGCCATTGGCGGATACGCTGTGCTTCAGACCCGCAACAGCGCCGCCAACGTCAGGCAGGTCACCCAGGGCGTCGTGCCGAGCGCGCTCGCGTCGGCAGACCTCGTATCGCAGGTCAAGGACGTGCAGCTCGCGATGATGACGCTCGTCTATGCGCCTGACGCGAACATGGTCTCGCAGGCTCAAGACCTGCTGAAGAGCAAGGAAGCGTCGTTGCAGGCGGCGCTCGACGTGCAGGCGAAGGCCGCGCAAGGTCAGGCCCAAACCGGGCTCGTGAGCCAGGCGCGCGACAGCCTCGCGAATTATTTCAACGCGGTCAACGACACCGCGAAGATGAAGGCCGACGGCAAGAACGAACTGGCGCAGGCCTATCTGTTCGCGAACGTCGCGCAATACCGCGATGAACTCGAAGGCATCGTCGAGACGCTGCGGATCGAAAAGAACCGCCAGAAAGATGCCGCGATCGACGCACTGAACAGCGCGCTCGCCACCACGACGACGGCGATCGGCGCCGCGACCGGCGCGGCCATCGTCGTGCTGTTGCTGATCAGTGCGCTGCTGTATCGCCAGATCACCCGGCCGCTGAGCCGCATGCAGGTGGAGATGAGCGAGATCGCGGCGAGCCAGGACTTCACGCGCCGCGTGCCGGTCGGACGCATGGACGAGATCGGTCATTCGATCGTCGCGTTCAACGGCATGATCGAGAAGATCCAGCAGAGCTCGCTGCAACTGAAGCAGAAGACCGCCGATATCCAGGCGATGCTGCAAAACATGCAGCAGGGGATTCTGACGGTGGTCGAAGGCGTGGTCGTGCATCCGGAGTACTCCGCCTATCTCGAGGCCATCTTCGAGACGCGCGAGATTGCGGGCCGTCCGTTGCTCGATCTCGTGTTCGGCGGCACCGGGATCAACAGCGATGCGCTCTCGCAGATCGAAGCGGCGCTGCAGGCATGCATCGGTGAAGACAGCATGAACTTCGAGTTCAATCAGCACCTGCTCGTCAACGAGATCGCCAAGCCGATGGCCGATGGCCGCGTGAAGACGCTCGACCTGAGCTGGTCGGCGATCACCGACGAACACGACGTCGTGCTGCGTTTGATGCTGTGCGTGCGCGACGTGACCGAACTGCGCGCGCTCGCCGCCGAGGCCGGCGAACAGAAGCGCCGGCTGGAAATGATCGGCGAGATTCTCGCGGTGAGTCAGGAGAAGTTCCATCACTTCGTCGAAAGCGCGACGGGCTTCATCAGCGAGAACGAACGGATCATCCGTCAGCATCACGAGCCGAGTCACGAAGCCGTCGCCGAGCTGTTCCGCAACATGCACACGGTCAAGGGCAATGCGCGCACGTACAGCCTTCAGCATCTGACCGGCATCGTCCACGAAACCGAACAGCGCTACGACGCATTGCGCCGCGCTGACAGCAGCGAAGCGTGGGACCAGCAGCTTCTGATCGAGGATCTGCAGCGCGTGAAGGCCGCGCTCGACACCTACGCGACGATCAACGAAGTGAGCCTCGGCCGCAAGGGGCCGGGCCAGAGCGGCGCGGTGGATCGCTACCTGATGGTCGATCGCGAGTTGATCCAGAAGCAGCTGGATCTGCTCGACAGCGCCGATCCGGCCGACCGGGACGCGCTCGTGTCGATGCGCGAATCGTTGCAGCGCGAACTGCGCCTGTTGGGCACCGAATCGGTCTACGAAGCGCTCGCGGGCGTGCTCGACTCGCTGCCGTCTCTGGCGGCCGAACTCGGCAAGGAGGCGCCGGTCGTCAGCATCGACAACAACGGCTACCGCGTGCGCAGCGAGGTCAGCCATACGCTGCGCAATGTGTTCACGCACCTGCTGCGCAACTCGGTCGACCACGGCATCGAGCCTGCCGCCGAGCGTGTCGCGAACGGCAAGGACGCCGCCGGCGTCATCGAACTGGAAGTGGACGTCGACCATCACGCGCTGCAGATCACCATCAGCGACGACGGCCGCGGTCTCGCGCTCGCGAAAATCCGTGGGGCCGCGATCGAACGCGGCTGGATCGACGCCGATGCGGCGCTCAGCGACGAAGCGATTGCCGAGATGATTTTCCGTTCCGGCTTCTCGACCGCGCAGACCGTCAGCGAGATTTCGGGCCGCGGCGTCGGCATGGATGCCGTGCGCGATTTCGTGCGGCGCGAGCATGGCCGCATCGAATTGCGTTTGACCGACGATCGTCGCGGCGCGGACTATCGCCGCTTTCAGACCGTCGTGTCGTTCCCCGAGGACTGGGCGGTGGACAGTCTCGAAGCGTCCGCCGATGCAGCGCGCGAGCGTGACGCGGATGCGTTAGCAGGCTGACGGCCTGATGGATTGAACGAAGCGATGGGAGCAGGTTGTGCTTGAAAGTTATCTTTTGGCCGCAGGCGTTGGCGGTATCCTCTGTGCACTCGCGACGGGAATTTTTTATCGTCGGAAGCTTCGCGCGGGTGCGCAGGCGCAGCGTGTCGACGCGCTCGCGCGGCAGGCCCTCGAGCAGCAACTCGACGCGGCGGTCCGGCTCGGCGAGCAGGCCAACAGCGAGCGCGCCGCACTGGAGGCGATGCTCGCCGATCTGCGCGCGCAAGCCGGGCAGTGCGCGCACGATCGCGAAGCGTTGCAGGCGTCGCTCGACGCCGCGAGTTCGCGAAGCGACGAATGGCTGCAGCATGCGACGCGGATCGCGCACGAGGCGGGCCGTCTGAAGACGCTGACCATCACGTTCGAGCGTTGGCACGAGCAGATGATTTCGCTGATGTCGCAGAACCGCGACATGCACAAGAAGAACCAGGAGCTGTCGTCGATCGTGCAGCACGTGCTGATCGTTTCGCTGAATGCGTCGATCGAAGCGGCGCGCGCCGGCACCGCGGGTCGCGGCTTTTCGATCGTCGCGGGCGAAGTGCGCTCGCTGGCGTCGCGCTCGCAGGAGTTGTCGAAGAGCTATCGCGAGAGCCTGCATCGCAACGACCTGACGACAACGGCGACGTTCCAGGACATCCAGGCCGGCGGCAAGATGATCACGGCGTCGCTCGGCGGCGTCGAAGTGCTGGCGACCCAGTTCCAATCCCGGCTCGAGCAGGCCGCGGCGTGATTACCGATCAGGCGAAGCAAAGCATCGCGGACATCTTCTGTCACGCGGCCCGCGCGAGATTGCCCGCGACGCCGGGCGATTCGTGCGAGATCACGGCGGTGCCGAGGTGGGATCGCGATCATCCGGCCGGACCTTGCGCGATGGCGTTGACGATCTCGTCGATCGGCTTTCGTCTGCTGTTCGTGCTGCATTTCGGCAAGGACGACGCGACGCACGCCTACTACGCCAGCGGCGACGCGACGCGTTCGCTGTCGGAAACGCTGATGGAACTCGGCAACCTGTGCTGCGGCTACATGAACCAGCAACTGGTCAATCATTTCCCCGATCTTGGCATGTCGACGCCGTATGAATTGAACAGCGCCTGTGTCGAGTATCTGGACGAGTTGCGGCCCGATCACGTGTGGGCGTACGAGCTGACGATCGGCGGTGCGGCCCGGCTGGGTGTCACGTTATGTCTATGCGCGCAGGCGCCCCTCGATTTCAAGGCTGAACTCGCCACGGCCGACGAGGCCGAAGGCGAACTCGAACTTTTCTAGCCCCTCAACACTGCACTCGCAGACTGAAACACGATGAATACCAGCAAGCCCGTCAGCAAGGTGCTCGTGCTCGACGACTGTCCGGCACACGCGCAGGCGCTGAAGCTTTTTTTCGACGAACACAACCTGATCGCACTGAAGGTGCGCGACAGCAACCGCCTCGGCTCGGTACTGGCCACCAATATCGATCTCGGCGGCGTTCTGCTGGCGGATAACTACGGCGGATCGGTCGAGCAGGCGACGACGACCGCCGCGCGCATCAATGCCTTGCGCCCCGAACTGCCGGTGATCCTGCGTTCGAGCGGCCACGCGCCGCTCGAACGGCTTCCGAAGCCGTTGACGAACGCGGCATGCGCGCATTTCAATGCCGCCGATCTGACGGCGCTGCGTGAAGCCGTCGATCGATACATCTTCAGCCTCGACTTCCCGAACGCGCTCGTGCGCGGTATCGCGGAGATCACGCAAGCGCGGCTCGCCACGTTGTTCGACGGCGTCACGGTGCAACGCGACACGCCCAGTATCGTGCGCGATCGAATCATCTTCGGCGAGGTCTTCAGCCTGATTCCGCTCGAAGGCAGCTGGTGTCGCGGCTATATGTTGATGCAGGCCGAAGAGGAGCCGCTGCTCGGCATGATCGATCGCGATCGCGCGGCACGCGACCCCGGCATGGACGCGGGGCAACCGGGATTTCGCGATCTGAACGACGTGCTCGGCGAATTGACCAATCTGATCTGGGGAGCGTTCAAAAACCGCTTCCTCGGTCAGCAGAACGCTCGCGAAGCAAGTCAGGTGCAGGTGCCACTGCTGGTCAATCACAAGCATCGCTACATCTCGTTCGGCTCGGACAATCCGCAGTTGCGGTTTCAATATCGATTGAGCGACGCCGCGAGCGGACAGTCGGTGTCGATCGACCAGCGCTTCGTTTTCAACCTGAGCTGGTCACCCGAAGATTTTTCTGAAAACGCGGTGGATGTCGACGATCTCGTCGAGTCCGGCGAACTCGATCTGTTTTGATACGACGCGTCGGTGACGCAAGGGAATGGTTATGGCAAAGATTCTGGTGGTGGACGATTCGAGCACGGTGCGCGATGAAGTCGCGGGTTTTCTGGCGAAAAACGGTCTCGACGTCGCGACGGCCATCGACGGCAAGGATGGCCTTGCGAAGCTGAAAACGGATTCGAATATCCGCCTGATCGTCAGCGACGTGAACATGCCGAACATGGACGGCCTGACGATGGTCGAAAAAATCCGCGGCGAACTCGCGAACAAGACCGTCAACGTGATCATGCTGACGACCGAAAGCAGCCCCGCGATGAAGGAGCGCGGCAAGGCCGCCGGCGTGAAGGGCTGGATCGTCAAGCCGTTCAAGGGCGATGCGGTGCTGGAGACGTTCCGGAAACTGGCGGGTTGACGGGGCCGTGTGCGGCGAGCCCCGCCGCACACGGATGCCGTGTTAGAACGTCTCGTGGTGCTCGTTGCGCGCGATGTCCGCCTGCACCATCATCTGGCAAAGCTGTTCGAGCGAGGTTTGCGGTTGCCAGCCGAGCGTGTCGCGCGCCTTGTCCGCGCAGCCGATCAGCAGGTCCACTTCGGCCGGCCGATAGAACTTCGGATTGACGCGCACGAGCGTCTTGCCGGTCGCCACGTCGATGCCGGTCTCGCGCTCGTCCTTGCCCGCCCATTCCAGCTGATAGCCGGCCGCCGTAAACGCCATGCGCACGAAATCGCGAACCGTTTCGGTGCGGCCGGTCGCGAGCACGAAGGTGTCGGGCGCGTCGGCCTGCAGCATGCGCCACATGCCCTCGACGTATTCGAGTGCGAAGCCCCAGTCGCGCTGCGCGCTCAGGTTGCCGAGTTCGAGCACGTCCTGCTTGCCGAGCTTGATCTTCGCGACCGTGTCCGAGATCTTGCGCGTGACGAATTCGCGGCCACGTAGCGGCGATTCGTGATTGAACAGAATGCCGCTGCTCGCGAACAGGTCGTACGACTCGCGATAGTTGATCGTCGACCAGTGCGCGAACAGCTTCGCGACGCCATACGGGCTGCGCGGATAGAACGGCGTGCTTTCGCGTTGCGGCACCGCCTGCACGAGGCCGAACATCTCGGAGGTCGACGCCTGGTAGAAGCGTGTCTTCGGGCTCAGGATACGCAGGCCTTCGAGCAGATTCAGCGCGCCGACGCCGGTCACTTCGGCGGTGGTCACCGGCTGGTCGAACGACACGCCGACGAAGCTCTGCGCGGCGAGGTTGTACAGCTCGTCGGCCTGCGTGCCGTCGAGCAGGCGCAGCGTCGAGCCGAGGTCGGTGAGGTCGTGTTCGACGAGACGCAGATTCGGATGATCGAGCACGCCAAGCTCACGCATGCGCCAGAAGTTGACCGAACTCGTGCGCCGGTAGGTGCCGGTCACGTGATAGCCCTTGTCGAGCAGCAGCCGGGTCAGATAGGCGCCGTCCTGTCCGGATACGCCGGTGATGATCGCTTTGCGTGGTTGGCTCATAGCTTGCCTTCTAGTTTGTGAGAGAAAAGAGAACGGAACGCGCCTAGGGGCCTGGCTCAATGCGCGTTGTCCAGCAGCCGCCGCACCAACGGTTCGACGACCCGATAATCCTGTTCGGCCTTCAGCCGGTACAACTCCGGCTTTGGATGCGCGCCGTCCGACATCAGCGACTTCCAGTCGGGCAGGCTGCTCACATACGCGTATTGATCGACGAGCGGCACCTGCTGTTCGGCTGCCACGCGTCGCGTCATCGCTATCATCGCGGCGAGCCGGGCGTTGAGCCGGTCATCGGGCATCGGGTTCGAGGTCTGCAAAACAGGCTCCTTGCCGAGCGCTCGCGCGGTTTGCACGAGCGACGTCTCGGCCGCGTAAAACTGCTCGGGCGTCTGGTTGTGCATCACTTCGTTGATGCCGTAGTTGATCAACACGATCCGCGCGGGCGAGGCGGCGAGACGTTCGCGCCACGGCAGTCCCGCCGTCGGCCCCGCGCGACGATTGCCGGTGCCGTCGCGCAACTGCCAGGCCATCGTGCCGCCGACGCCGTAGTTCGTGACGCGCACGCGCTCGCCGTCATGCGCCTGCAACGCTTGCTGCAGATACGTGACGGCGTTGCGGGCTTGCGGGCCGCAGTGGCCATCGCTGCAGGTGATGCCGAGCGTGGTCGAGTCGCCGTAAGCGTCGATCAGCAGTTGCGTCGGCGATGACGCTGCCGGCCCGGCCACGGCCGCGCGCGTTGTCGGCGCGATCAGCATCAGCGCCGACACGACACCCAGCACGTGGGCAGCAACAACGGCCAGGCGGGTCATGCGCGGCCTTGCGGTGCTTGCCGTGCAACGTTGGCGCCGGCGCGGGTCGTCGCTCTTGACCCGCGCGCGCCGAAAATCAGGCGCTTCTCGAATGCGAACCACGTGATGCTCGCGTACACGAGCGTGATAGCGAGCGCGATCGCGGCGCTCAGATAGCGATTCAGATGCAGCGGCCACACCATGTACAGCACGCTCAGGTGGATCAGATAGATCGTGTAGCTGATGGTGCCGATATAAACGAGCACGCGATTGCACAACAGCCGCTTCACGATGCCCTTGCTCTGCAGCGCGATCACGACGATCGATGTACACAGCACCAGCGACACGCTATACAGCCCGGCATTCGACAACGGCGTATTCGCTGCGCGAAAACGCGGGTAGTGCAGATGCAGCCATGCCAGCACCGCAAGCGCGGCCAGAGCGCCGAGCACCGCGAGTCCCTTGAACGGTTCGAGCGCATTGCGATCGCGCCGCACGGCAACCGCGAGCAGCGCGCCGGCCGCGAGCAGA
The DNA here is from genome assembly GCF_014397655.1 of Paraburkholderia sp. UCT31. NCBI lineage: Bacteria > Pseudomonadati > Pseudomonadota > Betaproteobacteria > Burkholderiales > Burkholderiaceae > Paraburkholderia > Paraburkholderia sp. UCT31. The sequence goes on from NZ_VZQP01000028.1 coordinate 21,538, forward strand.
TCCATGCGGAACGGCGTCAGGTAGTAGATCGGCCAGAACGAATCGAACCACGGCGTCGCGAGCGCGCGCAGCAGCGGCACCAGAACGATCAGCGCGGCCGCCACCAGCCCAAGCAGACGCTCGGGCACGAGCAGGATCACGAACGGCCAGAAGATATAAAACTGCTCCTCGACCGCGAGCGACCACAGCACGTTGAGGCTGTCATGACCGCTTTGATTGAGCGCATCGCCGATATTGGTCGCGAAGAACGCGTACCAGTACCAGTGCTGCGCCCACGCGAGGCCGAACAGCAGCGACGACACGGCCATCAGCAGCAGGTACGGCGGCAGGATGCGGCGCGCGCGCCGCGCATAGAAATAGCTGAAATACGACTGCTGGCGCGACTTGCGATCGAGCAGGATGCCGCTGATCAGAAAGCCGCTCAAAACGAAGAACAGATCGACGCCCATCCATAGCGGCGCTTTCAACGCGTGCTGCGCGAACACCGCGAGCACGGCGATCGCGCGCAGACCGTCGAGCTGCACGATGCGGGAATGGGAGGGCGCGAGGGGCAATGCGCTGGCTGTCATGAACCGTCCATGGTGTAAAGCGGATGGGCCGGGCGAAGGGCCGCGCGGTTCGCCACGGATTGCCAGCGAACAGGCGCGCGCTTCGCGTCGCAACTGAAGTGCAATCGATTCTAGGGAAAAGAAACTCGAGAAAAAATCCGTTGGAATGGGCTAATTGAATCAGATTGAAACAGGGTATTTCTTTGGCCATTATAGAAAGATTTATATGCTTGTGGTGAGCATCGGGCAATCCGTAATAAATGCGCATTGCGGGATATCACATCGGTAGGAAAGGGAGATCGTCGCGACAGAGGCGACTGACGGCGAGGCTTGCACTTTTATCGATTTTTAAAATCGTTTCTTTTTGCGACGTATAAGCGGACGAATATTTTTGAATTATTTTCGATTTTCGTCGCCGCATTTTTTCCGCGTAACTTAGCCGTGCGGACGGCTGCCTTCAGGCGCCGCGCTTCAATCGGTTGCGCTTCGTTTCGCTTTGCCACATCACTGAATTTCGCCCCGAGCGGGCGCAGGTCCGCGTGCATCGCGTTGACCGGACATCGACTGGAGGTTCCGCCTTGCGCCGTATCACGTTCAAAAGCTGGTTCGCCCTGACGGCCTGCGCTGCCGGCGTCGTCGCCGCATCGGCCAGTCTGCCGGCTCGCGCCGAAACCGCTTTGAACGCGAAGACCTCATGGATCGGCAACAGCTTCGGCTTTGGCGATGGCACATGGACGCAGATCGATATCACCGCGATCGCGGTCACGCCCGACGGCAAGGTCTATACGAACGCGCCGTGGGACGAAAGCGGCGCTGAAGCGAGCGTCTATCAGGACGGCAAGATGCTCGGCTTCGCGGGCGGCACGCATGGCTGGGGCAACGCCGGCGGCAATGCGATCGCGGTCAACCGCAAATATGCATTCGTTGCGATCGCGGTCGGCAATGAGAAGGGGCATCTGGTCGAGCCGGGCGTGTGGCCGGACAAAGGCAAGCAATGGTTTGGTATCTCGCGGCGCCTGATCGACGAGCCGAAGCGCGTGGCACCGTTTCAGCCCGCGGCTAAAAACGCGGACCCGCACGCGCAGCTCGCGGCCGGCTTCCGGATGATGAACGAAGTGCCGACCGGCACGAACGCCGAGATCGGCGGGCTCGCCGCGAACGACACGACGCTGTTCGCGGCCAATACCGCGCGCAATCGCATCGAAGTCTACGATGCCGAATCGATGCAGCAGAAAGCGACGTGGAACGTGCACGAGCCTGGACGTATCGCGCTCGCGCCCGACGGCACGCTATGGGTGCTCAGCGGCACGCGCGGCGATCGCGCGCCGGGTATCGAGCATTACACGGCGACCGGTCAGCGCATCGACGAGACCATCACGCTGCCGGCCGATACGGTCGCGGTCGACCTCGCCGTCGATGCGCAAGGCCGCCTCCTGATCGCCGATAACGGTCCGCGCCAGCAGGTGCTGTTCTTCACGAAGCGCGACGGCCGCTACACGGAGTCGGGCACGCTCGGCGAGCGCGGCGGCATTTTCAGCGGCGTCGCGGGCAAGCCCGGACCGTTGCGATTCAACGGGTTGACCGGCGTGGGTGTCGATGCGCGCGGCAACGTGTACGTGTCGACCAATGGCATCGGTCCGCGTTACGAGCCGATCGGCGCGGGCCTCGGCGCGACGCTCGAAAGTTATGCGCCGAACGGCAAGCGCAACTGGCAGGTCGAGGGACTGCTGTTCGTCGACGGCGCGTGGATCGATCCGGCCCGGCCCGACAGCGTCTATACCGGCAACAAGCGCTTCGAACTCGATTTGTCGAAGCCGTCTGGACAGGACTGGAAATACGCGGGCTTCCTGTCGAATCGGTTCAAGTACCCGGACGATCCGGTGTGCCATACCGACCAGTATCCGGGTCTGCCGATCGCGCGGCGGTTGAAGGGGCACACGTTCCTCTATCTGACCGACATGTATGCGGATCATCTGAAGATCTATCGCTTCGATCCGCAGCATGACGGCGAGACCGCGATTCCCTCGGGATTTATCGCAGGTCGCGAGCGCGCGGTCGCGAAGGTGCCGAATGCGCCGCCGGGCGGTGACTGGATCTGGCGCGACACGAATGGCGACGGGCGCTTCGATCGCGACGAATACGCGCTGAACACGAGCGGCACGAAGCTCGCCGGCGGCTGGGGCTGGTGGGTCGATATGGCCGGCGACATCTGGCGTACCCGGGATACGAAGGGCATCTATCGCTTCCGTTTCGGCGGACTCGACGCGAAGGGCAACCCGGTCTACTCGTACTCGAACCTGACGCAGTACCCGGTGCCGGCACCGTTCAGCGAACTGCATCGCGCGATCTATGAATCGGACACCGACACGATGTACGTGAGCGGCTATACGGCCGATATGCCGACCGCGCAGGGCTTCTGGAAGGAAGTGGGGCGCGTGCTGGTGCGCTACGACAAGTGGTCGAGCGGCAAGCCGGTGCAGCGCTACGCGATCACGCTGCCGTGGCAGACGCAGAGCAAGCCCATCGCGACGATCATCGGCGTCACGGTCGAGGGGCAATACGTGTTCGGCGTCGAGCCGGTCGGCGCGGTGCACGTGTGGGACAAGGACAGCGGCAAGGAACTCGGCGTGATCCGGCCGGGCCCCGAAGTGGGCCGCGCGTCGGGTTGGGTCGACGTGCCGAACGGTATCAGCGCGACGAAGCGCGGCGATGGCGAGTACCTCGTGTTCGTCGAGGAAGACGCGCGCGGCAAGGTGCTGATGTATCGCTGGAAGCCTTGAGGTGCGTTGGCCTCGCTGACGCAGCCCCGCACGCAATCTAACCGCAAAACCGAAGGGATTCGATGGACAAAGGCATTCTCAGGAACGTGGCGATCAACTTTTTCGGGCTCGTGCTGCCGACGTTCGTATCGCTCGTGACCGTGCCGTCGTATATCCGGCTGCTCGGCGTGGAGCGCTACGGTGTGATCAGTCTCGTGTGGACGCTGATCGGCTACTTCGGGATTCTCGATCTCGGCATGAGCATGGCCGCGCAGAACCATATTTCGAAGGCGCGCGCGTCGGGCGATCAGCAGGAAAGCGCGCGCGTGTTCTGGAGCGCGACGTGGCTCAATCTGACGACCGGCGTGGTGGGCGGTCTGATCATCTACTTCGGCGCGTTCCTGTACACCGCGTATTTCACGAAGGTATCGCCCGAGCTGCAGCACGAAGTCTATATGGCGCTGCCGTGGCTCGCGGTCGCGATTCCGATCGCGAACGTGTCGTGGGTGTTCGCGGGCGCGATCAATGGCGCGGAACGCTTCGGCGTCTACAACACGAACCAGACCATCGGCACGTTCCTGTTCCAGCTGCTGCCGCTCGGTGCCGCGTTGTGGCTCGGCGCGACTTTGCAGAACGTACTCGCCGCGGCAGTCGTCGCGCGGATTCTCGCGGCATTGCTGCTCGGCCGCTACGCGCTGAAAGTGCTTGAAATACGCAGCATTCAGCCGCCGCGGCTCGGCGTCGCAAAGGGGCTGTTCAACTTCGGCGGCTGGATGCTGATCGCGAGCGTGACGACGATGGTCGCCGATTCGCTCGATCGCGTAATGCTCGGTTCACGGCTCGGCGCGCGTTTCGTCACGTACTACACGGTGCCGCAGAACCTCGTCACGCGTCTGAACATCGTGCCGACCGCGCTGGTGCGCACGCTGTTTCCGCGGCTTTCCGCAGTCGGCCGCGCCGACGCCGACACGATCACGCAGCAATCGCTCGAATTTCTGAACGGCGTGTTCACGCCGGTCGCGCTCGTCGCGATGCTGGTGCTCGAACCGTTCCTGCATCTGTGGGTCGGCAACGAGATCGCGACGGTCGCGGCGCCCGTGGGCCGCATCATGATCGTCGCCGTGTGGCTCGTCGGCCAGGCGAACGTGACGCGCATCCTGATTCAGTCACAGGTCAATCCAGCCACCGCCGCGCGCATCGGCCTCGTCGAGTTGCCGCTTTTCGCCGGCGCGTTGTGGCTCGGTATCACGCATTTCGGGCTGACTGGCGCGGCGGTCGCGGTCGCTGCCCGCGCGCTGTTCGACTACGCGGTGCTGCTGCGTTTCGCCGCGATCCGCGCGCGCCAGATCGTGCTCGACATGCTCGCCCATCTCGCCTTCCTGCTCGCCAGCCTGTGGCTCGCCAGCTTCCTGCCGAGCCTCGCGCTCGCGATCGCCGCCGGTGTGCTGATGGTCGGCGCGAACGTCGCGTGGTCGATCACGATGACGCCCGCCTTGCGCAATCTTGCGCGTTCACTGCTATTGCGACTGAATCCGAGGAAAAGCGCATGAATCACGACGTCCTTGAAAAAAAACTGTTGAGGCCCGCGACGCGCAGCGCGCTCGACGAACTGACGAGCGTGCCCGGCATCCAGCCGGCACCGCGCCGTACCGCACCGCGCGCGAGCAAAAGCGTGCGCATCGCGATCGTGCACGACTGGCTCGTCACCTACGCGGGCGCGGAGAAAGTGCTCGAGCAGATCATCGCGTGCTTTCCCGATGCGGATCTGTTCAGCCTCGTGGACTTTCTCGACGATCGCAGCTTCCTGCGCGGCAAGCCGGTGACGACGTCGTTCATCCAGAAGTTGCCGCTCGCGCGCAGCAAGTACCGCTCGTATCTGCCGCTGATGCCGCTCGCGATCGAGCAGCTCGACGTGTCGGCGTACGACGTCGTGATCTCGAGCAGTCACGCGGTCGCCAAGGGCGTTCTGACTGGTCCCGATCAGGTGCATATCAGCTACGTGCATTCGCCGATCCGCTATGCGTGGGATTTGCAGCATCAGTATCTGCAGCAGTCGAAGCTGACCAACGGCCCGAAGTCGGCGCTGGCGCGGCTGATTCTGCATTACATGCGCAACTGGGATATCCGCACGTCCAACTCGGTCGACGGCTTCGTCGCGAACTCGGCGTTCATCGCGCGACGCATCAAGAAGGTGTATCAGCGCGACGCACAGGTGATCTTCCCGCCGGTCGATGTCGAGGCGTTCACGCTGTGCACGGAGAAGGAAGACTTTTATCTGACCGCCTCGCGCATGGTGCCGTACAAGAAAATCGATCTGATCGTCGAGGCGTTCGCGCGGATGCCCGAGCGCAAGCTCGTCGTGATCGGCGACGGACCCGACATGGCGAAGATCCGCGCGAAGGCGGGGCCGAACGTCGAGATCATGGGCTATCAACCGTTCGAGGTGCTGAAGGACCGCATGAGCCGCGCGAAGGCATTCGTGTTCGCGGCCGAAGAGGACTTCGGCATTTCGGTGGTCGAGGCGCAGGCTTGCGGCACGCCGGTGATCGCGTACGGCAAAGGCGGGGCGCTCGAAACGGTGCGCGATCTGTCGGAGCCGAAGCCGACCGGCATGTTCTTCGATGAACAGGATACCGACTCGATCATCGCTGCCGTGAATCGTTTCGACGAGCTTCGGCACCGGTTCCTGCCGGAGAATTGCCGCGGCAACACCGAGCAGTTTTCGGCCGCGCATTTCCGCGAGCGCTTTTTCTCGCAGGTGCGCGCGGCGGTGCCCGCGTTGCGCACGGCGACGCTGCCGGCCTATACGCCGTATCGGCCGGCCGTGCAGGGCGCCGCGAACGTGCCGCGCATTCTCGCCGTCGATCAGAGCGGCGTGCTCGGCGGCGCCGAACTGTCGCTGCTCGAAATCGTCAAGGCGCTGCGCTCGCGCATCGAGGTCGTGCTGTTCGACGACGGGCCGTTCAACACCGCACTCGCGAAAACCGGCGTCGAGGTCACTGTACTCGATGCCGGCGCGCTCAAAAATGTGCGCAAGCAGGGCGGTTCGATGCCGAAAGGTCAGGCGTTGAAGGGACTTATCTCGCTCGTGCGTGCCACCGCGAAACGCGCGCGCAAGGTGGATGTGATCTACGCGAACACGCAGCGTGCGATGGTGATCGGCGCCGTGGCCGGCAAGCTCGCGAGACGGCCGGTGGTCTGGCATTTGCGCGACATCGTCAGCGCCGAGCATTTCGGCGGCAAGCAGCTTGCGATCATCAAGTGGTGCGCGCGGCTCGGCCTCACGCACGTGATCGCCAATTCGGCTGCGTCGGCGCAGGCGTTTGCGGAGCTCACGCGGTTCGACAGCAAGCGCATCGACGTCGTGTTCAATGGGATCGCCGCGGAACCGTTCGACGCATTGCGCACGGTGCCGCAAGCGGTGCTGCGCGAGCGCCTGAGTCTGCCGCGCGACGCGTTTCTCGTCGGCTCGTTCAGCCGGCTTGCGCGTTGGAAGGGACAACATGTGCTGCTCGAAGCGATGGTGCTCAATCCGCAGATGCATGCAGTGCTGGTCGGCGCGGCGCTGTTCGGCGAGGACCAGTACGAGAGCGAACTGCGCGCCTTCGTCGCCGCGCAAAAGCTTGGCGAGCGCGTGCATTTTCTCGGCTTCCAGCACGATATTCCGGCCTGCATGTGCGCGGTCGATGCGGTCGTGCATACGTCGATCACCCCGGAGCCGTTCGGTCGCGTGATCGTCGAGGGGATGCTCGCGCAGCGGCCGGTCGTGGCGTCGCGCGCAGGCGGCGTGCTCGAAATCATCGACGACTACGAGAACGGCGTGCTGTGTACGCCGGGCGACGCGCATGCGCTCGCCGATACGCTCGCCGAATTGCGCTCGAACGGCGACTTGCGCGACAAACTGGTCAGGAACGGCTATCGGACCGCGCAGGAGCGCTTCGGCACGCGCAGCTATGTGGATGGGGTTGCGCAGATTCTGACCGGCGTGGCAGCGCGGTGACGAGGTGATTTTTACGCGAGGGTAGACGAGGGCTTGGCCAGTCCTTGCTTGGCGTAGCGGAGCGAAAGTCTCGAACGACTTTCGCTCCGTTTTTTTTATTGCCCCGACCGGCATCGATTCCTGACGGTAAAGGTGGCTCAACGCCGCCCTTTTTGTTGAACCGCGATTGCGGAAATATGCATTGAAAATGAGATACGCGAAATCATCGTGAATATTTGTCAAAAAGTCTCAATCTCAAATTAAAGGTGTTGACCGTGGCTGCTTTGGATGATTAATTCGTCGGGTGTGTTCTGGAAAATCAGCAGAGGTCAAATGGAACAACAGAATCAGAAAAGTGCCATGGACGAGGAAGAGTGCCACGTTTGCCGTATCACCTATTCAATCTACTCAAACTTCCCGCCAATGCCGTCTGCAATGGCGCTGAACGCCGAAACCGGCGAATGGTTTCCGTTCGATAGGTTGAAGTCGTATTCAAACGGTTACGACATGGCCGAAGCCCTCGGTTACGCATGGGCGTGCCATTGTCGCGGACGCTCACGGAATCGTTTCGATCAGCGGTTCACGCTAACCGATTCTGGAGGTAATGCACTCCCTAATACGAATGGCACTTACTTAAGCCCGTGGAGCGTGCCCATATTTTTGGACGCGCTCACGTGCGATGTGACGAGGCTCTTTCAGCCATGGGTAGGACTTCGGTCTTCGTTTCCGCATTCGTGGTTCGATGCGACCGGGGCGACTCCCAACGCAAGACTGCGTGATCAGGTTGAACAGAAGACTCTGGTTGTGAGTTGCCGTCAGACCTCTGGCCAGCCATTCAGTCCATAACTGCACCGTGTGTTTGAAACTCAGTGTTCTCGGGTCAGTGGCATGGTGACTGGCGGCCTGAGCCATCAGCAGCCGAATCACGTTGTAGGCCAGCAGATGGACCCAGATCTCCTTTTCGTTCATGTGGGCAGTCTGGCAATGCAGCACATCCATGCCCATCGTCGTCTTGATGTTACGTAGATCCAGTTCCACGTTCCAGCGCCTGGCGTACAACTGCGAGAGGTCCTGTTTGCTGGTCTTGCGTGCATCAAGCATCGTGGTGACCAGCACCCGGTGATGCAGCCTGGACTCGCGCACCATCAGTTCATCGGGGAAGGCCTGGTACTGCTCATGCGTCATCCAGTCAGGACGCTGCCGGGGTTTGGGCCACGTCACGATGTGATCGCGCGTGCCCAGGGACCGGCCTCGCCGAAAGTCGGTGCGGCGTGCCCCATGCTGTTCCATCACGACGTCCACCCCGGCGGCGATCATTGAGGCCATCAGAAAGTAGTGGCAGTACAAGGCATCGGCGACGATCACGTCACCTTTGCGAAACGTGCCTTGCAGCATGCGAAACGCCGTCAGCTCCCCGCTGCCTTTGCCCGCGTAAGTTCCGACCGCCGACTCCAGTACTGCGCCGCTTGCCAGACAGATCACCGCAACCAGATAGGCCAATGGAAAGCCCACTCCTTCGGCCTGAGCACTGGACTGCGGGAAACGGGCCTGGTTCGACGGCGTATCGGGCATCGAGATCCCGGTGCCGTCAACCAGCTTGACCGGACGCCCGCGCCACTTCCAGGCCGGCTCGGCCTGCTCATGCAGTTGGCGCCCCGTCTCGCGCGCCAACTCCCGCACCATCGTCAGCGGCAGTCTCTGGCGAGCGCGGCAGTAGCCTCCCGTACGCACACTCATGGGCCGCAGCCCGTCGGCAGCTCGCTGCGCCGCCCACCCGTTGACTGCCTTCTGACAGGAGGCGTCCTCTTCCAGCGCCTGGCGCATGAACATCGACAGTGTCACCGTCGGCGGATACAGCCGTTCCCGATGTTCTGGCAAATACGCTTCCGTTATGCCCAACAGCCCCGGGCTCGTCAGTATGTTGAAGTAGTCTACCGCCTGGGCCCTGCACGCCCGGCTTTGAACGCTGCTTCGTGTTTGCCTGTGATGACTTCGTGCATTACGATCCATGGGGGCTGATCTTTGGAATGAGACGGTGTTTGCTTGGTAACAACCATCGTATCAATCCCTGGATCAGCCCCCTCCCTTTCTCTTCAAGCACTTACCCGCGTCTTCTCCTCCATGCAGGCTTAAGTAAGTGCCATTCTCCCTAATACGTATTACACCGCCGAACTTCCATCGGGCGCATTTGTTCACGGCATTACCGATTTGCAGGGACGCACCAAGCGCTATCAGACACATGGTGCGCGATCCATTCACGTCTTTATTGGTCATAGGGAGGCGTAATGCCTGATGCACTGGGAGCAGCACTAACAGATACAAACCCGAATTCACTTGTAATTCTCCAGTCGGACAGGATCGGCAAGCCGTGGAATGTTTCCCAAGCTGGAGTTCAATTCACTGCGCAGTGGGAGGCCTTACGGTCGCATTTGTACGATAAGGATGGAGGTGGCGGCGGCGGAAATGCCACGATCGGATACGGACATCTGGTCCATATCGGACCAATATCCGGTGCACCTTCCGAAGCGCTTTACGGAAATGGAATTACCGAACCGCAGGCGCTGAAACTGCTTCATCATGATCTACGCGAAGCCGAGCGAATTGTAAATAGCAGAATTTTTGTTCCGTTGTTTCAGTACGAGTACGATGCGGTTGTTGATTTCATCTTCAATCATAGAAGTGGAAATAACGAGTTTTTCGCGCTCGTTAATACCGGTCATTACGATCAAGTGCCGTCGAAATTTCTGCAATACACAGCGGCGCATGGCAAACACCCACTGGGGTTGGTCAGGCGCCGTCGTGCTGAGGGCCGACTGTTTGCTACGGGGAATTATGATGCGACTCACTAAGATAGCGGTTGCAGTGATCCTCTCATGCGGCACGTCGGCCGCCTTTGCAGACGCGACTTGCGAGGCATCCGCGAAAACGCGCGATGACTATCTGGCGTGTACAAATGCAGACACGAAGGGCATGCTAAGTGACGCTGAAAAACTCTATCGAAATCTCCACGCCAACGCTACGGGCGAAGCGCTCGCGGAACTCGGGAAAAATCACAAGCTGTGGGAAGAAAAATTGCAATCCGATTGCAAGTTATTTGGGATGGCATTCAACGACTGGAAAGGCGGTTATATGCCTGATACAGACTTCCAGGTGGCGGCCTGCAGGCAGGATGCAGCAAAACAGAGGCTCGAATTTTATGAATGGTTGTCTTGTCCGGACGATATGGAATCGTCGGAGCATCCGGAATGCTTAACGGTTAAAACGATTCTTGGACGCAAGAAATAAATCGAAATTGAGTTGAGTCCGATCTGTAACGAGAGGGAACTGCGCGTGGATGTGCGACAAGTTGTTGAACTGCGTACGCACGCTCGTTGAGGACCTGCCGCTTGCAGAAGGGAAAACGCGTTCATTTCCGGTGAAGGATCATCCGAATTTGATCGTCGTGGCTTGGCGTGCAGGGGATGGGCGATGAGTGATCCGATCAATAAGGATCTGCGATTGCTTTTCCAGTGCTGCCCACGGAAGGACGATTTTCTGGACGCTTAACCCCGACTATCTGAAAGCGACAGGCGCCAAAGCATACCGATGAGAATCACTACGATACTGATGGCGGCTATGGCCGCCCTATCTGGCAGCGCACATGCGGCTCAGTCTTACGACAGCTACGAAGCCTTGTACGTTGCCCAAGCGGGGGCAGTGTTTGGCGACCCGATCAAACAAAACGGTGACCCGACCGATCAAAACGCCGGCGTGGTCTATTCCTACCCAGGCGAGCCAGGCACCTTTATGAAGCTGCAAGCCAAACTGGAACGGAAAACGCTAAACATTGAGCTCTGGAAGGATCGCCTGGCAGTCGACGGCAAATCCTATCGCTTTGCGCACGCTACGACATTCCCCGGAGAGCATGTGTCGGAAATCTTTCCGCAATCAGCCAACGTATTCATTGCAGCGCGAACCGATCCGCATCCGCCCTTACTCTGCGTGGAAGGGCACGGCAACGGTTCGGGCGAAGCCGGAAGTCGATACCGGCAGATCTCGCTGCTGGTCAACCCTCTAGCGCGCAAGCCGACGTTTCTTCATCTGCCGGGTTTACTTTCGTCATGTCGGGCCGTCGTGGCGACGAAGGAAGGGAAGCTTGCCTTTCCGAATAACAGTTACGTATTCGACGATGCACAGGCATCCCGCGTTGGCCTGTTAGTGTCGTACTACACGTTTAAGAATCAGCGATTTGTCCCGGTCCCGGCTCTAAAGCAGCTCCGGCTCAAATTTACGCATCCAGAGATACCGTTTCAATTTTCCATTCAGGACGAGCACCAGGTATCGACGTTGCTATTCAACCAGATCAAATGATGGTGAAGCACCCGAACGGGCGGGATTGATCCAATGTCAACGTTCTATCAGCGCCCTTTAGGCTTAAAACTCCCCGACCACTTCATCGCAGGCAACTCAACGAGCCGATAAAACACATAGGCGGCCGGCACCGCGACCAGCATATAGCCGAACGACGGCCAGATCGACATCTGCAGCGACGAACGAAACAGCCACGCCGACAGCAGTACGAAGATCGGCAGATGGATCAGATACAGCGAGAAGCTGAAGTCGCCGACGCGCGACAGCAGGCGCGACAGCGCGTGCGACCCTGCGCGAAGCAGCGCGAGCACGCCGCTCGCTTCGCGTTGCGGGTCCTTGCGCGCATCGAGTGTCTTGTACAGATAGCACGCGAAGCCGAGCGCCCATATCTGGAACGCGCCGTACTGGCCGAAGTGAAACGCGACGCAGCCTGCCGCGATCAAGGCCGCCGCGAGCACGTACAGCGATGCCGGCGCACGCGCCGCTCGCACGCTGCGCGCTTTGGCGTCGGCGATCCACGCACCGAGCATCCAGGAGAACCAGTACGACGTGAAGAACTGCAGATCGTGGCGCTCCAACCCGTACGCGGACGCAACGTTGATCGCGCCGACGAGCGCGAGCACGGCGTTCATGCCGATGCGTCTGCGCAGCGCGAACAGCAGCGGATAGATCGCATAGAACTGCACTTCGAGCGACAGCGTCCACAGCGCGCCGTTCGAGCCATACGTTTTACCCGCCATACCCTGCAGCGAAAACAGGTTGACCAGAAACGGATGCCAGCCGATGTCGCGAATCTTGTGACTGACGGGCGGCAATTGCAGGCTCAACGAATCGAGCGCGAAGGTCAGTACGAGCGCCGCGAGCAGCACCGGGTAGATGCGCGCGAAGCGCCGCAGCCAGAAGTTGCCTGCATCGAGCCGGTAAGCGGGATTGCTCGCGAGCCGCAGCGCGCCGCCGCGATGGATGCAGTAGCCGCTGATGACGAAGAACATCGGCACACCGGCCGAGCCCCATGCGATCGGAAACGTCAGATACGCGGCGAGACTACTGGGACTCAATGAATGTCCGACGCTCTGATGAAACGCCTGCATGCCGACCCACACGATCTGGCGGCAATGAAAGTAGGCGACCAGCAGCGCGGCGAAGCCTCGCATCGCGTCGATCGCGTGCTCCTTGCTGGCGCTATCGACACGCGCGTCGCTGCGCGCATGCGCCGTGGCCGGGTTTTTCTCCGGGCGCGGCAGCGGGGAGAGGGGCAGGGATGAGCCGGCGGCATCCAGTGCTGGGTCGCTCATAGGCGGTCCTTATCTGAAGCGGAAAAGAGAAAAAATTGACGCGGAACAGGCCTTCGAGCGGGCGTCTTGCGCACCCGCGACGCATCCATCCTAGAGCACCGCAATCCTGAAAAATGATTAAAAAATTCCATTTCGCATTGAATCCGACATCGATTTTGTGACGAATTGTAATTGCGCGTCGACGTATGGGGTATCGAATTATTTATCGCTTTTGTCGTGCTAATTTAAAGCAAGGATTTTCCGACCCCGAGGTGAAGTCATGAACCTGCATTTACTGGCCGGCGTGGCCGTCCTGCTGATCCTGGTGGCCGCCTCCGCCTACCGCGATGCCTTGCGCAACGAGCCGATCCGTAGCTACCGGATGAACCCAGGCAAGCTGCCACCGGTCGACGAACAGGAATGACGTGCTGCCGAAGCCGGTCATCGGGTCGCCAGGCGACCCGTGCCAGGGGGCGTCCGAAAGGTAAGACTTTCGGATTTGCTCGATCACCAACTGGCAATAGATACGTAATAATTTCCTCAATTTTTCACAATATCGCATTGCGATTAATGCGCGAATTATCCGAATTGAATCGGAGAAAAGCCGCCTCCGTGAACCTCGCAGTTTTTCTGCTAGTCTTGCGCCGGCATTGATTGGCCGCAAGGTCCGCGAACACACCAATTTCTAACCGATGTGGGAATGCCTACCATGCTGAAAGTCACCAAAGCCGTGTTTCCCGTAGCGGGCCTCGGGACACGATTCCTGCCGGCTACCAAAGCAAGTCCGAAGGAAATGCTGCCGATCGTCGACAAGCCGCTGATCCAGTACGCGGTCGAAGAAGCGATCGACGCCGGCATCACCGAGATGATCTTCGTGACGGGCCGCAGCAAGCGCGCGATCGAAGATCACTTCGATAAATCCTATGAGATCGAGTCCGAACTCGAAGCGCGCAACAAGCAGAAGCTGCTCGACCTCGTGCGCAGCATCAAGCCGGCCAACGTCGACTGCTTTTACGTGCGCCAGGCCGAAGCACTCGGTCTCGGCCATGCGGTGCTGTGCGCCGAAAAACTGGTGGGCGACAGCCCGTTCGCGGTGATTCTCGCCGACGACCTGCTGCATAGCGCGAAGCCCGTGATGAGCCAGCTCGTCGATACCTTCAACCACTATCACAGCTCGGTGATCGGCGTCGAAACGATCGCGCGCGAGGACAGCCGCTCGTACGGCGTCGTCGACGGCCGCGAGTGGGAAGACAACGTGATCAAGCTGTCGGGCATCGTCGAGAAGCCAGCGCCGGACGAGGCGCCGTCGAATCTCGGCGTGGTGGGCCGCTACGTGCTGATGCCGACGATCTTCAAGCATATCCGCGCGCTGAAGCCGGGCGCGGGCGGCGAGCTGCAACTGACCGACGCGGTGCAGTCGTTGCTGACCGAGGAGCAGGTGCTAGCGTATCGCTACTTCGGCACGCGCTTCGATTGCGGCAGCAAGCTCGGCTATCTGAAGGCGACCGTCGAATTCGCACTGCGCCATCCCGAGGTGAAGGCTGAATTCGAGGCATATCTGCAAGCCTATATGAAGAACGAAGCGTCAGGTGGCGAGGCGGCGCAATTGACGGCAGAAGCCGCGTGAAGTGACACGACCTGGAAAAAAAACGGGCGCCGCATTGCACGGCGCCCGTCGTCGTTTCGGCCGGACGGCCTCAACCCTGCTTCTTCACCTCGAGCCGGAACTTGTGCAGCAACGGCTCGGTATATCCGCTCGGCTGCTGGCGCCCCTCGAAGACGAGCGCCTGCGCGGCCTTGAATGCGATCGTGTCGAAGCCCGGCGCCATCGGCTGGTAGAGCGGATCACCGGCGTTTTGCGCGTCCACCACCTTGGCCATGCGCTTGAACGTCTCCTCGACGAGCTCGCGCTTGATCACACCGTGATACAGCCAGTTGGCGATGTGCTGGCTCGAAATACGCAGCGTCGCGCGGTCTTCCATCAGGCCGACGTTGTGGATGTCCGGCACTTTCGAGCAGCCGACGCCCTGGTCGATCCAGCGCACCACATAGCCGAGAATGCCCTGCGCGTTGTTGTCGACCTCGGCGCGGATTTCGTCGTCGCTCCATTGCGCCTTTTCGACGACCGGAATCGTCAGCAGGCCGTCGAGCAGTTCGTCGCGCACCGTCGCATAGTCGGTGCGTTCGAGTTCCTGCTGGACCGCCTGCACGTCGACCTGGTGATAGTGCAGCGCGTGCAGCGTCGCCGCGGTCGGCGAGGGCACCCACGCGGTGTTCGCGCCGGCCTTCGGATGGCCGATCTTCTGCTCCAGCATTGCGTGCATCAGGTCGGGCATCGCCCACATGCCCTTGCCGATCTGCGAGCGGCCGCGCAAGCCGGCGCTCAAACCGACCAGCACGTTGCTGCGCTCGTACGACGTGATCCACTTGCTCGACTTCATGTCGCCCTTGTGCATCATCGGGCCCGCTTCCATCGCCGAGTGCATCTCGTCGCCGGTGCGATCGAGGAAGCCCGTGTTGATGAACGCGACGCGCGCCGACGCTTCGGCGATACAGGCGAGCAGATTCACGCTGGTGCGGCGCTCCTCGTCCATGATGCCCATCTTGATCGTGTTGCGCGGCAGCTTCAGCAGGTCTTCGACGCGCGCGAACAGTTCGCTCGCGAACGCGACTTCGGCCGGTCCGTGCATCTTCGGCTTCACGATATAGATCGAGCCGGTGCGCGAGTTCAGCTTGTTGTGGCGGTCGCGCAGCGCGCACAGCGTGGTGATCACCGCGTCGAGAATGCCTTCCGGAATCTCGTGGCCGTCTTTCGTCAATATGGCCGGGTTCGTCATCAGATGGCCGACGTTGCGGATGAACAGCAGCGAGCGGCCATGCAGCTTGACCTGCGACTTGCCGTCGGCGCCGATGTATTCGCGATCGGCATTGAGCCGGCGCGTGAAGGTCTTGCCGTTCTTCGTGACCTGTTCGGTCAGGTCGCCGTTCATGAGGCCGAGCCAGTTGCGATAGAGCTGCACCTTGTCGTCGGCATCGACGGCCGCGACCGAGTCCTCGCAATCGATGATCGTGGTGACCGCCGCTTCGACGACGATGTCCTTCACATGGGCGGCATCGGTCTTGCCGATCGAATCGTTCGCATCGATCTGGATCTCGACGTGCAGGCCGTTGTGCTTGAGCAGCACCGCCGACGGCGTGCTCGCGTCGCCCTGATAGCCGACCAACTGCGCAGGTGTCTTCAGCGCCGTGGTGCCGCTCTTCAGCGCGACGACCAGCCGGCCGTTCTCGACGCTATAGCGCGTTGCGTCCGCGTGCGAGCCGTTCGCGAGCGGCGCGGCCTGATCGAGGAACTTGCGCGCGTACGCGATCACGGCTGCGCCGCGCACCGGGTTGAAGCCCTTCTGCTTTTCCGCGCCGTCCGTTTCGGGGATCGCGTCGGTGCCGTACAGCGCGTCGTACAGGCTACCCCAGCGCGCGTTTGCGGCGTTCAACGCGTAGCGCTGGTTCGACAGCGGCACGACGAGCTGCGGGCCGGCCTGTCCGGAGATCTCGCTGTCCACGTGGTCGGTCGTGGCCTGGACGCTGGTGGGCACGGGCACGATGTAGCCGATGCCTTCGAGAAAGGCACGATACGCGCGCAGATCCCGCACCGGGCCGGGATTGGCCCGATGCCAGTTGTCGAGTTCGCTTTGCAGGCGGTCGCGCTCGGCGAGCAACGCCCGATTTTTGGGCGCCAGCTCGTGCACGAGGGCGTCGAATCCCGACCAGAAGGCGGCGCTGTCGATTCCGGTGCCGGGCAGGGCTTCGGATTCAACGAACTGGTCGAGGTTGGCGGCGACCTGCAGTCCGCCGCGCGGGTTCATCTGAGTCATCGACTGCTCCATCTGTTATGGGACCGACGAGGGGGCATCGGTCCGCGTTGTGTCTCGGGATTGCTTTGGCGCTCGGCGCTTTACACGCCGAGCGCCTGAATGCCGGCTTTCGCGATCTGCGCATCCTGCTCCGACTTGACGCCCGACACGCCGACCGCGCCGACCACGTGGCCGTCGACGATCACCGGCACGCCGCCTTCGAGCGTGCCCTGCAGCGGTGCGCTGAGGAACGCGGTGCGGCCGTTGTTGATCATGTCTTCATAGACCTTGGTTTCGCGCCGGCCGAGCGCCGCGGTGCGCGCTTTTTCGGTCGCGATATACGAGGTGGAGGGCGCCGCGCCGTCGAGACGCAGCACCGCGAGCGGATGGCCGCCGTCGTCCGCGACGACGATCGCGACAGGCCATTTGTTCTTCTCGGCTTCCGCGCGGGCGGCATCGACAATGCGGGTCGTCTCGGCGACGGTCAACATGGGTTTGGTCAACATAATGAATTTCCTGTCTCGGTGATGGGAAGGTGGCTTCTACAGCTTCTTTCGGTAACCGGCGATGCGGCGCTTCAGGAGATCCTCGGGGCTCCGTTGCAAGCTTCTTGCGACTCTCCGGCGCAAGGCTGATCCGACGATTTTACTTCCGCGCGAGGCAGCGCGAAACGGCGGCCTCGCCAGGCGGCTCTGCCCGTGCGCTCGACAGTGCCGCCGCAACGCCACGCGCCGGGCGGTCCACAAGCGCGGCCTGGTTCAGAAATAACGAGGTAGACCAGCAGATCAGCTGGTTTTCGAAGCCTTCATTGCGGCCAGACAATGGTCGCGCCGCGAGCCGTAGCGGGGGCGACGGCTCCGGTTCATCGTTGGATGACAGCGGCAAGCGGACTAGGCCCGGTTCACGCTTTCACGAGTGATCCAGACCCGCGCATGGGCGACGCGAACACCGCTTAGCCGCCCACGAACCAGTCGAAACCAGTGGAAGGCAGCCGAAACTGGCTGATACGCCCGAAGAAACGTTCGATCTGCGTTCGACCTGTTCAGGTCGGTTTCCCGCACTCGCCGACAATGAGGCCAACCGGGGCAGCAGCATTGACTATGATCGCGCTGTCAGTCCGGACCACACGATGACGGCTCGGCGGTGCGACCCAGTCAGCGAGCGGGGGGCGTTGATGAATGGCGATCGCGGAGAAATCCTTGCACCCAGTTTTCGGGGCGACGTCCGAGGTCGGGTGCGCGATGGCAAGGTGGGCGAAGCCCAAACATATTCCAGCGCATAGTGCAGGCAGCGTACGCATGGTGTGTCCTCCTTGTACGAGAGAACCAGTAGAGTGCCAGTCAACTGTCTGTCAGCTTCGATCAGTGGGGCATTGCAGCGATCAACCTTGCTCCGCGTCGGCAGTGGCGGATCGATCGTGGCTCGTTGAAGGCACGACAGGCCTGGTACGCTTTCAATCTATGCAGTGGCGATTAAAGCAGGCTTAAAGGCTTTCCCCGTGCCGGCACGATGATGATCGCCCGTTCTCTCCACCGTGCGGGGACGCCTTGTGGCAGGTGCCTGACCGTTCGCCCGACGCAACCCCCGACCCGCGCGAGTGGGTGATCGTCTATCGCACCGAGCGCGGGTTCTGCTGCATGTACCGGGGCGAGCCGGTCGAATTCGACGAGATGCTGGACGTGCAGATATGGTCAGAGGAAGAGGACGTGCGGCTCTGGTACTTCGGGCTTTGAACTGGTCCGCGCGTCGTGCGCTGCGCAATTGCAGGCCGTCGTCTGAATGAATTGGTGTCGAACTGCCCCGATTGACGTTTTATCGAAGAATGCAGCATTCACTTGAATTTATGTCACGACATGCCTATCCTGGCGGCGAGTGGTGCGGAACACGGTACGGCGATATTGCTGGTTGTTGCATAGGGTCAGAGAGAACGTCCACTCGTCTTCAGGCGACAGAAGGCGATCCCCTCCGCCCAGCTTAACGGCTGGGCTTTTTTTTTTAAATTGACCCATACGTGATGGTGAATCCGTTCGCCGCTTTCTTTCGATTCCTTGACAGAAGAACGCTGCAACATGCTCGGCGGCTGTCGTTCCGCTATGGGATTTTCTGGCTGGGCGCGGTGGCCACGGGTCTCGTCGCAGTTCTTTACGCGCACCTTATTGACGCAGGTCATGACATATTTCGTCGCATTACCGCCGTCCGCTGGTGGCTGCCTTTCCTGCTCACGCCGGCTATCGGCACGGCCAGCGTATGGATCACGAGGCGGTTCATTCCCGGCGCGAAAGGCAGCGGCATTCCTCAGGTCATCGCCACGCTGCATGATCGCGGCGGACTTGCGCCGCGGCTTTTGAGCATCAGGATCCTGATCGGCAAGATCGTGGTGTCTTTTCTGTCGATCGTCGGCGGCTTCACCGTCGGCCGCGAAGGCCCGACCATCCAGGTCGGCGCAGCGCTGCTGTTTAATCTGCGGCACTTCTATCCAGCGCGCTTTCGGGCAATCCGCGGGTTCGATCTCGAACGCAGGCTCGCCCTCGCCGGTGCCGCCGCAGCCCTGTCGGCGGCGTTCATTTGCGGTAGCGTGAATGCAACGGTGGGCGATCGGATTGCTGAGGACTTGATGCCGCCGGATTCATCGGGTCCCTGGGCCGGGATCAGGTTGTCGAGCGGCTCGTGCGCGGCGGCCGTTGCGTGTCCCATGGCGCGATGGTATGCGGACCGCGCCGAGCCACCCTCGGGCTCTTCTTCGGCGAACCTGTCGAGCGAGGCGAACGGCGAAAGCCTGACGGCCGCCGAGGAGCACTTTAAGTCGCGCACTTCTTTCGGCGCAGGCAGTTTCGCGCTCAGCGCCTTGGGTTTCGCGGCTTCGCGCATCAATTGGTGATCTCGATCTCGGTAGGTGATAGGCGACCGGCGCGACATCGCGCGCTCGATCGGCCGCCACGGATCGATGTAGCGGTAGCGAGGCGGGCTGGTATTGCGTGACCGTAGCAGGAACTTCCCGCGTCCTCGACCGTATGCCGCGGCTATGCCTCCTCGCCTTTTTCATCCTGTCCGATAGCGATGCTCGTCGACGATGCAAACATGTAACGCGGCACATCCAGATTCTGGGGCGCGGGTTTGTCTTTGAACACTCGACCGGCCAGGTCGTAAGTCGAGCCGTGACAAGGGCACAGAAAGCCCCCGGGCCAATCGTCGGGCAGACTGGGTTGCGGCCCGGGCTGGAAGCGGGGCAGCGGGGTGCAGCCGAGATGGGTGCACACGCCGATCACAACGAGTATGTTGCGATGATCCGGGCGCGACCGGTATTCGTTGTTGCAGTAGGCCGGCAGCGGTATCGAGAACGGATGCGCGGTATGCGGGTCGGCGACCATCGGGTTGGCCTTGAGCACGGCCGCCAGCATCTCGTTGGTTCTGTTGACGATGAAAATCGGCTTGCCGCGCCACGCCACGGTCATCATGCTGCCAGGCTCGAGTCTGCTGATGTCGGCGCTGACTGGCGCCCCGGCTGCCCTCGCACTCGCTGGCGGCGCAAACGAGTCGACAAAAGGAACGACGACCGCCACGCCTCCTATGGCGCCGACGGCCGATGTGGCGATGAGCCATCTGCGGCGGGTTTCGTCGAGAGGCTCGCTGGAACCGTTTTTCATGGCAAGCTCCGAGTCGGTTCGGTTGCCCATCGCGACTTTTCACGAGTACCGGTTACCGAATGCACCGCCGCGGTCGTCGCGAGCCGGAAAGCCGGCGAATCGGATCGCGTGCGGGCAGAAACGCGAAACGCCGGTCTACATCGACCACAGGAACACTTCATGCACATGCGACGACGGAGCGATATTCACGTCCCTGCGCTCCGTCTTGCCGTCATATGTGGCGCTCACGCTATACCGGCCGTGAGGCAGCGACGCCAACAGGAAAGGACCCTTTGCGGTGGTCTGCAATATCGTATTGCCGTGCATGTCGGATAGCGTCACCGGGATATTCGCAAGGTATTCGTTGCCGCTAGCCGCCTTGCCCGCAAACTCGAGCGTGAGTGGATACCTTGGCATGACCTCCTTGATAGCGGTGGATTGGCCAAGGCCGATCCCGCCGCTCAGGAATGTAACCTCACCCTCGTGCTGTACCGCGGGTACAGGCTGGGTTGCCGCGAACGCGTATTGGACGCTTGCACCCAGTGCGAGTGCGGTCAAGCCAACTTTGACGATTGCATGCTGGTTCATTTCGAGCTCCTCATAACGTGTGGCGATGAGGTACGCGCCGCCACTGCGCTGCCAGGGTCTATTTACATATATAAACAGACCCTAGCCCATGTCGATGGTGACGAACATGCGCTGTCCGTCGCGTTGGACCAATAGCGCGACCGCGTTACCGCTGTTCGCCGCTTTCCGCCGGAACTGGGCGGGACTTGATACATGAGTGCTGTCGACCATCAGGATGATGTCTCCCGGTTCGATGCCGGCGAGCGCGCCGGCCCCCGTGCTTTTTTCGACCAGGACACCACCTTCGACACCTGCGTCGTGTCGCTCCTGTGCGGTCAAACCGCGCACGGTCAACCCATCGGGAGCTGCGACCTGCGCAATGGCCGGGGTCTCGGCAGGAGTGGCATTCAGACTGCCAAGCGCGACTGTCGTGTCGTGCGTGGCGTTATCGCGCCAGTACACGAGATGGACGGATGTGCCCGGTTTGAGATCGGCTACTGTGACGGGCAACTGGGTCGAATCTGGAATATCAACGCCATTGATCTTCATGATGACGTCGCCTGGTCTGAGACCGGACCTGGCAGCCGGTCCTCGCGGGTCGACCGAGCTGACGAGCGCCCCTTGCGGCCTGTTCAGACCGAAAGATTGCGCAAGCGGCCAGCTGACATCCTGAATCGTGATGCCGAGGCGTCCGTGTTCCGCCTCGTGGTGCAGTTGCAACTGTCGGGCAACTTTCATCGCTTCATTGATCGGCAGCACGAACGCGGCTCCTTCAACGTCGCCGATCTCTTTCGTGATAGGCATTTCGATCCCAATGACGTTGCCGTTCAGACTGAACACCGGGCTGCCTGCATCGCCCGCATTTTCGGTCACGTCAGTCTGGATAAGCGGTACATACGACTCGCCTGGCAAAGGCCGCGACATGTTGCTGATGATGCCTGCCGTCACCGTGTCGTTCAGTCCATAAGGGGAGCCGATCGAGACGATCCACTGACCGGCCTTGTTCGCGGACGGTGAGCCAATTTTGACTGTCGGCAGTTTGGTGGCGGGAATCTTGAGCAGCGCGATACCGCTCGCTGGGTCGTCGCCGACCACCGTGGCCTTGAACCTGCGACCGTCCTTTAGCGTCACGCTGATTCGGGTTGCTTTGGTTATCAGGCTGGAGTCGGTGAGAATGTAACCATCGGCGGCGATGATGAATCCAGAGCCGCTGCGTTGCGACGCCAGGCCTGTCGCGCCAGGAGGGGCGTAGGCGAACTGCTGGAACTGCCGGGTAAAAGGATCGTCTTCGCTGCCGGCCGGCGGCCAGAGGGGAGTGAAGGTGGCGACAGGTTGAGCCGCTGTCACGCTGATATTGACGACTGCTTTGCCTTCTTCGCTGACGAGGCGCGAGAAGTCCGTCACTATTGCGGGCGCCGTGTCGTGGCCTGGAAGCCCGGCAGCCGGCACATCCGCTCCAGAGCTTACGTTGTTCGGAGGGGATTGCGCCATGCAGCCCGCGGACACCGCCGCGGTCAGACATTCCACGATCAGGAAGTACTTGAGGTTGTCGCGTTGCATCACATGCCCCCGACACGAGCAGCTGAGTCGGTTGAGTCGGAGTAACGCGTCTGTCCGATGCGTCCTCCATGCTGCTGTGATTCGACTCTAGGTCGCCACTTTTAAAACAAGCTTAAAAAAGCCCGATGAGAGGGTCCGGCTCGCACGTCCACGTCAACGCTGATTTCGGTACTATACGGATCTACTTTCAGTCCCCGATCTTCGCCGGGACTGCGCTCCCGACGCGCGTGCAACCATGCCTACCATCAACGAACTATTCGTCTATCCGATCAAATCCTGCGCGGGCATCGCGCTCACCGAGGCGCGGCTGTTGGCGACGGGCCTCGAATACGACCGCAACTGGATGATCGTCGATCCCGAAGGCGCGATGTTCACGCAGCGCGCGTATCCGCGCATGGCGCTGATCAAGGTCGAACTCGGCGCAGAGGAGCTGATCGTCAGCGCGCCGGGCATGCGTGAGCTGCGCACGCCGCTCGATGCCGCGCGGCTCGCCGCGGCACCCAGGGTCGCTACCGCGGTGTGGCGCGACGCGGCCTACGGGCTCGACACCGGCGAAGAAACGGCGGCCTGGTTCACGGAGTTCCTCGGTCTGCCCGCGCGCTTGCTGCGCTTCGATCCCGAGCGGGAACGCGTCGTCGATCCGGACTATACGGACAGCACGGGGGGCGCCACGACCTTTTTTGCCGATGGCTTTCCGCTGCTGGTGGTCGGCCAGGCCTCGCTCGACGATCTGAACGCGCGCCTGAACGGCAAAGGCGCACCGTCGATCAGAATCGATCGCTTCAGGCCCAATATCGTGCTCAGCGGCCTCGATGCCTATGAAGAGGACTATGTCGAGACACTCGCCGTCGGCGCGAATGCGGACTCGAGCGCGCGCGTCGAGTTACGGCTCGTCAAGCTGTGCTCGCGCTGTCCGATGCCGACCATCGATCAGGCGCGTGGCGCGCCCGATCCCGACTGGCCGAACGAGCCGACCGACACGATGCTCGGTTACCGAGTCAGCGAACGCTTCGACGGCGCGGTCACGTTCGGCAACAACGCGCTGGTCGCGAGCGGGGCGGGGGCCTGGCTGCGGGTCGGGCAGCAGGTCGACGCGGAGCTCGGGTTCGGCGATTGATGGGATGAAAGGCGGGCGAGGCCCGCTTCGAGCGCCGATCAGGCTGCCCGCGCCATGGCCGACGCGGGTAGTGTTTGCCCATCTCGATTGCCGCGAACTTCGCGTTCCCAGCAAGGCGCTTCGGCGCTCTCGCCAACCGCATTGCCCACCAGAATCACCGCCGGACTGCCGAAGCCCGCGCCGAGTGCATCGGCGGCGAGCCGATCGAGCCGCGTCAACAGGCGCCGCTCGCCGCCGCCGCCGGCCCACTGCACGACCGCGGCCGGCGTTTCGGCCGGCAGGTGCGCGAGCAACGCGGCGGCGATGCCGTCGATGCGCCGCATGCCCATATAGATCGCGAGCGTCGTGCGCGTCGCGGCGAGCGCGGCCCAGTCCGGCTCGCCGTGATCTTCGGTGTGCGCGGTGACGAAGCTCACGCCGTGGCAATGCCGCCGATGCGTGAGCGACATGCCGAGACCCGCGGCGGCCGCGAAGCCCGACGAGATGCCGTTGACGATCTCGACCGCGAGGCCCGCATCGCGCAGCACCGCGAGTTCCTCGCCCGCGCGACCGAACAGCAGCGCTTCGCCGCCTTTGACGCGCACCACGTGCAGACCCTTCAGCGCATAACGCCGCATCAGCCGCTCGATGAACGCCTGCGGCGTCGAGCGGCAGCCGCCGCGTTTGCCGACGCGAATCACGCGCGCCTGCGGCGCGAGCGTCACGATGTCGGGATTCGCGAGGTCGTCGAGCAGCACGACGTCGGCGGCCGCGAGCGCCTTGACGGCCTTCAGCGTCAGCAAGTCGAGGTCGCCCGGGCCCGCACTCAGCAGCGTGACCTTGCCGGTGTTGGTGTTCATGTTGGTGTCCTTATGCCGTTGGTTTCCGTTGGCCCGAAACGAAAACGGCGCCCGCCCGTGAAGATCACGAGGGGACGCCGTTGTCCATTGCATTGCCTGTCGACGGTTGAGTCTGCGCGTCGCGACGACGTTGCCGCGATGACGTTGCGCAAGAGCAATGCAAGGACCACGCCATCGATCCGATCAAGGCGCGCAAGCCGTTGCCACACATTGCGATTCACGCGGAAAACATGACGGCGATCGCACGCCCGTGCGCCTTCGTTTCGCACGTCGACAGTGCTGCGTCGCACCATCCCTGTGCTCGGCCGCCTCAAAACGCGTCGCGCGCGGGATCCGGTCCGAAGCCGCGCGACTTGCCGCAAATCCCGGCCACACCGCGCTTTCGGGCGCATTTATCGAAATTGGCACAGCCCTTGCGATAAGCGTTGCCATCGGACCAACGTGGGTTCGTCGCGCTTGCAGCACAACTGCACGCGCCCCGCAGCACCCAACAGGACAACGGCGTCCCCCGAATTCGGCCCCCTCGGCCGGATTCGCGGGACGCCGTTTTTATTTCCGCAATCGCTTTCGCCAGACACCAGAGGACAGTGCGCTCATGAAAATCATCGTTATCGGTCACGGGATGGTCGGCCACAAACTGGTCGAATGCCTGGCGCAACGGGCCGCGCACGATCTCGACATCACGGTGCTGGGCGAAGAATCGCGACCGGCCTACGATCGCGTGCATCTGTCCGAGTTCTTCTCGGGCAAGACCGCCGATGACCTGTCGCTCGTCGAGCCGGGCTTCTTCGAGCGCCACGGCGTGCAACTGAAGCTGAACGCGCGGGCGGTCGCGGTCGATCGCGACGCGCGCACGGTGACGGTCGCGACCGGCGAAACGCTGCCGTACGACCGCCTCGTGTTCGCGACCGGCTCCTATCCGTTCGTGCCGCCGGTGCCGGGCCGCGAGCGCGGCGACTGCTTCGTCTATCGAACGATCGACGATCTCGAAGCGATGCGCGAATGCGGCGCCCGCTCGAAAACGGGCACGGTCGTGGGCGGGGGCCTGCTCGGTCTCGAATGCGCGAAGGCGCTGCGCGACATGGGTCTGCAAACGCACGTGGTCGAATTCGCGCCCCGCCTGATGGCGGTGCAGGTCGACGACGGCGGCGGCCGGGTATTGCGCGGCCGGATCGAAGAGCTTGGCGTCACGGTGCACACGCAGAAGAACACGACGGCGATCGTCAACGGCGAAGCGGGCACGCACCGCATGCAGTTCGCCGACGGCAGCCATCTCGACACCGACATGATCGTGTTCTCCGCCGGCATCCGTCCGCGCGACGATCTCGCGCGCGCATGCGGCCTCGAACTCGGCGCGCGCGGCGGCATCGCCATCGACGACGCGTGCCGCACCAGCGATCCGCACATCTATGCGATCGGCGAATGCGCGCTGTGGCACGGCCAGCTGTTCGGGCTCGTCGCGCCCGGCTACGAGATGGCGCGCGTGGTCGCGAAGCAGTTGCTCGGCGACCCGGCCGAATTCGCCGGCGCCGACATGAGCACGAAGCTCAAGCTGATGGGCGTCGACGTCGCCAGCATCGGCGACGCGCACGGCAATACGCCGGGCAGCCGCACCTACCAGTTCAGCGACGAACGCAAGCAGATCTACAAGAAGCTCGTCGTGTCCGATTGCGGCAAGCATCTGCTCGGCGGCGTGATGGTCGGCGACGCGAGCGAATACGGCACGCTGCTGCAGATGATGCTGAACCGCATCGAGCTGCCAGCGTCCCCCGAATTCCTGATCCTGCCGCAAGCGGACGGCAGCGCGAAGCCGGCGCTCGGCGTCGAGGCGTTGCCCGCGGCCGCGCAGATCTGCTCGTGCAACAACGTGTCGAAGGGCGAGCTGTGCGCAGCCGTGTGCGCGGGCGCGACCGACATCGGCGCGTTGAAGAGCGCGACCGGCGCGGGCACCTCGTGCGGCGGCTGCGTGCCGCTCGTCACGCAGGTGATGAAGGCCGAGATGAAGAAGCAGGGCCTCGCGGTGAACAACCACGTCTGCGAGCACTTCCCGTATTCGCGCCAGGAGCTGTATCACCTCGTGCGCGTCGAGGGAGTGCGCAGTTTCGGCGCGCTGCTCGCGAAGCATGGCCGCGGGCTCGGTTGCGACATCTGCAAGCCGGCGGTCGCGAGCATTCTCGCGTCGTGCTGGAACGAATTCGTGCTGAAAAAGGAGCACGCGTCGCTGCAGGACACCAACGACTACTACCTCGCGAACATCCAGCGCGACGGCACCTATTCGGTCGTGCCGCGCATGCCGGGCGGCGAAGTGACGCCCGACGGCCTGATCGCGGTCGCGCAGGTCGCGAAGAAATATGGCCTCTACACGAAGATCACCGGTGGCCAGCGTGTCGATCTGTTCGGCGCGCGCGTCGAGCAATTGCCGTCGATCTGGGAAGAGCTGATCGCGGCCGGCTTCGAATCGGGTCACGCGTACGGCAAATCGCTGCGTACGGTGAAGTCGTGCGTCGGCTCGACGTGGTGCCGCTACGGCGTCGGCGATTCGGTCGGTCTCGCGGTCGAACTCGAGAATCGCTACAAGGGCCTGCGCACGCCGCACAAGATCAAGTTCGGCGTGTCGGGCTGTACCCGCGAATGCGCGGAAGCGCAGGGCAAGGACGTCGGCGTGATCGCGACCGAGAAGGGCTGGAATCTGTACGTGTGCGGCAACGGCGGCATGAAGCCGCGTCACGCGGAACTGCTCGCCGCGGACCTCGATAAGGCGACGCTCGTGCGCTATATCGACCGCTTCCTGATGTTCTACGTGCGCACCGCCGACCGACTGCAACGCACCAGCGTGTGGCGCGACAACCTCGAAGGCGGGCTCGACTATCTGATCGACGTGATCGTCGACGATCGCCTTGGCGTCGCCACCGAGCTCGAAGTGGAAATGCAGCATGTGGTCGACACGTACGAGTGCGAATGGAAAAAGGCCGTCACCGATCCCGAAACGCGCAAGCGCTTCCGCCATTTCGTCAACAGCGTCGAGTCCGACAGCAACGTCGCGTTCGTCGAGGAGCGCGGACAGATCCGGCCGGCAACGCCCGCTGAGCGGCAGGTGCAGCGCATCGGGATTCCCGTTGTCGTCGAGACGGTTTGACCGCATCCGATTCCCGCTTAACTCAAAAGGAGCCCAGTCATGAAGAACGAACGCTTGCCCCGCGCCTGGACCGCGGTCTGCGCGCTCGACGACATCGTGCCGAACACCGGCGTTTGCGCGCTCGTCAATGGCGAACAGGTGGCCGTGTTTCACGTCGATGGCGGCCAGGTCGAGTCGCCGGCCGAGCCCACGGTCTACGCGATCGAAAACTTCGATCCGGGTTCGCAAGCGGCGGTGCTGTCGCGCGGACTCGTCGGCAGCCTCGGCGAGCGCATCGTGGTCGCGTCGCCGATCTACAAGCATCACTTCGATCTGCGCACCGGCGAATGCCTCGAAACGCCGTCGTATTCGGTCAGCGCATTTGCCACGCGCATCGAAAACGGCCAGGTGTGGGTCGCGGTTTGAGGTAGCGGCCTTTGTCCATCGTTCTGATGTTTCAACCCGATCATTCGCGCATGTCTGCTACCAGCGTAAAGAGCGTGTGTCCGTATTGCGGCGTCGGCTGCGGCATGGTGCTGCACGTCGAGGACGGCCAGGTCGTGAAGATCGCTGGCGACAAGGAGCATCCGGCCAACCTGGGCCGGCTCTGCACCAAAGGGCAGTCGGCCCACGTCGCGCTGCGCAAGTCGGGTCGTCTCGAAGGCGCGTTCGTGCGTCGTGCGCGCGACGAAGACCCGGTGCCGCTGCCGATGGCGCAGGCGTTGAGCGATACCGCCGCGCGTCTGCGGCGCGTGCTCGACGAGCATGGTCCCGATGCGCTGTCGTTTTACGTGTCGGGGCAGATGTCGCTCGAAGCGCAGTATCTGGTCAACAAGCTCGCGAAGGGCTTTATCGGCACGAACAATATCGAAGCGAATTCGCGCCTGTGCATGTCGAGCGCGGCGAGCGGCTACAAGCTGTCGCTCGGCGCGGACGGTCCGCCCGGCTCGTACGAAGACTTCGATCACGCGGATCTGTTTTTCGTCAGCGGCGCGAATATGGCCGACTGCCACCCGATCCTGTTCCTGCGCATGATGGATCGCGTGAAGGCTGGCGCGAAGCTGATCGTCGTCGATCCGCGCCGCAACACGACCGCCGTGAAAGCCGATCTGTTCCTGCAGATCAAACCCGGCACCGACCTCGCGCTGCTGAACGGTCTGCTGCATCTGCTGCACGAAAACGGCGCAACGGACGCGGCTTTTATCGCCGAACACACCGAAGGCTGGGACGCGATGCCCGCGTTTCTGGCCGGGTACACGCCGGAGAACGTCGCCCGCATCACGGGCCTCGCCGCCGACGACATCCGTCGCGCCGCGCAGATGATCGGGTCGGCCAAAGACTGGATGAGTTGCTGGACGATGGGCCTGAATCAGAGCACGCACGGCACGTGGCACACCAACGCGCTGTGCAATCTGCATCTGGCGACGGGCCGCATCTGCCGGCGCGGCAGTGGACCGTTCTCGCTGACGGGCCAACCGAACGCGATGGGCGGCCGCGAAATGGGCTATATGGGCCCTGGTCTGCCGGGGCAGCGTTCGGCGCTGGTCGCCGCAGATCGCGCGTTCGTCGAAGCACTGTGGGGCATCGCACCGGGCACGCTCAAAGCGGACGCGGGCAACGGCACGATCGACATGTTCGCGCGCATGGCCGCGGGCGACATCAAGGCGTGCTGGATCATCTGCACGAATCCGGTCGCGA
This sequence comes from Paraburkholderia sp. UCT31, assembly GCF_014397655.1. Classification (NCBI taxonomy): domain Bacteria; kingdom Pseudomonadati; phylum Pseudomonadota; class Betaproteobacteria; order Burkholderiales; family Burkholderiaceae; genus Paraburkholderia; species Paraburkholderia sp. UCT31. The sequence goes on from NZ_VZQP01000028.1 coordinate 50,818, forward strand.
CCGTCGCGAACCGGCAGACCGCGATCGCCGGTTTGCGCGCGGCCGAACTCGTGATCGCGCAGGACGCGTTCCTCGATACCGAAACGAACCGCTACGCCGACGTGCTGCTGCCCGGCGCGTTGTGGGCCGAAGCCGAAGGCGTGATGGTCAACTCGGAGCGCAATCTGACGCTGATGCAGCAGGCCATCGAACCGCCCGGCGCGGCGCTGCCCGACTGGCAGATCATCGCGCGCATCGCGTGTGAAATGGGCTTTGCCGATGCGTTCAGTTATGCGAGCGCCGACGAAGTGTTCGCCGAGCTTACGCGCGCGGCGAATCCGGCGACCGGCTACGACCTGCGCGGCGCGAGCCATCGCCGCTTGAAGGACTCGCCACTGCAGTGGCCGATCGCGTCGGCCGATTCGTCCGCGCGCAATCCGCTTCGCTATCTGAATGACGGCGTGAGCCAGACGCTCGGGGAGTCTGAAGATGGCGGCCACCCGCGCATTGCTTTTCCGACCGCGAGCGGCAGGGCGAAGTTTTTCGCGCGTGCGTATCAGCCCGCGGCCGAGTTGCCCGATCGCGAGTTTCCGATCGTGTTGAACACGGGCCGTCTGCAGCATCAGTGGCACACGATGACCAAGACCGGCAAGGTCGCGATGCTGAACAAGCTGAACCCGGGACCCTTCGTCGAAATTCATCCGGACGACGCGGCCGAACTCGGGATTCGCGCGAAGGACGCGGTCGAGATCCGTTCGCGGCGCGGTCGCGCGGTCCTGCCCGCCGTCGTCACCGACCGTGTGAGCGCGGGTCAGTGCTTCGCGTCGATGCACTGGAACGACGTGTTCGGCGACGAACTGTGCATCAATGCGGTGACCAACGACGCGGTCGATCCGGTTTCTCTGCAGCCCGAACTGAAAGTCTGTGCGGTCGCGCTGAGTCCGGTGACGGCGGATCGCGACGCGAGCGCTTGCAATGACGAGGATGCGCTCTCTACCCCCGCCGACGCAGCGGTTTTAGCGCCAAGCGCCAAGGATCAACCCATGCCTCGTATCGAAGCCCTCACGACTTTGCTGCAACTGCCGCCCGAGCCCGCGCCCATGCCGTCGCTCAGCGATGCGGAGCGCGCGTATCTGGCGGGTTTCGTCAGTGGCCTGCGTTCGGCCGAAGCGCAAGGTCTCGCCAACGTGCCGGTGCTGCCGCACAGCGCACCGTTCGATGCGGTGAAGCGGCTCTATGTCGATGGTCTGCTTGCGGGACTGTATAGCCGCAGCGCGACGACAGCCCAGACGTCGACCGCTGCCTTGCGGCCGAATCTCGCACAGGAAGAGCCACGCGAATCGGGCGTGCGCATCGTGCGCGCGCGGCCGAAGGTCACGCTGTTGTGGGCCTCGCAAACCGGCAACACCGAATCGCTGACCGAGCGTTACGCGACGCGTCTGATGGAATCGGGCTTCGACATCCGCACCGCGTGCATGGCCGACTCTTCGTTCGCGACGCTCGCGAAGGCGCAATACGTGCTGCTGATGACGAGCACGTTCGGCGACGGCGATGCGCCCGACAACGCGCAGGACTTCTGGACGCAACTGAACGCCGCCACGGCGCCGCGCCTCGACGGCGTGCGTTTCGCGGTGCTCGCGCTCGGCGATCGCAACTACGATCAGTTTTGCGGTCACGGCCGCCGTCTGGACGAGCGGCTCGCCGCGCAGGGTGCGCTGCGTCTGACCGAGCGCGTCGATTGCGATATTGAATATCCGCAAAGCGCCGATGCATGGCTCGAACGCGTGATCGTCTGCATCAAGCAGGCGGATGCCGCGCTGTACGCGGTGCCGCCGGGCGGCATGATCAACGCGGTGGTGGGCGCGGTGCCGACCAAGGCGCGGCCGGCCGCGTCGCGCGTCGTCGGCAATCTGCGCCTGAACCGGCAGGGCGCCGCGAAGGATACGCGCTACGTGTCGCTGCAAACGGGCGAGACGAACCTCGAATACGAAGCGGGCGATGCGCTCGGCGTGTGGCCGAGCAACTGCCCCGAACTCGTCGACGAACTGATCACGCTGAGCGGTCTGCACGCGGAGGCATCGGTGCACGTCGCGGGTATCGGCGACATGCGGCTCGCCGATGCGCTCGGCAAGCACTACGAGATCGCGCGGCCGAGCGCCGAGGCGCTCGCGTTCGTCGCCGCGCGCAGCGGCAATGGAGCGCTGGGCGATCTGCTCGCGCCCGAACGCAAGGCGGATCTGAAGCAATGGCTATGGGGACAGCAGCTCGCCGACGTATTGCACGAGTTTCCGGTGAGCCTCTCGGCCGCCGAGCTGACCGGCATGCTGAAACGCCTGCAGCCGCGTCTGTATTCGATCGCATCGAGCCCGAAGGCGCATCCGGGCGAAGTGCATCTGACGGTATCGGCGGTGCGGTATACGAATGGGCGGCGGCACCGCAAGGGCGTGTCGTCGACGTTTCTCGCGGATCGCGCAAGCGACACCGATGTGCCCGTGTTCGTGCAGAAGTCCGCGCATTTTCGTCCTCCTCATCAATCGGACACGCCGATGATCATGGTCGGGCCGGGCACCGGCATCGCACCGTTTCGCGGCTTTCTGCACGAACGGCAGGCACGCGGCGAGCGCGGACGCAACTGGTTGTTCTTCGGCGAACAGCATGCCGCGACCGACTTCTACTATCGCGACGAACTCGAAGCGATGCGCGCGAGCGGTCTGCTGACCCGGCTCGACGTCGCGTTCTCGCGTGACCAGGCCGACAAGATCTATGTGCAGGACCGCATGCGCGAACACGGTGCGCAACTGTGGGCATGGCTCGAAGACGGTGCGCATTTCTATGTATGCGGCGACGCGAACCGGATGGCGCGCGATGTCGATGCGGCGCTGAAGGACGTCATCACGACTCACGGTGGCATGAGCGAAGAGAAAGCACTCGAATACGTGAGCCGTCTGACGCGCGAAAAGCGTTATGCACGCGACGTGTATTGAGCCGCCGATGCGTTTCAGAAGATGCCTTTAAAAAGGCCTCGTAACAGACAGCACGATGGCATGACGCTTGCGTGTCGATCCCGGTGAAAACTCCGGGCGACGTGCCGGTGCCAAACACAAGTAACGCAGCAACTGGACTACCAGGCATTTTATTTACTGAGGATCTCTGATGAAAAACGTGATGCACTCCCTGCGAAGCGGTGATTGGCGCGCACTCGTCGCCTGCTTTCTGTATTTCGACACGGGCTTCACCGTCTGGGTGCTGTATGGGCCGCTCGCGCCGTTCATCAGCAAGAGCATCGCGATGACGCCCGCGCAGCAGGGGCTGCTCGTCGCGGTGCCGGTGTTGTCCGCGGCGATTCTGCGCGTGACGCTCGGCAATCTGTATCAGTCCGCGCACGGCAAACGCATTGCGTTGATGGGTGTGCTGCTGTCGGCGGTGCCGACAATCGTGCTGCCGTTGCTGCAATCGGTGCCGTCGTACGAAATGCTGCTGGTGCTCGGCGTGTTCCTCGGCGTCGGCGGCGCCAGCTTCGCGGTCGCGCTGCCGATGGCCGGCAGCAACTATCCGCCGAAAGTGCAGGGCCTCGTGTTGGGGCTGGCCGCGGCCGGCAACATCGGCGCGGTGCTCGACGGCTTCCTGTTCCCGCAACTGGCGACGCGCTACGGTTGGCAACTCGCCGCCGGCGGCGCCTTGCCGCTGCTCGCGATCGCTGCGATCACGCTGTACTTCTGGGCCAACGACGCGGGCGTCAAAACCGGCAGCGTTCTGCGCGCCTTCGGCAGTTTCGCGACGACGCTGGTCGGCCTGATCGCGCTCGTGCTGCTCGTCGAAGCAGGGCTATTCGGCGCGGGCAAGGCCGGCGTGCTGCTGCTGCCGGTGATCGGTGCGCTGCTGGCGATCGCGGTGCTGCCGCAACGCTACCGCTCGGTGCTCGCCGAGCGCGATACGTGGGTCATCATGTTCGTCTATAGCATCACGTTCGGCGGTTTCGTCGGCATGTCCTCGTATGTGTCGCTGCTGCTGACCAACCTCTATCAACTGTCGAAGATCGACGCGGGTCTGTTCATGGCGCTGCTCGCCGCGACCGGCGCGATGGTGCGCCCGCTCGGCGGCCTGATTGCCGACCGCGTGTCGGGCGTGCGCGCGCTGACCGTGCTGCTGGCGATCATCGCGGTTTGCGATTTCCTGTTCGCGGCGGCGATGCCGTCGCTCGCGGGCGGCATTGCGTTGCTGCTGTGCCTCTATGTCGCGTTCGGACTCGGCAATGGCGCGACGTTCCAGCTCGTGCCGCATCGCTGGGCCGGCCGCACCGGGCTGATGTCCGGCATCGTCGGCGCGGCGGGCGGCATCGGCGGCTTCTATCTGCCGGTCGTGATGGGCATCGCGAAGGAGAGCACCGGCAGCTATCAAATGGGCTTCGCGACGTTCGGCACGCTGTCGGCCTGCGCGTTCCTTGCGATCGTCGCGCTGCGCCGGCCGTGGATGGCGTGGTCGATGCAAACCGGCGTCATACACGCGCATGCGACGGAGTAAGGCGCGGCGCGCGGCGTCCGGTCGTGCCGGCGCCGCACGCATCACGCTCTGAACAAAGCGCAGTCGAATGCTTGCATATCGGAGGCGGTGCTTCTAATATGCAGTCAGGAGGCTGCATATGAACTCATCGACCGATCGCATCGAAAAGCAGGTTCTGTTGAAGGCGCCGCGCTCGCGCGTCTGGCGTGCGCTGTCCAACGCCGAGGAATTCGGCAAATGGTTCGGCGTGAATCTCACCGGCAAGCAGTTCGTCGCGGGGCAATCCACGCAGGGGCACATCACCTATCCAGGCTATGAGCATCTGCTGATGAACGTGCTGGTCGAGCGTGTCGAGCCCGAGCATCATCTGTCGTGGCGCTGGCATCCGGCCGCGATCGACATCACGATCGACTACACGCCTGAGCCGACCACGCTCGTGGAATTCGATCTGAGCGACGTCGAGTCGGGCACGCTGCTGCGCGTCGTCGAATCGGGCTTCGACCAGTTGCCGGTCGGGCGCCGCGCGCAAGCGTTCCGGCTGAACGACGGCGGCTGGGAGCAGCAGATGGTCAACGTCGAGCGATATGTCGGCGCGAGCTAGGGCGGCCCCCGCGAGGGCGGGCCTCAAGGCGGCGACACTGCGCAGTTCGGCGGCGGTGTTCGCGGCGCTCGGTGACGAGACGCGTCTGCGGCTTGTCGCGGCGTTATGCGCGGGCAGTGCGATGTCGATCGCGCAGCTGACGGCCGGCACCGACATCACGCGGCAGTCGGTCACGCAGCATCTGCAGGTGCTGGCCGACGCGGGCCTCGTGCACGACGTGAAGGTCGGACGCGAGCGCCTGTGGGCGTTCGAGCCCGCGCATCTCGACGCGGCACGCCGCGCGCTCGACGCGATTTCGCGGCAGTGGGATCAGGCGCTGCTGAAGCTGAAGACGATGGTCGAAGAATGAAAGGCGCGGCGTTCGCGCAATGCCGCGCCACTCATGCACGTAGGTCTGCTCAGAACTTGTGCCGCAACGCGACGCGCACGGCGACCTGCGTGCCCGTCGACGACGGCGCCTGCGTGCCCGGAATGAACGCATTGTCGAGAATCGACTGCGTCGAATTGCCGGTCACGCGTTGATACGCGCCCTGCACATACATGTCGGTGCGCGTGCTCAGGTTGTAGTCCGCCATCAAACCGGCCGAGTGAATCTTCGGCGTGACGCTGCCTGACGAGGCGTCGTAATTTATCATCGTGTACACATACTGCGCGTCGACGAAGAATGCCGGCGTGAACTGGTATTTGCCGTTGATTTCGAAGTTCTGATACTTCAGCGTATCGAGCTGCACGCCGGGCGCCGCGAGCGGCAGGCCAATATAGCCGTTGCCGGTCGGGTTCTTGTAGTTCGAGTTCGTATACGCGAAGCCGGCGCTCGCCTGGCCGAACGTGTAGTTGATGCCGCCGCCGAAAATGCGCATGCGTGCCGCGATAAAGCTCGCGTCGTTCGCGGTGATCGCGCCGACCGACCCCGCCCCCGGATTGTTCGCCTGCAGATACGCCGCCGCGAATAGTAGACCGCCGTTCTGATACTGGCCGCCAAAGCTGTACGCGCGGTTGTTCGCGAAGTTCGTGTCGTTGCTGAAGCTGTACACGCCACCGAATTGCAGTCCCGCGAAGTTCGGGCTCGCATATTTGACACTATTGCCGAGGCGGAACGAGTTGTCGGTGTTGTCGTTGTCGTACGGATGCGCGAAAAGGTAACCGGCCCAGTTACCGTTGGCCGTGGTCTGCGCGAGGTAGTCGACGATCGAATCGTACTGACGGCCGAGCGTCAGCGTGCCGTAGCTGTCGTTGGACAGACCCACGAATGCCTGGCGGCCGAACATGCGGCCGCCCTGGCCGAGGCGCCCCGAGCTGACGTCGAAGCCGTTTTCGAGCTGGAACAGCGCCTTCGTTCCACCACCCAGATCTTCCGATCCCTTCAGGCCCCAGCGGCTGCCCTGCGCATAGCCGCTCGCCATTTCCCAGACCGCGCCGCCACCCGCGTTGTTCGTGTAGTCGATGCCCTCGTCGAGCACGCCGTAGAGCGTCACGCTGCTTTGCGCAAACGTGCGAGGCGCCGCGAGCGCGGCAAGCGCGGTGAAGGTGGCGAATGCAGCAGCGGTGACGAGGCGATTTCTTTTCATTCAATGCTCCAGCGGGTTGGCGAAAAGCCCGGATTCTGCAATTCGAGATGGGGTTCGCGTATAAGGCTGATCCCTGGATAAACATGTTTTTTTCGAATGTTTGTCCAGCGAATTACTCGCTTGTGGCCACTCTGATCGCGGAGAAAAATTCGGTTCATGCAACTTTCGCATCCCCGCGATAGCCGATGCATCTGCGGCATTCGCGTCACGCATTCAGGAGACGACCATGCGACTCGACCGCAACTTTGCTAACGGCCGCTTCATCGAGCCCGCCAGCGCCGAACTGATTGCCGTGCGCAATCCGGCCACTGGCGCCGTGATCGCCCACGTGACCGGCGCGACCGAAGCCGAAGCGCTGGCCGCCGTCGACGCCGCGGCGCTCGCGCAAAAGGCGTGGCGCAAGCTGCCGGCCGTCGAGCGCGCCGCGTATCTGCACAAGCTCGCCGACGCGCTCGACGAATGCGCGCCGGCCATCGGCGCGGCACTCGCGCTCGAGTCGGGCAAGAGCGTCGCCGACGCGACGAACGAGGCGATCTACGCCGGCCAGATCACGCGCTACCACGCGGAGTGGGCGCGGCGCATCGAAGGGGAGGTGATTCCGAGCGATTCGGCCGACGAAAACCTAGTGCTGCATCGCGAGCCGATCGGCGTGGTCGCATGTCTGATTCCGTTCAATTACCCGGTCTATACGTTCATGCGCAAGGTCGCGCCCGCGCTGATCGCGGGCAACACCGTGGTCGTGCGGCCGAGCAACAACACGCCGGGTTCGGCATTCGAAATCGCCAGGGCCATCGAAAAGGCCGGCTTGCCCGCGGGCGTCGTCAACATTCTGGCGATGAACCACACCACCGCCGAAGCGTTCTGCACCCACCCGAAGGTCGGCATGATCACGCTGACGGGCAGCGTCGGCGCGGGCCGCAAGGTGCTCGACTACTGCAAGGCGAACATCGCGAAGCCGTCGCTCGAACTCGGCGGCAAGACGCCCGCGATCATCGAGGCCGACGCCGATCTCGAGAAGGCCGCGCGCGAACTGGTTGCGTCGAAGACCACGCATTGCGGCCAGCTGTGCACCGCGATCGAACGTGTGTATGTGCAGGAAAGCGTGCACGACCGCTTCGTCGCACTCCTGAAGAAACACATGAGTGCAGTCGAGTTCGGCGATCGCAGCAAGCAGGCTCCCTTGATGGGGCCGCTCGTCAACGAAGCGTCGCGCGCGTCGATCCACGCGATGGTCGAACGCGCAATCGGCGCAGGCGCCACGCTCGAAACGGGCGGCAAGGTGCCCGCCGGCGACGGCTTTTTCTATCCGGCCACGCTGCTCTCGAACTGCCGTCAGGACATGGAGATCATCCAGGAAGAGACGTTCGGCCCGATCATGCCGGTCGTCAAATATCGCACGCTCGACGAAGCGCTCGAGATGGCCAACGACCATCAGTTCGGCTTGTCGTCGGTGCTGTACACCGAGAACTATCGCGCCGCGATGAAACTCGCCAACGGCATCGAGGCGGGCGAACTCTACGTCAACCGCACGCCGGCCGATCCCTATCAGGGCTTTCATGCAGGCTGGAAGCGTTCCGGCCTCGGCGGCGACGACGGCAAGCACGGCATGCTCGAATTCACGCAGACCCGTCTCGTGGTCATGAAGTACTGAAGTCGCGCGCGGCGGCACATGCCGCGCAATCCCACCCAGCAAGTCCATAACAACATGATGGAGACCCCACGGTCCAGCGGACCGATGCTGCGTCTCCAAGGAGCGCTCACGTGTCATCTCAACCCGTTCGAACCGCCGCGTCGCTTCCGTTGAACGACGCCTGCGCCGCCGCGCAACCCAGCCACGGCCGGCGCTATCTGCAACTCGCGCTGCTCGTGATCGCGGCCGGCGCGATCTATCCGATCCTCTATCTGCGGCAGGTTTATCAGCCGACGATGCTCGAGGTGTTCCACATCACCGACAGCCAGCTCGGTTATCTGTATTCGTCGCTCGGCACGATCTTTCTGCTCAGTTACCTGCCGAGCGGCTGGCTCGCCGACCGCATCGCGCCGCGTCTGTTGATCTGTTTCTCGCTGATCGCGACCGGGGCGCTCGGGCTCTGGTATTCGACCGCGCCGTCGTTCCATTCGTTGATGCTGATCTTCGGCGGCTGGGGGCTGTCCACCGGTCTGACGTTCTGGGCCGCCGTGATCAAGCGCGTCAACATGATCGCGGGCCCTGAAGAGCAGGGCCGCTTCTTCGGCCTGCTCGACGGCGGGCGCGGTTTGATCGAGGCGATGCTCGCGACGATTGCGATCACGCTGTTCGCGTGGGTCACGCAGACGCGCGGCGAGCCGGTCGCGGTCGGCTTCAGGATGGTGGTCTACCTGTATGCGTTTCTGTGCATCGCGCTCGGCGTCCTGCTCGCACTCGTCAAGGACCCGCAAGCCGCGCGAGATGCCGCGAGCAAGGCCACGTCAACCAATACAGCGCATCGCGGCAACGTGCTGACCGACCTCGCGACGCTCGCCGGGATTCCCGAGCTGTGGCTCGTCGCGGCGATCGTGTTCTGCGGCTATCAGGTGTTCTGGGCGACCTACAGCTTTTCGGCCTATCTGCACGAGGGCGAGGTCGGTCTGACGGTCGTGATGGCCGGCGCGATCACGACGCTGAAGCTGTGGATGCGGCCGATCGGCGGCATCGGCGGCGGCTTTCTCGGCGACCGCTATTCGAAGGTATCGGTACTCGTGATCGCATTGTTTCTCGCCGCGCTGTTGCTCGTCGGTCTGATGGCCGCGCCGCGCATTTCGAGTCATGTGCTGCTGGTGTTTCTGGTGCTGTTCATCGGCATCCTGACTTACGCGATCCGCGGCCTGTACTGGTCGCTGCTCGATCGCTGCAATATCCCGACCGCGACGATGGGGCTCGCGATCGGCCTGATCTCGGTGCTCGGCTACTCGCCGGACGTGTTCCTGCCGCTGATCAACGGTTATCTGACGCAGACGTTCCCCGGCGTCTTCGGCTACCAGCTGTACTTCGGCTATGTGGCCGCGATGGCGGCGCTCGGTGGCTTCGCCGGGCTCGCGCTGAGAAACATGCTCAAACGAAAAGAGGTTGCGTAAATGAAGGTCGTCTCGCTTGAAACGCATATCGTCGCCGTACCGCCGCCGCATCTCGGCGGCATGTACTGGATCTTCGTCACGCTGAAAACCGATTGCGGTATCGAAGGCGTCGGCGAAATCTATTCGGCGACGTTCCATCCGAAAGCGATGGTCCACATCATCGACGACGTATTCAGCCGCTATCTGCTCGATCGCGATCCGCACCATATCGAGCGGCTGTGGCGCGAAGCGTATTCGAGCGGCTTCACGCAGCGCCCCGATCTGACGATGATGGGCGTCGTCAGCGGGCTCGAAATGGCGTGCTGGGACATCATCGGCAAGGCGGCGGGCAAGCCGGTCTACGAACTGCTCGGCGGCATCGTGAACCCGCGTCTGCGTTCGTACACGTATCTGTATCCGAAGAACGGCCGCGGCGAATACGACTACGACGATCCCGATCTCGCCGCCGAGTGCGCGGCGCAAAACGTAAGGCGCGGCTTCACCGCGGTGAAGTTCGATCCGGCAGGGCCGTACACCGCGTATTCGGGGCATCAGCTTTCGCTGGAAGTGCTCGATCGCTGCGAGACGTTCTGCCGCCGCGTGCGTGAAGCGGTCGGCAGCAAGGCCGATCTGCTGTTCGGCACGCACGGGCAGATGGTGCCGTCGTCCGCGATCCGGCTCGCGAAGCGGCTCGAAAAATACGATCCGCTATGGTTCGAAGAACCCGTGCCGCCGGGTCAGGAAGGCGCGATGGCGCAGGTCGCACGGCACACCAGCATTCCGGTTGCTGCGGGTGAACGTCTGACCACTAAATACGAATTCTTCAAGCTGCTCGAAGCGGGCGCCGCGTCGATCCTGCAATTGAACGTCGCGCGCGTCGGCGGTTTGCTCGAAGCGAAGAAAGTGGCCGCGCTCGCCGAGGTCTACTACGCGCAGATCGCGCCGCATCTGTACAACGGACCCATTGGCGCGGCGGCGAGCATCCAGCTCGCGGTGTGCACGCCGAACTTCCTGATTCAGGAAAGCATCGGTACGTGGGATGGCTTTCATGCGGCCGTGCTGAAGAAGCCGATTCAATGGGAAGACGGCTACATCATTCCCTCTCGCGAACCGGGACTCGGCGTCGAGCTGAACATGGACGTGGTCCGTCAGCACACGCCGTACACGGGCGAGCGTCTGCATCTGCAGATGGCCGCGCAACCGGCCGACGTCAAGGATCTCGCGCCCGCCAGGGGCTGAAGCACGACCAGGTATTCAACCGATTGAGCGCCGTCAGGCGACACACAGCATGAACTACGACTACATCATCGTCGGCGCCGGTTCGGCGGGCTGCATTCTCGCGAATCGCCTGTCGGCATCGGGCCAGCATTCGGTGCTGCTGCTCGAAGCTGGCGGCAAGGACGACTCGTTCTGGTTCCGGATTCCAGTGGGCTTCACGAAGACCTACTACAACGAAACCTACAACTGGATGTACTACAGCGAGCCCGAAAGGGAACTCGACAACCGCTCGCTCTATTGCCCACGCGGCAAGGTGCAGGGCGGCTCGGGCTCGATCAACGCGATGATCTTCGTGCGCGGCCAGCAGCAGGATTTCGACGATTGGGCTGCCGCCGGCAACGCGGGCTGGTCCTATCGCGACGTGCTGCCGTATTTCCGCAAGCTCGAATCGCATCCGCTCGGCAATACCGAACAGCACGGCGCGGATGGTCCGATCCGCATTTCGCCGATGAAAGACGCGGTGCATCCGATCTGCCACGTGTTCCTGAAAGGCTGTGAGCAGGCCGGCTACACGCGCAGCGACGATTTCAACGGCGCGCAGTTCGAAGGCGCTGGTATCTACGACGTCAACACCCGCAACGGCCAGCGTTCGTCGAGCAGCTTCGAGTATCTGCACCCGGCGTTGTCGCGCCACAATCTGCGCATCGAACACGGCGTGCTCGCGCAGCGCGTGCTTTTCGACGGGCAGCAGCGCGCGATCGGCGTCAGGGTCACGCAGAACGGCATCGCGCGGCAGTTCATGGCGAATCGCGAGGTGATCCTCGCCGCCGGCGCGGTGGATTCGCCGAAACTGCTGCAACTGTCGGGCGTCGGCGCGAATGAGCTGCTCGCGAAGCATCGCATTGCGCTCGTGAAGGAACTGCCGGCGGTCGGACAGAATCTGCAGGATCACCTGTGCGTCAGTTTCTACTACCGCTCGAATGTGAAGACGCTGAACGACGAGATGCGGCCGCTCCTCGGCAAGCTGAAGCTCGGCCTGCAATATCTGCTGACGCGCAAGGGACCGCTCGCGATGAGCGTGAACCAGTCGGGCGGCTTCTTCAGGGGCAACGAACACGAAGCGCTCCCAAATCTCCAGCTCTACTTCAATCCGCTATCGTATCGAATTCCTAAGAGCAGCAAGGCGAGTCTCGAACCCGAGCCGTATTCGGGTTTTCTACTGGCCTTCAATCCGTGCCGGCCGACGAGCCGCGGCTCGATCGAGATCGCCTCGAATCGCGCGGAAGATGCCGCGAAAATCCGTATCAACGCTTTGACCACGCAGAAGGATATCGACGAAGTCATTCAGGGCTGCGAGTTGGTGCGCAAGATCATGGCGTCGCCGGCGTTGCAGGCGATTACCGTCGAGGAAATCTCACCGGGGCCGCTGGTCGACACACGCGAGGCATTTCTGCGGTATTTCCGCGAGCAGTCGGGTTCGATCTATCACCTGTGCGGCTCGTGCGCGATGGGCGACGATCCGCGCACGTCGGTCGTCGATGCGCGTTTGCGCGTGCATGGCATCGCGGGCTTGCGCGTCGTCGATGCGTCGATCTTCCCGAACATCACGTCGGGCAACATCAACGCGCCGACGATGATGGTCGCGGAGAAGGGCGCCGACATGATTCTCGAAGACGCGCAGGCCGAGGCCGCGCATGAAGCGACGCCGGCCGAGCTTGCCGCCGCGGCTTGACGCCAGTCAGGCACTCACTGCGCTTCGCCCAGCGTCGCGGGCTCCGACGCGTCGAGCACCCGCGCGCTCAACCAGATCTCCTGTTGCAACCAGTCGCGAAACAGCGCGACGTGCGGCAGCGGGTCCTGCTTGTCGCGCGTGACGAACCAGTACGACTGGTGTCCGTCGACATGTACGTTCAGCAACTGCACGAGCTGGCCCGTCGCGAGCTCGTGCGCGATCATGTGGCGATCGGCGATCGTCACGCCGAGGCCGTCGATGGCCGCGCGAATCGCGTGATCGAGGAGGTCGAATTCATACCCGCCGCGCGTATCGACGTTTTCGATGCCGGCTGCCTTCAGCCAGTGCTGCCAGGTCAGGTAGCGCTGGTCGGCGCTGGCAAGCACGTGCAGTAGCGTGAAGCGGTTCAGATCGATGCCGGCGCGGCCGGTTTCGCGCGCGAGCAGCGCGGGCGAGCAGACGGCGATATGCCGCTCGTTCATCAGCAGCTGATTGTCGACGCCGCCCCATTCGCCGTTGCCGAAACGGATCGCGCAATCGAGCACGCCCGACTCGGCAAGCTTGTCGTCGAGCCGGGTCGACAGGCTCGGTTCGAGATGCGGATGCGCGTCACGCAGCCGCCCGAGGCGCGGCATCAGCCAGCGGCTCGTGAAAGTGGGCGGCGCATTCAGGCGCAGGCGGTTGCGGTGGGTCTTCTCCTGCAGGCCGCGCACGGTCAGCTCGATGCGGTCGAACGACTGCTGAAGCGCCTGAAGCAAAATGCGTCCGGCCGCCGACAGCTCCAGGTGATGGTGGTGACGAAGCAGCAGCGTCTCGCCGAGCTGCGCCTCGAGCTGCCGCACCTGGCGGCTCACCGCGCTTTGCGTGACGTTCAGCAGCTCCGCGGCGCGCGTGAAGCTGCCGGTGCGGCCTGCTACTTCGAAGGCTTTCAGCGCGTTGAGCGCCGGCATTTTGCGTTTCAAGGGTATGCGGTCGAAAGGTGCGCGCAACGGCTAAGCCGAATATTTTACCGACTCGGGGCGGTACGTCTGAGTAGCGCGAAACAATACAAAAGGGGCCAAACTTCGGCCCCAGGATCGCAATAAACTGGGAAGGAACGCAGGAAGAAAGCGATTCGGCGACTAATCGGCGATCCGCTTGTCGGCCAGCGCGTTCTGGCAGTCGGCCAGAACCTGCCGGACGAGCCGGGCTTGCGGGTCGAGTTCGTCGGTATCGAGAATTTCCTCAACCGCGTCGCGCGCCCAGTCGGTATCGACGAAGCGCGCGTGGCGCCGCGCGATTTCGACCGCGGTGGCCGACAGCTTCGCGACGCACAGCCAGTCGGCTTCGCGCGCGCGGCGGTCGAGCCACTTGTGCGCGGACTGCACGTGAAACGCCGCGTCGGGCCAGTCTTCGTTCAGATAATAAGCGCCGAGGCTTCCGCATGTGAGCCAGCACAACAGCTCCAGGCGGTCACGGGGACTCAGATGTTGGCGTACATCACTCATGGCGACGCTCGCTGCAGTAAATGGCTTCCCGGTGAGGCCGGCGGGCGCCGTCCTCCGCTTTTTACACACGCTTTTTACAAACATTAGCATGCGGAATTCCCGGGCGGCAATTCCTGACCACCCTTAGCGTGCGGCGCCGCCACAGGTGGGGTTTTCGGGCGGTGCGTCAGCGTGGTGCGCCGGCGATCTGATCGCCCCGGGACGACCCGCCGCAGCCGAAGCGCCGGCATTTACCGGCTCGCAGCGGTTCCCGGCGCGGCTTCAACGTTCGCCGCGCGTCGCGACGATGAAAAGCCGCGGAAACGGCAGCAGCACCGTGCCATCGGCGAGCGCCGGGTAGGCTTTGACGATTTCGTCGCGATAGCGTTGCACAAACGCGCCGCGTTCGGCGTCGTCGAGCGCGGCGAGAAACGGCCGCAGCGCGCTGCCCTTGAACCATTCGACCACCGCGTCGGCGCCCGCGAGCGGGTGGTGATAGACCGTGCGCCACACGTCGACACGCGCGCACAGCGGCTTGAGCAGCGCGTAGTACCAGTTTGCGTCGTAGCGCATGGTGCGCTCGACACCCTTCAGCTTCGTCGCCCAAGGCCCGTCGATGGCGATTTCGCGCAGCAGCCGGTGCGCCGGTTCGTCGAGATTGTCGGGCATCTGCACGGCGAGGCTGCCGCCCCTGGCAAGTTTTGCCACCAGCGCGGGGAACAGCCGCTCGTGGTCCGGCACCCATTGCAGCACCGCGTTCGCGAGGATCACGTCGTAGGGGCCGTGCGCGTCCCACGTCGAAACGTCGCTGATGTCGAAACGGAATTGCGGCAGCCGCCGACGGGCCGCCGCGATCATCTCGGCGGAGCGGTCGATGCCGCTGACCGACGCGCCCGGCACCCGCTCGGCCAGCACCTCGGTCGAGTTGCCCGGGCCGCAGCCGATGTCGACCGCGAGCCGCGCGCCGTTCAAGGGCACCGCCGCGAGCAGATCGCGGACCGGCCGCGTGCGCTCGTTCTCGAACAGCATGTACTGCTTCGCGTGCCAATCGCTGTGCTCGTGCGTGGTTTTGTCGGTCATCTTTTGCTCCTTCGCGGGGTTCGTTGCGGCCATTCTCGGCCGCTGGCAGCCCGGAGTAAAATGAATTTATGATCCCGATTACTTCATTTTTCTAATGAAAATCGACACGCTCGGCGTGCAGGCTTTCGTCGCGATTGCCGATCGCGGCAGCTTCCAGAGCGCGGCGGATTCGCTGCACGTCACGCAAACCGCGATCACGCAGCGGCTGCGCAAGCTCGAAAGCTATCTCGGCGTCACACTGATCGAGCGCACCACGCGTTCGATGGCGCTCACCGAAATCGGTCGCAATTTTCTGCCGCAGGCGCGTCGGCTGCTCGGCGAGCTGGCGGACGCGCTCGTCGAGATCCGCGAAACGGGCATCGCGCGACGCGGCGACGTGTCGATCGCGTGCGTGCCGACCGTCGGCGTGCAGTATCTGCCGCGCATCCTGCAGGCGTATTCGGCACGCTATCCGCACAATCGCATCAAGATTCTCGACCACGCGTCGTCGGCGGTGGAGGAGGCCGTGTTGCGCAGAGAGGTCGAGTTCGGCATCAATATCGCGCGCGAGCATCATCCCGATCTCGCCACCGTGCCGCTCACCGAAGACCGCTACGTGCTGATCTGCCACGAGGACCATCCACTCGCTAAGCGGCGGCGCATCGCATGGCGGCAGTTGCAGCCGTTCCCGCTGATTTTCGCCGGCGAGGTCAGCGGCAATCGCGCGCTGCTCGACGTCGCGCTGGAATCGAGCGAGCTCGCGCTGCGTTCGTTCTACGAGGTGCAGCGCAGTTCGACCGCCGTCGGACTCGTCGCGCAACGCGTCGGCGCGGCCGTGGTGCCCGCGCTCGCGCTGCAGAGCGGCGCGTATCCGAGCGTGCGCACCGTCGAGCTCACGCAGCCCACCGTGTCGCGCACGCTGGTGCTCGTCGCGCGCAAGACCGCGCAGTTGTCACCGGCCGCGCAGGCGCTGTACGACATGATCCGCGAACAGGCGACGCTGAAAACCGGATGACGGCGCGCCGCGCGCAAGGCAAACTGGCTGGCTTCCGAGTTTCATTCCTTCAACCCGTTCAATCCACGCGACACCCAACGACTCATGCTGCAGATACTCGGCAAGACTACCTCGATCAATGTGCGCAAGGTGTTGTGGACCTGCGCGGAACTTGGGCTTCCGTTCGAACAGGAAGACTGGGGCTCGGGCTTTCGCTCGACCGAGGTCGCCGAATTCCGCGCGCTGAACCCGAACGCGATGGTCCCCGTGATCCGCGACGGCGACTTCGTGTTGTGGGAATCGAACTCGATCATCCGTTACCTCGCGAACCGTTATCGGGGTGACGGGCTGTATCCGGCCGATCCGGTCGAGCGCGCGCGCTGTGATCAATGGATCGACTGGCAGGCGAGCGAATTGAACCGCTCGTGGAGCTACGCGTTTCTCGCGCTCGTGCGGCACTCGCCCGAGCATCTGGACCCGCGCCAGATCGCCGCGTCGTGCGCGAACTGGTCGAAGCATATGGCGATCGTCGAGCAGCAACTTGCGCGCACCGGTGCGTATATCGCGGGCGACGCGTTTTCGCTCGCCGATATTCCGATCGCGCTGTCCGCGAACCGCTGGCTCGAAACGCCGCAGCAGCACGACGATTTGCCGGCGCTGGCCGCTTATATGGCGCGCCTGGCCGGGCGCGACGGGTATCGCAAGCATTGCCGAAACGGCACGCCGTAATCGTTGATTCGCGCGCTTCTGCAATCTGTCGGTGCTTACAGAATCCGCCTTCAATGCTTACGCTCTGCTTGCGGATTCCCGCGCTCGACGGCTTCTGCGCGGTGCACCCCGCGTCGCCTACAATGGCGGCCATCTAGCGACATTGAAGGTTCAACGATGCGGTTAACGAAATTCGCGCTGGCTTTGCTGGCGGCGTGCTTCACTCTGAACGCGAGCGCCGAAATGACGGCCGCGCAATACAAGCGCTGGGCACACGCCGACAACAACTCGATCTATGCGGCGTACATCACCGGCACGATCAACGCGTTCGGCTGGGCGAACGGCGATCTGGTCGCGAGGAAACAGCCGCAGCTGTTCTGTCCGCCACCAACGCTCGCGATCGGCAACCAGACGGTCTATCCGTTGCTCGATGCGTTCTTCGCGAACCATCCGGGCATTTCCGAGGATTTTCCAATCGGGCTCGCGATTCTGCGCGCGTTGCAGGGCGCGTATCCATGCTGACGTGCTGACGTGTTGAAGGAGTGAGGGGAGGGAGGCGAGGAGGGGCAACCTCAGGGGCGAACTCGCGAAGCGGGCCCGCCCCCCGGTGGATCAAACCTGCACGAGATTCGCAATCTGCACGTCCGGATTGACGTCCGCGTCGTAATCGACGCCCTTCATTTCAAAGCCGAACAGGCGCAGGAAATCGGTCTTGTAGCCCGCGAAATCGGTGAGTTCGTAGATGTTGTCGTTGCTCACCTGGTTCCACAGCTCCTGCACGCGGCCTTGCACCTGCGGATCGAGTTCCTTGTAGTCGGCGCGCAGACGGCCTTCGTCGTCCAGATGCGGCTGGCTGCCATAGAGGCTGTCCTTGTACAGGCCGTAGACCTGCTCGATACAGCCTTCGTGCGTGCCTTTTTCCTTCATCACCTTGAAGAGCAGCGACAGATAGAGCGGCATCATCGGAATGGCCGAGCTTGCCTGCGTGACGACTGCCTTCAGCACCGCGACGCGCGCATCGCCGCCCTTGGCCGCGAGCGTTGAGCGGATGCCGAGCACTTTCTGGTCGAGATCTTTCTTGGCCGCGCCGATCGAGCCGTTCCAGTAGATGTCGTGGGTGATCTTCTCGCCGAGGTAGGTGAACGCGGTGGTCCTGGCGCCGTCGGCGAGCACGCCGGCAACGCCCAACGCGTCCATCCACATCTGCCAGTCCTCGCCGCCCATCACCGCGACCGTGTGCGCGATTTCTTCCGGCGTCGCCGGTTCGAGCACGGTTTCCTTGATCACTTCCTTGTCGGTGTCGATGCCGCGCAGATTGACCGCCTTGCCGATCGGCTTGAGCACCGAGCTGAACACTTCACCGGTCTTCGGGTGCTGGCGCTTCGGCGCCGCGAGGCTGTAGACGACCAGATCGACCTGGCCGAGGTCGCGCTTGATCACTTCGATCGTGCGCGCCTTCACTTCGTCGGAGAACGCGTCGCCGTTGATGCTGGTCGCGTACAGGCCTTCGGCGCTGGCGAACTTCTCGAACGCCGCGGTGTTGTACCAGCCGGCCGTGCCAGCCTTGGTTTCGCTGCCGGCGCGCTCGAAGAACACGCCGAGGGTCGACGCGCCCGAGCCGAACGCTGCGCTAATGCGGGCGGCGAGGCCATAGCCGGTCGACGCGCCGATCACGAGCACCTTCTTCGGGCCGTCGGCGACGGGGCCGCGTGCCTTCACATACTCGATCTGTTCCTTGACGTTGACTTCGCAGCCGGTCGGATGGGTCGATACACAGATGAAGCCACGCACACGCGGTTTGATGATCATGAAGCACCTCTTGTCGAAATTGGCGACATTATAGTGGCCCGCCGGAGCCGCACTCCATGCCGCGAACGAGGCAAAAACCGGCGCACCCCCCACATCTTGGTACGATTGCGCCTTTCCTAGCCGACGACAGCAAGTGAAGCGCCTCTTTTCCTCCTTTCTGGCGGCCCTCGACAAAGGGCTGACGCTCGCGAACCCGCTGTTCGCGAAGGCCGCATGGCATCTGCGCCATCCGACCCGCCGCACGTTCGCGTGGGGGCTCGCCGCGCTGCCGGTGCTATTCGTACTGTACGTGCTGCTGCTGATTCCGTTCACGCCGAGCATCGGCGACATCCGCAAGGCCAAGATCGAGCAGCCCGCGCAGATCCTGTCGGCGGACGGCAAGCTGCTCGCCGAGTTCAAGCCGTCGAACCGCGAGTGGGTCAAGCTGAAGGACATCTCGCCGAACGTCGTCAACGCGCTGATCGCCACCGAGGATCACCGCTTCTATCAGCATTTCGGGCTCGACTGGCGGCGCACCGCTTCGGCCGCGCTGCACACGTTCTCCGGCGAGCGCCAGGGCGGCTCGACGATCACGCAGCAGCTCGCGCGCAATCTGTATCCCGACGAAATCGGCCGCGCGCCGACGTTGACGCGCAAGCTGAAGGAAGCGATCACCGCACTGAAGATCGAGGCGTTCTACACGAAGGACGAGATCCTCGAAACCTACTTGAATACGGTCCCGTTCCTGTACAACGCGTACGGCATCGAGATGGCTGCGCGCACCTATTTCGACAAGTCCGCATCCGACCTGAACGTGCTCGAAGCGGCGACGCTGACCGGCATGCTGAAGGGCAACGCCTACTACAACCCGGTACTGAACCCCGAGCGCGCCTTGCAGCGGCGCAATACGGTGCTCGCGCAGCTGGTCAGGTACGGCAAGCTGACACCCGCCCAGTACGACACGCTCGCCCGCAAGCCGCTGCGTCTCGACTTCGAGCGCCAGATCGAGCCGCCCGGACCCGCGCCGCACTTCACGCAGCAACTGCGCAAATGGCTCGTCGCGTGGGCCGATCGCAACGACTACAACATCTATTCCGATGGACTCGTCGTGCGCACGACGATCGACTCGCGTCTGCAGACGATGGCGACCCAGGCGGTCACGCTGCAGGGCAACCAGTTGCAGAACATCGCGAACTCCGCGTGGGGCACGCGCGCGGGCTGCTCGGCGGACAAGGACCTGCTGCGCACGTTCCTGCGCGAAACGCCTGACTTCCGCGCGGCCAAAGACACGGGCCTCGCCGACGACGACGCGCTGAAACGCCTGCTCGCCGATCGCAAGCTCGTGCAGAGCGTGTGCGACACGAAGACGCGCGTGCAGGCCGACTTCCTCGCAATGGACCCACGTACCGGCGAGATCAAGGCGTGGGTCGGCAGCCGCGACTTTGGCGTTGATCCGTTCGATCACGTGCAGCAGGCGCGCCGTCAGCCGGGCTCGACCTTCAAGCCGTTCGTCTACGCGGCGGCCTTCGAGGCCGGCGCGAAGCCGGACGACAAACTGCCGGACAATCCGGTTCAGATCGAACTCGCCGGCGGCGAAATCTGGAAGCCGAACGACGAGGACGAGCCGAGCGGCCGCATGATCAGCCTGCGCGACGCGCTCGCCTATTCGCGCAACCGCATCACCGCGCAGGTGATGGAGTCGGTGGGTCCGAACAGGGTCGCAAAGCTCGCGCGCGCGATGGGTGTGCGCGACAGCCAGCTCGACCCGGTGCCGTCGCTCGCGCTCGGCACGAGCCCGGTCACGCTTAAGGAAATGGTGTCGGCGTACGGCACGATCGCGAACCTCGGCGGCTACGTCGAGCCGCTGATGGTCACGCGCATCGAGGACCGCAACGGCAACCTGCTCGCCGAGTTCAAGCCGGCCACGCCGAGTCGCGAGCTGCCCGCCGACACGGCGCGCACGCTCGTCGACGTGATGCGCGACGTGGTCAGCCGCGGCACCGGCGCGAGTATCCGCACGCGCTTCGGCGTGCGCGGCGATGTCGCGGGCAAGACCGGCACGACCCAGGGCAACGCGGATGGCTGGTTCATCCTGATGCAGCCGCAACTGGTGGCGGGGGCATGGGTCGGCTTCAACGACAGCCGCGTGACGCTGCGCAGCGATTACTGGGGGCAGGGTGCGCATAGCGCGCTGCCGATCGTCGGCGATTTCTTCCAGCGCGCGCAGCGCTCGCGGCTCGTCGACAGCCACATGAAGTTCGATACCGCGCAGCAGCCGGGCTGGTTCGCCGAGCGCGCCGAACGCTTGCGCGACTGGATCGGGCACCTGTTCACGCGCACGCCGGCGCAGCCGGACAAGCAGGTCGTGGCGCGTGCTCCGGCGCGGCGCGCGCCGGTGGCGCCGGTGCAGCCGCCGACGTCTGCCGTGGCGGCACCGGCGGCGGCGTCAGAGGCAGCGGGCGCGTCCCCGGTGCAGGGCGAAGCGCGCGCGTTGCCGCCGTTGCTGCCGGCGCCGGGGTCGGGGTCGGCTCCCGCGCCGGCGCCGGGTAATACCGTCGACGGTGAAGCGCACGGCGGCGGTGCCGCAGCGCTCGCGCCAACCCCGACGCCGGACGACATCGTGCCGCCCGATGCGGGCGGTCAGGGCACAGAAGGGTCGAATAACGGCAGCGGGGCGAATTGAAGGCGACCCGGGCAGGCTGCCCGGGTGCGTATTGAACGGCGCGTGGGACTAGCGCTAAGACCTCGCGACCCCCGCTTCACCCGGCGGTCGCGCATGCGGATTGCCATGCGTCGTCTCGAGCGACGTGTCGTGATGCAGCAGCAACACCGCCGCCATACCGATGAGTCCCGCGCCCGACAGGCATAGCAGCCCGGCGCCGAAGCCGCCGGTGCTGTCCTTGATCCAGCCCATCGCGAACGGCCCGAAGAAACCCGCCAGGTTGCCCAGTGAGTTGATCGCGGCGATGCCGCCCGCGGCCGCCGCGCCCGACAGGAACGCGGCCGGCAAGGTCCAGATGACCGGCAGGCAACCGAAGATGCCGAAGCCGGCAATCGATAACGCGATCATCTTCTGCACCGGATTGTCGAGGCCGGCCGCGGCCGCGATGCCGGCCGCCGCGACGAACAGCGCAATCGCGACGTGCCAGCGGCGTTCGAGGTGGCGATCCGAATGCCGTCCCCACAAAATCATGCTGACGAGGCCGACCACGTACGGCAGCGACGTCACGAAACCCGTCTGCAGATTAGTGAGGCCGAACGACTTCACGATCTGCGGCAGGAAGAAGCTCAGGCCGTAGTTGGTCGCGTTCGCCCCGAAATAGATCAGCGCGATGGCGAGCACGCGCGGATTGATCAGCGCCTCCTTCACGCTGAAGTGGCGCACCGCCTCGCGATGCTCGCGCTCCTGCTTCTGCCGCGCGATCAGCCAGTCGCGCTCCTCGGTGCTGAGCCAGGTGGCGTCGGCGGGCTTGTCGGTCAGATACAACAGCACCGCGACCGACAGCAATACCGCCGGCACCGCCTCGATCAGATACAGCCACTGCCAGCCGCCGAGTCCGCCGCGGCCGTCGAGCGACAGCAGCGCGCCGGAGATCGGGCCGCCGATCACCGTCGACAGCGGAATCGCCGCCATGAAGTAGCCGACCACGCGCCCGCGATACGCCGCCGGAAACCACAAGGTCAGCAGAAAGATGATGCCCGGGAAAAAGCCGGCCTCGGCGACGCCAAGCAGAATGCGCAGGCCGAAAAACACGTGCGCGGGCGAGAGCCCGGTGAAGCGCGCGATGTCCGGGATGAACGCCATCGCGCCCGCGAGAATACCCCACGTAAACATGATCCGCGCGATCCAGCGGCGCGCGCCGAATCGTTCGAGCAGCAGGTTCGACGGCACTTCGAAAAAGAAGTACGCGATAAAGAACACGCCCGCGCCGAAGCCGAACGCGCTCGCGGACAGATCGAGCGCCTTGTTCATCTGCAAGGCCGCGAAGCCGACGTTGACGCGATCGAGATAGGCGATGAAATAGCACAGTATCAGGAACGGCACGAGCCGAACCGTGACGCGATGAAGGGTACGTGCCTCGAGATCCATATATGTCTCCTCCGGTTCGGCGACCGGTGTATGCCGCTATGTGGTGGGGTCCGTCTGCGGTTCGAAATGCCGGTCCGTCGAACAGGCATCGTTACAGACTAGACGCTCAAAAGGGATTCCGGAAGGTCTTTTGTGAACCATGTGGTCCGCTCATTGCCGAGGCCGTCGCGGCGTGGCGCTCGCGTCCATTGTTAGGACTCGCGCAACAGTGTTTTCGGTTGTATCGGCTGATCTTGGTCGAACGATTCCGGATAATTGCTGCCTGACTAATCAGTTAAAAATGCAGGTGATCCACGATGTCGAATCAGGGTTCGGACATGCTCGCTGAGGCGCGCAAAACGGTGCGGGTACGCGAAGTCGCGTCCGTCCCGCGAGCGGAAAGCACGGAAAGGAAGAGGGCGCCGCTGCCCACGCGCATGCGCGGGGTGGCGGCGGTGGCGCTCGCGTGCGCGAGTCTCGTCGGGTGCGCGTCGAGCACGGATGTGGTCGCGAGCGGCAAGCCCGGCAGCTACACGGTCGCCGCCAGCGCGACCGGAGGACGCATGGCCTGGGCGCGCGCGCACGAACTCGCGATGAACGAGGCGCGCGACTACTGCGATCGTCGCGGTATGCAAAGCAGCGTGAATACGGAGACGGTCAGCGGCGTCAGCGCGATGACCGAGCATGGGTCGTCGGTCAGTTTCGAGTGTCATCCGCGCTTCTGACGCAGCGTTGCGCGCGGGCGGCGGGTGCCGCCGCCCCATGACGATCACTTTTTATCGAACGTCACCAGGTGTAACCACTTATCGCGACTCGCGTGGTGACATGCCGCCGGGACGCCGGCAGTCCTCAGTCTTCACGTGGTTTGGCGTTGGCCGAACGTTTGAGGAACGGTGCGCCCGAGAAGCCCACCATCGCGCGGCCCTGCACGGGTGATGTTTCGCGGGCGCGGCGGGCAGGGCGCGCGGACGTTTTTGCTGTTCGCGCCGTCTCGATCTGCCGCGAGAGCGTGCCGATACGCTCGCGCAACAGGTCGGTCGCCGCCACCCGTTCAGCCAGCAACGCATCCTTTTCCGCAAGCTGCCCGCGGGTCGCGGCATGCCGCGCAGCGGAGGCAGCCAGTTCTGCCTTTGATGCGGCCAACTCGTCCCGAATCGCGTCGCGCTCGGCCCGCGATTCGGCTTCGAGCGTCGCCGCCCGCTCGTGACTCGCCTGGAGCTCCTTGCGCAGACGTTGCGCCGCCGCTCGTTCACCGTCGATTTCGAGCAAGGCGCGCTTTTCCGCCGCGGCGAGCCGCTGCTCGTTCTGCTCGTGCGAGCGGCGCAGCTTCGCGAGTTCGTCGGCGAAATCGCGGCGGGCATCGGCGAGCGCGGCGGCTCCTGCCGCGATTTCTTCCTTCGAGGTCGCCAGTTGCGCCGTCAGCATGTCGTTGGCCGTCTGCAGCTCGACGATGCGCGCGTCGAGTCCGGCAATCCGCGCGCGCAGGGTCGCGACATCGTTGGCCGCCTGTTCGGCTTTGTCGACGGCGTCCTGACGCTGCCTGTCGTGTTGCTTGGCCTGTTCTTGCGCGGCGGCGATTTGCGCGTCCGCGTCCTGCCTGAACACGTCGAGCGCGGCGTTCGCGGCGTCGCTCGACAGACGCCACAGCTGGGCCGCGAATTCGCCGGCAGCCGCTGCGACCTCGGGCGGCAAGTCCGGACGGCCGACGTCCACACGCGTCTTGTCGCGCACGTCGGTCCAGAAATCGCGCAACGCTTTGGCCGGCGCGCTCATGCTGCCTTTGCGCACCAGCTGGTACAGGCGGTTCGCGGTCGGAGTTTCGCCGTAACGGAAAAACAGCAACGCGCAGACCTCGCGATAAAGCGTCTGCGTGTCGGACGCGTTTTGACGGACGACTTCGATGTCGGCTTCGAGGGTCATGGTGGAAGCGGCTTTTGGGGGAATATGAATATGTTGATAATACAACGTAAAACGCACCATATACTACACAATTCAATACTGAACACGACATTAGTACTATAATGTCGTGTTAATGGTTGGCGTGCGGATTGTTCAATCGTTAGTGTCGATGTCCTCGAGGCTTGGAAGCCGATCGAAGCCTGACGACAATGAGTCTGTCGCGGACAGTCTCGCTTTCCTGCTGGACTGCTCTATGGCCTAAATTTAGAAGCCCGGCGTCAGGACGACTTTCCCTGACGCCGTCCTGCCGTTCTGCAAATCGTCGAACGCCTGGCTTCCGGCATCGAGCGGCCGCACGTCGAGCCAATCCAGCGAACCGAACGCGCCTTCGTGCAACGCCGAAACCGTCGCGCGAAGATCCGCCATCGTATATGTGTACGTACCCAGCAGCGTGATTTCAGCGAGCGTCAGCTTGCGCATATCGATTTCGCTTGCCCAATCCTGGAGGCCGATGTGCATCACGACGCCGCCAGGCTTCACCGACGATAACGCGAGCGCGCGTGTCGGCTTTGCGCCCACGGCATCGATCACGAACTCAAACCGGCTTTCAGGCGCCGGCGCGTCCAACGGATCCCATGTCTCGCACTGCGCATGCTGCTGCGCCGAACGTCGACGCAGCGGATTGACCTCCGCCATTTCCACCGACCGGCAGCCGTACGATTTCAGTAACAACGCCGACAGCAATCCAATCGCCCCGCCGCCAATGACCAGCGCGCGGGTTTCCGGCAACGGTCTTTGCAGCGCGCGCATCGACAGATTCAGCGCATGCAGCGCCGTAGCAGCCGGCTCGGTCACCGCGGCGTGCGTTGCGGGCATCTCCTGCGGAATTTCGACAACGCATCCCGCAGGCAACGACATATATTGTGCGAATGCACCCGGACGCGTCATGCCGACCATCGTCCGGTTCGCGCACAGATTGTCGCGCCCCTGCACACAATATTCACAGTGCCCGCAGGTAATCAACGGATTGCCCGTGACGCGCAAGCCTTTCGTCAGATGCGGTGCGCGCGTCTGCACGATCGTGCCGGCGAACTCATGACCGAGAATGAGGCCGGGTTTGCGTCGCGGATCGTGGCCGTGGAATGCATGCATATCGGAGCCGCAAATACCGACCGCATCGATCCTGAGTATCACCTCGCCGTCGGCTGCCAGCGGTTCGGGCCGATCCAGCAACTGGAGCTCATTGGGCTGCGTGTAGACAAGTGCTTTCACAAGCGTTCTCCGTCGTGCAATTGCGTTACCGCCTACCGCGCGGTGTATCCGCCGTCGACCATGATGGTCTGGCCCGTGACGTACGCGGACGCGTCACTCGCAAGAAACACCGTGACGCCATACAGATCGTCGAGTTGTCCATTGCGTCCGATGCACGTGTTCTGCGCGTGCATGTCCGCGACGCGCGCGTCTTTGAAAACGGGAGCCGTCAGCGCAGTGGGGAAAAAGCCCGGCCCAATCGCGTTGCACGTGATGCCGTAGCGTGACCACGCCTGCGCGATAGCACGCGTCAATTGCACGACACCGCCCTTCGCCGCGCCGTATGGCGCGCTATCGTTGAATGCACGGTATGACTGCAGCGACGCGATGTTGATGATGCGACCATGTCCGCGCGCCTTCATCGAGGGTGCGAGCGCCTGCGTCATGAAGAACGGCGCGCCAAGATGCAGTGCGAGCTGCTGTTGCCACGCTTGCGGCGTCACTTCATCGAATGGTTGACGCAGATTGACGCCCGCCGCGTTGACGAGAATGTCAATCTGGCCGTGCTGTGCCGCTGCATCGAGCGCGCAGGCGCGCGCCGCATGCGCGTCGCTGAGATCGCACGCGTGCATGTGCGCATCAATACCGTCATCCCGCAGCCGCATTGCCGCTTCGTCGAGCGCATCACTTCGCCGCGCCACCAGCACGACGCGCGCACCCGCCCCGCCCAACGCGCGCGCCATCGCTTCGCCGACGCCCGAGTTGCCGCCGGTCACGAGCGCGGTTCTGCCATTCAGGTCGAATAGTCGAGCGATATTCAACGGTGTCCTCCTTCGTCGTACCGATTGCACATGCCGATGGCGTTCATACCTGTACCGGTTCGCCACGCACGAATGCTTCGTCGGGAAAGTACTTCTGCAAGCGGTCGTCAGCGGTACGGGCGTGGGCTTCCATGCCTTCGAGCCGCGAGATACGCGCCGTCACTTCGCCAATGCGCTTCGCCGCATCGCGCGTCATGCGCTGCCACGTCAACGTCTTCACGAACTTGTGCACCGAGAGCCCCCCTGAATAACGCGCTGCGCCCTTGGTGGGCAGAACGTGATTCGGACCGCTCGCCTTGTCGCCGAATGCGACCGTCGTTTCTTCGCCGAGAAAGAGCGAGCCGTAGCACGTCAGATGTTCGAGCCACCAGTCCAGATCGGCAGCCTGCACTTCGAGGTGTTCCGATGCATAGCGGTCAGACACGTCCACCACTTCCTCTCGCGTGTTGCACAGGATCACTTCGCCGTAGTCGCGCCACGCGGCGCCTGCGGCATCGTGTGCGGTCGGCGGCAACGCATCGATGAGTTGCGGAACCCGCTCAATGACCTCGTCGGCGAGCGCCTTCGACGTCGTGAACAACCATGCCGGCGACTCGTGGCCATGCTCGGCCTGGCCGACCAGATCGCTCGCGACCATCGCCGGGTCGGCACTGGCGTCGGCGATCACCGCCACTTCCGACGGCCCCGCGAAGACGTCGATCCCAACCTTGCCAAAGAGCGCGCGCTTCGCCTCCGCGACGAACTTGTTGCCCGGCCCCACCACAACGTCCGCCTGCTTGCCGGTAAAAAGCCCATACGCCATCGACGCAATCGCCTGCACGCCTCCCAGCGTCATCACGACATCGGCGCCTGCCGCCTTGAACGCATACAGCACATACGGATGGATGCCGCCTCCGCGAAACGGGCTCGAACAGGCAATCACCGTCTTCACGCCCGCTGCCTTGGCAGTCGCAACGCCCATGTATGCCGACGCGATATGCGCGTACCTGCCAGCAGGCGCATAACAACCGACCACGTTGACGGGCACCACTTTTTGCCCTGCCGTCACGCCTGGATAGAGTTCGACCGAGAAATCCCCAATCGAGCGCCGCTGGGCGAGCGCGAAGTCGAATACCTGTTGCGCGGCGAAATCGATATCGGCCTTCACGTGCGCGGGCACTTCGAGCGCACGCCGTTCGATCTCATCGGCGCAGACGATGATCGGACCGTCCCAGTTATCGAGTTTCTTCGCATACGCACGCGCGGCGTCTTCGCCATGCGCCTGAATCTGCGCAAGCATTTCACCGACGACCTGTTGCGCCGTCGCGGTCTCGGTTTCCGGCGTCTTGGCTGCTTTCTTCAGGTAAGTCACGCTCATCGCCTTCTCCTTCATCGATGTTAAAAATGATGCAAGCGCTTGCAGCGAGGGGCTTTTAAAAGGCCACACCGTGGCCTTTTTGCGCGATCGCGACCGCGCGTTATTTGCTGCCGTCCATTGCGAACGCCGCGAGTTTAGGGTCGCCCAACACACGCTTCATCGCGCTGTCGTCGATATAGTCTTTTGCTTCGGGGACGGACGCGAGCGCGCCCGATGCATGCATGAACTGCGCGATCTTCGTGAACGAATCGTCGGCCTGCGATACGCCTTTCGTGCGGTCCATCGCGGCGAGTTGCTGCTTCAGGTCGAAGGTCGGGCGCGTAGCGAATTCCTTGCGCATCGAATCGTCGCTGATGTTGACGCCGCCCTCCTGGTAAAACTTCTTCATCATCGCGACGGCCTGGTCAGGGTGCGCCTTCATCCACGCCCATGCATGCAGATAGACGGCGAGAAACTTTGCCACCTGATCGGGATGCTGCTTCTCGAATTCGCCACGCGTGACGAGCGCGCCGGGCACCGATGCGCCGCCGTCCTTACCGGAGCACAACACGCGCGCGCCCGCCTTCTCTTCGAGCGTATAGTCATACGGCGCCCACACGCCCGCATAATCAGCATTGCCCGACGACACAGCGGAAATGATCTCGGCCTGGCCCATGTTCTTGAGCGTCACATCAGCCTTCGTCAGCCCATACTTTTTCAGGCATGCCTGTACCGCGTAATCACCCGTCGAGTTGGACGTCAACACGATGGTTTGGCCTTTCAGCGACGCCGGATTGCGGCGCACCGCGTCATAACGCGCCTTGCTCGCCATCAGAACGTTGCCCTGCGATTCGTCGTTTGTCAGGCCGATCACCTGAATGCCGAAGCGCTGGTAGCCGAGCACCGCCGGCACGGAACCCGTGCCGCCCACGTCCCAGGATTTCGACGCCGCCGCCGCCATCTGCGGCACGCCTGCGGGAAACACCGAGAACTCGGGCTTCAATCCGACCTCTGCCCACCACCCTTTTTCGGTTGCGACATAGAACGGCAACGCCCAATACAGCGCGGGCTGATAGCTGACCCTGATCAGAGTGAGATCGGCGGACCACACGGTGCCCGGCAACGCCGCACTGCCCGCGCAGAGCAACGCAATGAAAGGGATCGCACGCAGACGTTTCATGTTGGTCTCCTGTTTTATGGGGTATTGCGCTCAGCCGTTGGAACCGGTGGCAGTTTTATGCAGCTTCATGCAGCGACACGTTCGACAGCGCCGTGTTCGTCGCGCAACGACTTCCAGATATGCGTGCGCAACCGGACGAACGATTCGAGATCCATCACGTCTTCGATCCGCTTGCACGCGTCCCAGCCATGCTGCTCGCGCACGGACTTCACATCGATCACTTCTTTCACGCGCCCCGGCCGGCCCGTCATCACGACGACGCGATCCGCGAGATACACCGACTCTTCGACCGCGTGCGTGATGAACAGCACCGTGCGCGGATTCACGCGCGTGAGCCGCACCAGTTCTTCCTGCATGACGACCCGGGTTTGGGCATCGAGCGCGCCGAACGGCTCGTCCATCAGCAGCACGCCGGGGTCGAGCGCATACGCGCGCGCGATCGCGACGCGCTGCTGCATGCCGCCCGATAGTTGATGCGGATACGCCTGCTCGTAGCCGCGCAGATTCATCAGCGACAGATAGCGTTCGATCGTTTCGCGTCTTGCGTCGGCGGCCATGCCCTTCGCGCGCAAGCCGAGATCGATGTTGTCCCGCACTGACTTCCACGGGAACAGCGCGAACTGCTGAAAGACGACCGCGCGATCGGGTCCTGGCCGTGTCACCTTGCGGCCCGCCACCGTCACGCTGCCCGAAGTCGGAAACTCGAGACCCGCGACCATCCGCAGACACGTCGTCTTGCCACAGCCCGACGGCCCGACGATCGCAACGAATTCCTTGTCGGCGATTTCCAGTTCGACGTGTTCCAGCGCGACGACGCTCGCCTTGTCGCGCCTGAACATGCGGGACACATCATTGAAACGAATCATGCTCATCGTGCGCTCCGTCACGGTTGAGAGAGTGAAGCCACGGTGCTAGTGCCGGGCCACGCGCCGGTTGCGCATCGCGTACGCTTCGATGCGTCCAAGCAACAGGTCGATTGCCGCGCCCACCATACCGATTGCGATCATCGCGCTCATCACCGTCGCAGTGTCGATTGCCGCTTGTCCCTTGACCATCATGTAGCCAATGCCGCTCGACGCGACGATCAGTTCGGCGCCGACCAGCGACATCCAGCCCAGTCCCGCCGCGACGCGCACACCTGCGATCACCGACGGCAACGCGCCTGGCAGCAGCACTTCGCAGACGATCATCCGGTTCGACGCGCCGAGCATGCGCGCCGCTTCGAGCAGCCTGCCGTCGACCTGCTGCGCACCGCGATAAGCATTGACGACGCACGGCGGAAACGCACCCGCAAAAATGATCAGCACCGGGCCACCGATGCCCGTGCCGAACCACAGCGCGGCAAACGGCACCCATGCAATCGGCGCGATGAAACGCACGGTTTCGAAGAGCGGCGTCACGCAGTAGTCGAGCCAGCGGAACCAGCCCATCGTCAGACCGAGCGGCACACCCAGCGCGACGGCCAGCAAAAAGCCCATCAGATAGCGCTGCAAGCTCGACCACAGATGCACTTCGAGCGTGTAACCGACAAACGGATGCGTGAGCAGATCGGCAAACTTGTGAACGACTGCAAGCGGCGTCGGTAGAAAGATCGCGGGGACGAGTTCTGCTGCCGATGCCAGCCACCAGATGCCGAAGAATGCGATCAGCCCCGCGGCATTCAACGTCCAGAGCGGCACGTTGCGTTGAGCCACAGCACGCCCAGGCTCGCCGACCATCTTGCGCTGGCGCAACGTGTGTGCCGCACTGCCGGACTCGCGATTGACGCCGACGGGCTCGATGTCAGGATGCGCGACACGGCGCAGATGACCCGGTTTCATCTGTTCGCTCTCCAAGGCATGAGTTGCCGTTCGATTTGCCCAAGCGCGACCGTCATCAACCATCCACACAGCGCGACCGTCAGCATCGCAACGACGATCATCGCCGGATAGATGTCGAGCGAGCCTTGCGTCAGCAGATGACCGAGACCTTTGACCGCACCGATCAGTTCGCCCGCCACGAGCGTCGTCCATGAGGCCTGCAATGAGAGGCGCAAGCCTGTGAAAATCATCGGCAGCGCGCCGGGAATCATCACTTCCAGCACGAAGCGCGAACGCCGCAAACCCAGCATCTCGGCGGCTTCGAGCATCGGCACGTCGAGATTGCGCACGCCCGCGAAACTGTTGATCACGCATGGCACGAACGCCGCGAACCAGATCACCATCACCTTCGCGGAGTCGCCGAGTCCAAGCCAGACGATCGCGAGCGGAATCCACGCGAGCGGCGGAATGGGTCGCAACAGCAGAAAGATCGGGTTGAAGAACGCTTGTGCACGCGGCGAGTAGCCCATCCAGAGGCCGAGCGGCACGCCCGTCACCGCCGCCGTCGCGAAGCCGTATAGAACGAGCTTCACGCTCTGCACGATGTGCTGGTCGAGACGGCCGTCGGCATAACCGTCCGTCACCACTTGGGCAAGCGCCTGCCAGGTATCGAACGGAGTGGGGAATCTCGACGCTGCGACGGTGCCTGTGAGAGCCGTCAGCACGTACCACGCGGCGAGCGTTGCAGCGAGCGTGCCGATGCTGCAAAGGAAGCGCGGTGAACGGAATGCGGGGAACACATTGTCTCCTGCCTGTTCAGCGGCGTGAAATGCAGCGCGCCGCGCAATGAAATGTAACCGCTTGCATTTTAATATAGACGCTATGATCACGGGTCACATCGGGATTTATACCAATTCGAATGATGTTGTACTGTCGTTCGCTTGCAATCGGGCACTACAATCAATTGAGCCTATCCAAACCTGTCTGATCTGCCGCAATGAATACCTTGCCACGCGCCCGTATCAGCGATGTCGCCACACTCGCCGGCGTCTCGACGGCAACTGTGTCGCGCGCTCTCTCCAACCCCGACATGGTGAAAGCGGACACGCGCGCGCGCATCCGTGATGCGATCGCCACGCTGGGATATGTGCCCGACGGCGCGGCGCGCGCGCTTGCGCTGGGCCGTGCGCGAATGGTCGGCGCCATCGTGCCGACGCTCGACAACGCGATCTTCGCGCGTGCGGTGCAAGGCTTGCAAACCACACTGTCGAATTCCGGCTATCAGTTGCTGATCTCCGCGCACGAGTACAACCTGTCCGCGGAAATCGAAGTCGTGCGCGCGCTGCTGGAACGTGCTGTAGACGCAATCGTTCTGGTCGGCACCGACCATGCGCCGCAAACCTATGAA
Organism: Paraburkholderia sp. UCT31; assembly: GCF_014397655.1. Taxonomy (NCBI): domain Bacteria; kingdom Pseudomonadati; phylum Pseudomonadota; class Betaproteobacteria; order Burkholderiales; family Burkholderiaceae; genus Paraburkholderia; species Paraburkholderia sp. UCT31. The sequence goes on from NZ_VZQP01000028.1 coordinate 83,266, forward strand.
CTGATTCGCGCGAGCCACGTCGCGCTGCTGCTGACCTGGTCGCACGCCGAGCGCCCCGGCGCAGCCGGCAGCGGCGACGCAGATACACCGCCGTCGATTGGCTTCGACAACCAGTTGATCGGGCAACTGGCCGCTGAACATCTGCTCGAACTCGGTCATCGCCGCTTCGGCGTGATCTCGGGCTTCACGCGCCATAACGACCGCGCGCGTCAGCGGATCGAAGGCTTCCGGCGAACCCTTGCACAGCACGATATCCGTCTGCCTGATGCGAACGTCATCGAACAGCCATTCGGCTTCGAAGGCGGTCGCGCCGGGCTCAAGCTACTGACGCAATTGCGCCCTGCTCCAAGCGCCATTTTCTGCGGCAATGACGTGCTCGCGCTGGGTTGCCTGTTCGAAGCGCAATCGGCCGGTATCGCCGTGCCGCAGCAGTTATCGATTGTCGGTTGCGACAATCTGCCCATCGTCTCGCAGATCACACCAGGTCTCACTACCGTGCTGTTGCCCACTTACGAACTCGGCGAACGCGTCGCGCGCGCACTGCTGCGTTGGCTCTCGGACGGCGTGCCGCCGCAGCGCGAGTGTCTGCCGATCGAACTGATCGTGCGTGGCACGAGCGGTCCGGCGCCCGCGTGAAGTGCGCCTGGTTCCTTTCGGCGCATTCGCGCATCACGCGACCAATGTCTGCAACTGTGTGAGCAACGCATCGGGAATCTCGATTCCATCGCGGCTTGCCGCGTCGGCCAACGCATGCCGCCGTTGCCCTGGCAAACGGACATCCGCATCCTGCAACATCGCCGCGACAAGCGCCTCGACCCGTTCTACGTACATCTCATTGCCGGCCAGCGCGCCCGGATCGATGGCCCAGAACAGATGGCCGATCCGCGAACGTGCCCCCTCCTCGGTCAGGAACGATCCCGCTTCATAGCCGAAGTTCGCGCCCGCCAGCGCCGCCGCCAGCAGTTCGACCATCAGCGCGAGCATCGCGCCTTTCGCGCCGCCGAACGGCAGCATCATGCCGTCGAGCGCCGCCTTGGCGTCGGTGGTCGGCGTGCCGTCACGGGCGGTCGCCCAGCCGGACGGTATGGGCTTGCCATCGCGCGCCGCAACCATGATCTTGCCGCGCGCCACTTGCGACAGCGACAGGTCGACTATCAATGCGTCGCCATTGCGGCGCGGAAACACGGCGGCAATGGGATTGGTGCCGAATAGCGCATGACGCCCGCCCCACGCGGGCATCGCCGCCGGGGAATTGCTGAACGCAAGGCCCACCATGCCCGCCGCGCCGATCGCCTCCAGGTGATATGCGCCGACGCCGAAATGATGGCTGCGGGTCACGCTCGCCACTGCGCTGCCGTGTTCGCGCGCACGGCCGATCAAGGTCTCGACAGCAAGCGCGCAGGCGGGAAACGCCATGCCATCGGCGGCATCGACGAGCACGGCGGCGTTGCGCGTCGCAACGATGGAGGGCTTCGCCTGCGGATCGACGCGCCCGTTGCGCAACTGCGCGACGTACATCGGCAAACGCGAAACACCGTGCGACGACAACCCGCACGAGTCCGCATACACCAACGCGCGGGCCGTGGCCGTCGCGGTCTCCGGCGTTGCGCCCGCGTTGCGGACGGCGCGCGTCGCGAGTTCGAGCAGTTCGTCGGTTGAGACTCGCGTCATCGTGAAATTCCTTCGGTCACGTGTGAATCACGCTGCGCAAGCAGGGCCTCCGTCACGCGCGCCGCAACGAGCGTGCTGACACGTTCGTTCGACTGCATGGTCAGCCCCGCGATGTGCGGCGTGAGAATGAGGTTTGGTGCGTCGGCCAGCGGGGAACGGGCGGCGAGCGGCTCATCGTTGAAAACGTCGAGCGCCGCGCCGCCGATGCGGCCTTCGCGCAACGCCAAGGCAAGCGCCGCTTCATCGACGATCCCGCCGCGCGACGTGTTGACGATAATCGCGTGGCGCTTCAGCGCCGCGAGTTGCGATGCGCCGAGCAGATTGCGCGTGCTGTCGACGAGCGGCACATGCAGCGTGATCACATCGGCGGCACGCAACGCTTCGTCGATGCTCACGCGGCGTGCGCCGGTCGCGGCCCAGCACGCCGCGTCGGCCGGCTGCAGCGGATCGTAGGCGAGCACCTGCATGCCCAGCGCGCGCGCGAGCTGCGCAACGAGTTGCCCGATGCCGCCGAAGCCGATTACGGCAAGCGTGCTACCCGCCGCTTCGCGGCCATTCGAAAGCGCCGCGCGCGGCCATTTGCCCGCCGCGACCTCCATGCTCGAACGGTATGCACCGCGCAGCAGCATCAGTGCCGTGGCGAGCACGTACTCGGCCACCGCGCGTGCATTCGCACCCGTCGCCGGGAACACCGATACGTTGCGTTGCGCGCATGCGTCCAGATCGATGTTGTCGAGCCCGACGCCCAGACGCCCGACTACGCTCAGACGCGGCGCGGCATTGAGCAGCGCGGCCCTTACCTGCGTGCGATTGCGCACGATCAGCGCGTCGGCATCGGCCAGCAACGCGTTCAACGCAACGGGTTGATCGACAAGCGACGCATCGGCATGCACGTCGAAGCGCTCGCTGAGCGCTGCGACTGCGCAAGCGTCGATGAATTCGCTGATGACGATCTTCTTGCGCGTCGCGCGCGGATTCGTATTCAGGTTCGTGCTCAATTCGAGCGCTCCCGTACATACGCGGGCGGCGCCATGTCGTTGACATCGCTTGCGTTCGCTTGCGGCTCGCCGCGTTGAACTTCCGGCGGCGCGGCCAGCAGTTTGCGCGCGGCCTGCACATCGAATGCGCCTTCCCAGCGGGCGACGACAATCGTCGCCACCGCATTGCCGATCATGTTCACGATCGCGCGAACCTCGTTGAGCACGCGATCAATACCGAGTATCAGCGTAATGCCCGCAACCGGAATGATGTTGTGCGTCGACAGTGTCGCCGTCAGTGCGACCAGCGCCGCACCCGCCACGCCCGCGCCGCCCTTTGACGTCACCATCAATATCGCCAGCAGCCCGATCTGTTGCAGTAGCGTGAGATGGGTATTGGTGGCCTGCGCGATGAAGAGCGAGGTCATCGTCAGATAGATCGCGGCGCCGTCGAGGTTGAACGAATAGCCCGTCGGCAGCACGAGCCCGACTACCGGCTTCGGACACCCAAGCCGTTCGAGCTTTTCCATCAAACGAGGCAACACCGATTCCGTTGTAGACGTGCCCAATACGATCAGCAGCTCCTCACGCAGATACTTGAGCAGCGGCCACAACCCCACGCCCGCCCAGCGGCAGATCGTGCCCAGCACCAGGGCGATGAAGAGAATGCTCGTCAGATAGAAGCACACGATCAACAGGCCGAGTTGCTGCAACGTCGAAATGCCATATTTTCCGACTGTGAACGCCATCGCGCCGAACGCGCCAAGGGGAGCCAGGCGCATGATCATTTCGACGATCCGCATCAGCGCTTCGCCGCTCTGTTCGATCACGCGCGACAGGAAGCGGCTGCGCCGCGACATGATCGATAGCGCGATGCCGAACAACACCGAGAACAGCAACACCTGCAACAGATCGCCCCGCGCGAACGCGCCCACGACCGAATTCGGCACGATCTCTTCGAGGAAGCTGGTGTTCGACTGCGCGTGAACTTCCGTCACGTAATGGCTGACTGCATGCGTATCGAGCGTCTTCGGATCGATGTTCAGCCCGGAGCCGGGGTGCAGCAGATTGGCGACGACAAGGCCGATGACGAGCGCCACCGTCGTCACCGCTTCGAAGTACACGATGGTTTTGAGGCCGACGCGCCCGACCTGCTTGAGATTCTCCATCCGCGCGATGCCGACGGAGACGGTACAGAAGATCACCAGCGTGATCAGCATCTTGATGAGCCGGATAAAGGTATCACCGAACGGCTTCATCTGGACGCCCAGATCCGGCCAGAAATAACCGACGAGAATGCCTGCCGCAAGTCCGATCAGAACCTGCACGTAAAGATGTTTTAGCACGCGCAAGATGGTGTCTCCTCCACTCGCTGCTGCTGGAAAATGGAACAGCGCCGTGCGGCGCGTGCCGGGCTTCCTGGGCCCGAGACGTCACGCGTGCGCGCGCTGCTGCGAAAGCTCCATTGAATACAGGGGATCCGAAGCTGACGCGAAGCTAACTGTCATCGCAGCCGCCTGCGCGATCAGGATTCATGCGCCATGCAGCGCGGCCCGTCGCGAGGACGGGCCCGGAGAAATTACGCGCTTTCGAACAGGCGCGTCAACACGAACTCGCGGTGGCCCAGCGCTTCCGCCGACGTAAAGCGCCCGTTCGCGGTGCGCAGCATCGATTCCAGCAGTTTGTCGCCAGCCTGATCGAGATTCTGTTCGCGCTGCAATAGTCCCGACACATCCACGTCGATATGCTCGCTCATCGTGCGCACCGTACGCGGGTTCGCGCAAATCTTGATGACAGGCACGATCGGATTGCCGATCACGTTGCCCTGCCCGGTCGGGAAGAGATGCACGGCAAAGCCCGACGCGGCGCACAGCGTCACCATCTCGGCCGCGGCTGACGACGAATCCATGAACCACAAGCCCGGCCCCGTCGGTTCCTCGGCCTTGTCGAGCACGCCGTCGACGCTGCACTTCTTGCCGATCTTCTGGATATTGCCCAGCGCTTTTTCTTCGATGGTCGTCAGGCCGCCCGCGATGTTGCCTTTGGTCGGCTGCGACTCCGACAGATCGTCGGTCTTCCAGCGGTTGATCATGTCCTGATAGCGGTCGAACATGAACTGGAAGCGCTCGCGCACCTGGTCGTTCGCGCAACGCGCGGCAACGATCTGCTCGCCGCCCGTGAGTTCGGACGTCTCGCCGAAGACGAGCGTCGTGCCCAACCCGTAGAGCTTGTCGAACGCATTGCCGACAGTCGGGTTCGCGCCGCAGCCGGACGTGGTATCGGATTCGCCGCATTTCGTGGATACCCACAGGTCCGAAATCGGGCATTCTTCGCGATCGAGAGACGTGGCGTACTGCACCATCTCTTTCGCGGTTTTCGACGCACGCATGATCGTATCGTGATCGCCATGCAGTTCGATGCCGAAGCCCATCACCGGCTTGCCTGACTTCGCAATGCCGTCTACGACGCGCTTGGTCCAGCCTTCCTCGATCCCGATCACGACGACCGCCGCGACATTCGGGTTGCAGCCGGCGCCGATCAGCGTGCGGAAATGCAGATCGAGGTCGGCGCCGAACTGCAGGCGGCCGTATGGATGCGGTAGCGCCATCGTGCCTTTGATGGCCGTCTCGACGGCCAGCGCGGCGGCGTTCGACAAATCGTCGACGGGCAGGATGATCACATGGTTACGCACGCCGACGCGTCCATTGGAACGGCGAAACCCGCGGAAAGTGGTGTTCTGGTCAATCACGCTCATGGTGGCTCTCTTCGATCTGGCTCTGTTGAGTGGGGAAGCTCGCTCGCAATGTCGATGCGCGAGCTGGTCGATCCTCGCGCCGGCTACCAGCGCTTCGTCTTGATGTTGTGAACATGCGCATGTTCACCCGCGCGGATCGGCGCAACGACCTTGCCGATGTCCACGCCGTACTTGAACACCGTGTCGCCGACCGCCATGTCTTTCAGCGCCACCTTGTGACCGATCGGAATGTTCTGTTTCGCCGAGATCGTCACGACCTCGTCGTCGTCCATGATCCACGCGTTCAACTGGGTCCCCGCCTTGATGCCTTCGACAACCGCCACACCGACGGTGTCTTTCGCTTCGTGCAGCACGATATGAATCGTTTTGCGGTCTGACGAAGGGCTGGCGGAAGATCCTTCACCGGATTGTTGCGGTGCACCTGCTGCGGTGTGGCTCATCAGTTGTCTCCAGTCTGTTGGTACGGTTTGGTTCGCCTGCGTGAACCCATCTTAGGCGGCACATTTGCATATGTCAACCATATCATCTATATGTGTTTGATGAACCGTATGAAGTAGAATCAATTGAAAGACAGCAGCAATGAAGATGCAACGACAGGATGAGATCGATGAATACGTTGACGACGGGTATCAATCTACCGAACGGTGCGGCCACCACGCCGGCAATCGGCGGCACGCGCTACAAGGAAGTGAAGAATGCGATGCTGGCCGCGCTGGCCGCGCACGAATGGAAGGGCGGCGAAACGATTCCTTCGGAAAAGCGGCTGGCCGAACGCTTCGGCGTATCGATCGGCACGCTGCGCAAGGCAATCGACGAACTGGTGGCCGACAACATTCTGGTGCGGCATCAGGGGCTCGGTACTTTCGTCGCGCAACACCAGCGTGATCGTCATTTCTTCCGCTTCTTCCGCATCGTGCGCCAGGACGGCGACAAGACCTACCCGACCGTAACGCTCGTGCAGTTCAGGAAGGCCAAGGCTACGCGCGATATCGCGACGCTGCTGAAAGTCGCAACGGGCGCGCGCGTGTTCACGTTCATCAACCGTCTGGCGCTGCATGGCGAAACGGTGATGATCGACAACATCACCGTACCCGAGGCGCGTTTTCCGGGCCTGACGGAAGCCGCGCTGCGCAGCCGGCCGAGCACGCTGTACAACTTCTATCAGGATGCGTTCAACATCAACGTGCTCGGCACCGAGGAACGCGTGCGCGTCGCGGTAGCCAATGAACTCGAAAGCAAACTGCTGGAAGTGCCGCACGGCACGCCGCTTCTTGAAGTGCGGCGCGTCGCGTATTCGTATCATCAGGCGCCCGTCGAAGTGCGGATCTCGCATGCGAACACCGCACGCTACGAATACGTCGGTGCTTCGGCATCGCACGAAGAGCCGCTCTGACAAGGCCAGAAGCCAAGCGCGGTGCGCAGCGCCAAAAGCCTCCGGCCGCGCGCCGCACATGTCACGTTTTCCCGCATTTGCAATCAACAGCACGATCACCTACACTCGCTACTCATACAGATGAGTTAAATCACACGGCGCTGAATTCGCTGAATGCCACAGTCACCGAAGCAAGGCATTTCACGCGCGATCCGGTTGCCCACAACACACCATCTGTGAACCTGATTCCGGCCGCGTCGCGCAAACCGTTTTGTCGCGAGCAGGCCGGCAACAAGGAGACACTCACGATGCGTACCCCGCCTCATCGTCATCCCGCTCATGTCCTTCATGTCGCGCCTTGCCGCGTGACGCATGCGTTGCGCCGGCCGCAGCCACGCGAGACCGAATAAGCACACGCAGCCCCTACCCATCCGGTTTATCCGGTGTCGCATTTCAACAGATTGGCCGTGCCGTTCCTGTCGCAAGGAGTGTCCAGCAATGAGCCTTCGTAAAGTTGCCGTATTTCTCTCAACGCTGCTCGCTCTCGGCGCAGCTCTCGCCAGTGCGCCCGCCCGCGCCGAACTGTCGGAGATCCGGATCGCGCGCCAATACGGCGTCAGCTATTTGCCGCTGATGCTGATGCAGGATCAGAAGCTGATCGAAAAGCACGCCGCGCAACTGGGCGTGCCGAATCTGAAAGTGTCATGGGTCGAATTCGCGGGCGGCAACGTGATGAACGACGCGCTGCTGTCCGATTCGTTGCAGATCGCGTCAGGCGGCGTCGCGCCGCTCGTGCTGCTGTGGGCGCGTACGCGCGGCACGCCCGTCGAGGTCAAGGCGCTGTCGGCGATCAATTCGATGCCGCTGCTGTTGAACACCAACAATCCGACGGTGAAAACGTTGAAAGACTTCACCGGCAAGGACAAGATCGCGCTGCCCGCAGCGAAGGTGTCGATCCAGGCAATCACGTTGCAAATGGCCGCGGAAAAGGCCTTCGGCGCCGGCAACCAGGGGCAGCTCGATAAATACACCGTCTCGCTGGCTCATCCCGATGCGCAGCAGGCGCTGCTGTCGGGCAATAGCGAAGTGACCGCGCATTTCGGCTCGCCGCCGTTTCAGGAACAGGAATTGGCCCACCCTGGCGTGCGCACCGTTGTGAATTCGTATGACGTTCTGGGCGGCAAGTCGACATTCAATCTGGTCTGGTGCATGACGAAGTTCTACCAACAGAATCCGAAACTCGTGCAAGCCTTCATGGCCGCGCTCGACGATGCCGAAGCGCAGATCACGAGGGACAAGCACGCGGCCGCACTCGCCTACCTGCGCATCAGCAAGGACAAGAGCAATGTCGCCGACATCGAAAAGATGATTTCGTCGCCCGATGTCGCCTTCACGACCACGCCCGAAAACACGGTCAAATACGCGGATTTCATGGCACGCACGGGCCTGATCAAGACCAAACCCGCCTCGTGGAAGGACATGTTCTTTCCGACCGCCCAATCGCTTCAAGGGAGTTGATCATGCATCGCACGCGTGCTGGAGCCACCCGCGCCACATCCTCGCCGAGCGGCATGCCGTTACTGGATGTCGCCGGCGTAACGCTGCAATACAAGACGCCGCGGCATCTCGTGATGGCAACGTATCGCGTCGACTTTCAGGTATTCGAAGGCGACCGTTTCGTTTTGCTTGGGCCATCGGGTTGCGGGAAGTCGACGTTGCTCAAGAGCGTCGGCGGCTATCTGCTGCCGACGGAAGGTTCGATCACGCTGAAGGGCAAGACGGTGACGAAGCCGGGCCCCGACCGGATGATGGTCTTTCAGGAATTCGACCAGTTGCTGCCGTGGAAGACGGTCAAGCAGAACGTGATGTTTCCGCTGCTCGCTTCGCACCGGCTGTCGGCGCGCGAAGCGGAACAGCGCGCGATGCATTACATCGACAAGGTCAACCTCACGAAATTCGCGGACAGCCATCCGCATACGTTATCGGGCGGCATGAAGCAGCGCGTGGCGATTGCGCGCGGCATGGCGATGGAACCGGACATCCTGCTGATGGACGAGCCGTTCGCCGCACTCGATGCGCTCACGCGCCGCAAGATGCAGGACGAACTGCTGACGCTATGGCAGGAAACGCGCTTCACCGTGCTATTCGTCACGCATTCGATTCCGGAAGCGATCAAGGTCGGCAGCCGGATTCTGTTGCTGTCGCCGCACCCGGGGCAGGTCAAGGCAGAACTCGATACGGCGGCGGCAGGTGAATCTGCTGCCACGCTCGAAAAACGCATCCAGCACATGCTGTTCGAAGACGAAATCCACGAGGCAGAGAATGTCTGACGCTACCGCACACGGTTCTGCATCCGTCCATCCGCCCCGTGACGACATGATCACGCGCGCGCCGCGCGGCGAGATCATTCGCGAACCCAGCGATGCACAGCATTTCAGCGTCGTCGAAAAGCCGCTGTCACCGTTCGAGCGCCTGTACAACCAGAGCTGGCTGCGCAAGTTCCTGATCCTCGCGCTGCTCGCTCTGGTCTGGGAAGGCTACGGACGCTGGCTCAACAATCCGTTGCTGTTTCCCACTTTCAGCGCGACCGTCGACGCGTTCTGCACGAGCATCGCAAACGGCGAACTGCCCGGCAAGGCATGGGCGTCGATCCACGTATTGCTGCTCGGCTACGGCTGCGGTCTGCTGCTGGCCGCGTTGCTGACGGTCGCCGCGATCACGTCGCGCATCGGCACGGACTTTCTCGAAACGATGACGTCGATGCTCAACCCGCTGCCCGCCATCGCGCTGCTGCCGCTCGCGCTGATCTGGTTCGGGCTCGGCAACGGCAGCCTGATCTTCGTGCTCGTGCATTCGGTGACATGGTCGGTCGCGTTGAATACGCACTCGGGCTTTCTGTCGGTGAGCAACACGCTGAAAATGGTCGGGCGCAACTATGGGTTGCGCGGCGGGCGCTACGTCGCCGCGATTCTGGTGCCCGCTGCGTTCCCGAACATTCTGACCGGCCTGAAGATCGGCTGGGCCTTCGCGTGGCGCACGCTGATCGCGGCGGAACTCGTGTTCGGCGTGAGTTCGGGTTCCGGCGGCCTCGGCTGGTTCATCTACGAAAACAAGAACCTGCTCGACATCGCGAACGTGTTCGCGGGTCTGTTCACGGTGATTCTGATTGGCCTCGCCGTCGAAAACCTGATCTTCCGCGTACTCGAACGCCATACCGTGCAACGCTGGGGCATGCAGTCGTGAAGCATGGCGTGCACGCACGGGAGGCTCGTTGCTAAGCGCCGACATCGCGCTGCTGGTGATTGGAGGCAGCGCGGTCGCCGGCTTCGTGTCGGGGCTGGCGGGATTTGCGTTCGGTCTCGTCGCGATGGTGTTCTGGGCATGGGCGCTGCCGCCGCAAGCGATCGGGCCGATGCTCGTGGTCGGCTCGCTGGTCGGACAGATGCTAACCGTGCATACGGTGCGCTCGCAGATACGGCCGAAGATCATCGGTCCGTTCATCGCAGGAGGCATTGTCGGCGTGCCGATCGGCGCGACGCTGCTGCCGTTCATCGATCCCGTCGGCTTTCGGATCGGCGCCGGTCTGCTGATGATCGTCTATTGCGGCGTGATGCTCGCCGCGAAAGATCTGCCGACGGTGACGGCAGGCGGTGCCTGGGCGGACGGCGGCGTCGGTGTGGTCGGCGGCATTCTGGGCGGCATTGCGGGGCTCGTCGGTCCGGCACCGACCATATGGTGCATGCTGCGCGGTCACAACAAAGATACGCAGCGCGCGATCTGCCAAAGCTTTTTCATCGCGATGCAATCGCTGACGCTCGTCACGTATGCACTGACGGGCCTGATCGGCAAGCAGACGTTAGTACTCTTCGCCTGGATGCTGCCGTCGTCGCTGCTGTTTGCGTGGCTCGGCTCACGGCTTTATCGGCGTCTGTCGGACACCGCGTTTCGGCGGGTGCTGCTTGCGCTGCTGTTCGCTTCGGGCGTGGCGCTGCTGGGCTCATCGCTTGTTCACGCGATAAAGTAATGCCGATGCGGCAACGTCAAGCGGAGTGAGCGTCATGAGTGCGATTCGCTATTTCGTCACGTTTCTGTCCGTCGCGCGCCACGGCTCGTTCGCCGCAGCCGCCGACGAAGTGTGTCTCACGCAGGCCGCCGTGAGCCTGCAGATGCGTTCACTGGAACGCGATCTCGACATGGTGCTGTTCGAACGGAGCGCGCGCTCGGTCGCATTGAGCGAACAGGGACGCACGATCGTGCCGCTCGCCGAAACGCTGGTCGCCAACTATCGGCGGATTCTGGCCACGGCGGGCCGCGACGAACTGGCGGGCGTCGTGCGGGTCGGCGCGCTGGTGTCGTCGCTGATGGGCGCGTTCGCCGATGCGATGCTGAATCTGAAACGCCGCTACCCGCGCCTCGAACTGAAGCTTTTCACGGGCCTGTCGAGCGACTTCACGCTACGCGTGGAGAACGGAGAACTCGACGCCGCCATCGTCACGCAGTCGCCCACCGGCTTTCCCGCCGCGTTGAAGTGGACGGTGCTGTATCACGAGCCGATGGTGCTGATCTCGTCGGCTGACAATCCGCGCGCGCACGTCGACACGCTGCTGCGTGAGCCGTTCATCCGTTTCGACCGGCAGACGTGGACAGGCATGCTGATCGACGACGCGCTGCGCGGCCTCGACGCTTCCGTGCACGACATCATGGAGCTGAACTCGCTCGAATCGATCTGCGAAATGGTGAAGCGCGGTTTCGGCGTTTCGGTAGTGCCGCGTCTCGCGAATGCGAACTGGAATCACGAATCAGGGCTGCGCGTGACCGAGTTGCCCGAGCGGATCGCGCCGCGCCGCGTCGGCCTGCTGGAACGGCGCGAACACGGACGCGAAGCGTTCACGGCCGCCGTGAAGCGTCACTTCACGACGGCGGCCGACGTTTGCGCCAGTGGCAATGATTCGTCGAGCAGCGACTGACCAGGCTTCACGCGCGTGAACTGCACGCGCCGGCGGCTGGTTTCGAAGGCGTTCTGCTGAAGCCGCAGGCATACATACTCGGATGTGTCCAGATCTCCGGCGTCGGGAAAGTCTTCGCGGAAATGCGCGCCGCGCGAATTCTCGCGCAGCAACGCCGACTCGGTGATCGCGCGGCTCACGAGCGTCAGGTTGTGCAGGTTCATCCAGTCGTGCCACGACAGGTTGAAGCGCAGATCGCGTCCATCGACACCCGTGCGGTCCAGCCGTTCGCCGATGTCGATCAACGCGCTTCTCGCGCGCAGCAAGCCCTGCTCGTCGCGCAGGATGCCGACGTCGCGCCACATCAACTCGTACAGGTCGTCGCGGATCGATTCGAGATCGCCCGCAGGCAGGCCGAGCGGCCGCGTGCAACGTTCGATGGCGCGCTCGATCTGACTGGCATCGGCGGTGGCGAGGCGCCCATGGTGCGGCACCCAGCGCGCGAGCGTCTCACCCGCAATGCCGCCGAACACCGTCGAATTCGCGACGCCGTTGCCGCCCAGCCGGTTCGCGCCGTGCACGCCGCCCGCATCCTCGCCCGCGACGAAGAGGCCCGGCAGCGTCGTCGAACAGTCGGTCTCGAACAGCACGCCGCCCATCATGTAGTGCGCGGTCGGCACCACTTCGACCTGGCCGCCCGCCAGATCGAAGCCGCAATCCGCGCAGCGTTCGACCATGCCCTTGAAACGCTGGCGCACGCTGTCGGGCCCGAGATGATCCATGCGCAGATAGACGCCGCCGTTCGGCGTCGTGTTGCCCGCGCGCAGTTCACGGAAAATGCTGCGCGAGACGATGTCACGCGTCGCGCGCTCGCCGCGCGGATCGTAGCGGTGCATAAAGCGCTCGCCGTCGCCCGTCAGCAGATAGCCGCCCGCGCCGCGCAGCCCTTCTTCGAGCACGGTGCCCGTCATGCGCGTATGAGTGCCCGCCAGCAAGCCCGTCGGGTGGAACTGCACCATCTCCATGTCGCGCAACGTGAGGCCGGCACGCAGCGCCATCGCCATGCCGTCGCAACTCTTGTCTGCGCTCGGCGTGTGGTACTTGTACATCGTGGGGCCGCCGCCCGTCGCGAGCAGCACGGCCTTCGCGCGCACGAAGACGAATTCGCCGCTGCGAATGTCGATCATCAGCACGCCGGCCAGTGCGCTGCCGTCTTCGGACTCGATGAATTCCACCGCGCGATGTTCTTCGAGCCGCTCGATCCCGCGCGCCCACACCTGTTCGGCAAGCCGGTTGATGATCTCGATGCCAGTCTGATCGCCCTTGTGCACCGTGCGGTCGAAGGTTTGCCCGGCGAATGCCTTCTGCTTCAGCGTGCCGTCCGGGTTGCGGTCGAAGAAGCAGCCCAGTTCGTTTTCGAGTTCGTTTATCCGCTCGACCGCGCGTGTCACCAGCGTCCACGCGAGTTCCTGGTTCGACAGCCATTTGCCGCCTTCGATCGTATCCATGAAGTGACGTTCGATCGAATCGCCCTGTGCCAGCGCGACGTTATAGCCGCCCTGCACCATGCGCGTACAGCCGCATTTGCCGAGCAATCCTTTCACGGCGATCGTGATGCGCAACTGCGGCGCGTCGGCCTGCGCATGCAGCGCGGCAAACAGGCCCGCGCCGCCGCTGCCGAGAATCAGGATGTCGGTATCCACGTGCTTCATGGTCGGTTCCCGTGATGAACGACGCTGCGTTCGTTCAGCTTCTGATGCCCAGCGACGCGAGCACCGCTTCGCGCCGCTCACGCGTGCTCTGCTGGACCTTCGTGTAGACGCTGCCGCCGTGACTATCCATCGCGACGAGCAGCGGGCCGAATTCGCCGATCCTGAAGCGCCATAGCGATTCGGGGTTCAGGTCGTCGAGATCGACGTCTTCGATCTGTTCGATCCATGTCGTCTCCAGCGCCGCCGTGCCGCCGACGATCGCGAGATACACGCCGCCGTATTTTGCGAACGCATCGCTCGACGCCTGCCCGAGCCCGCCCTTGCCGATCACGATGCGCACGCCGTACTGCGCCATCAGCGCCGCGGTGAAGCGCTCCATGCGTGCGGACGTCGTCGTGCCGACGCAGACGGGCTCGTAGCCCGCCGGATGTGCGTCCGAGCGTGGCACCTTGCGCACGTTCGGCGCGGTGTGAATCACCGCATGGCCGCGCAGATCGAAGCGAGTCGTGCGGCCACGGTCGAACATATGGATCTGCGTGGCGTCGCGGATGCCGAACAGCGTGCCTGTCAACGTAACGGTATCGCCCGTGCGCAACGCGCGAATCTGCGCTTCGCTAGCGGGCATGGACAGCGTGTGATGAGTCATCGATCGTTCCTTGACGGTGTGCGTGCCGATGCGGACAGCCCGCGTGTCAGTAGCCGTACTCGACGCCCGCCGGCGTCAGCGTGGCGCGCGCGCGGCGGGCCGAATGACACTGCATGTTCACGGCAACCGGATTCATCGTGATATGCGTCGCCGCCAGTTCGAGGTGGACCGCGAACGATGTCGCGTCGCCGCCGAGCCCCTGCGGGCCGACGCCCAGGCGGTTCACCGCGGCCGACAGTTCCTCCTCCAGCGCGGCCGCCGCCGGATCGTCGCAATGCGTACCGAGCGCGCGCGTCGCGGCACGCTTGGCGAGCCACACGCACAGATCCGATGTACCGCCGATGCCCACGCCTACAATCGTCGGCGGACACGTCTTGCCGCCCGCATCGACCACGCAGTCGATCACGAAGCGTTTGATCGCGTCGACACCTTCCGCCGGAATCGCCATTTTCAGAAACGAGTTGTTTTCCGAACCGCTGCCCTTCGGAATCATTTCGATCACGAGCGTGTCGGCTGTCGAGTCGAAGTCGATATGGATCGCGGGCATCAGCACGCCGCAAGACGAATGTTCGTTTTTCCGCGTCAACGGATGCACGACCGACGAGCGCAATGGATGCTCGCGCGTGGCCCGTTCGCAACCGCGCCGGATCGCTGCTTTCAACGCGACGCCGTCGAGCGCGAGGCCCGTGCCGATCGTCACGTTGTAGATCGGCAGCCCGGTGTCCTGGCACAGCAGGTTGTCCCGATCTTCGGCAATCGCGATATTGGTGCGCATTGTGCCCAGCACGCGGCGCGCGGTGTCGTCGGTTTCAGCGCGTTCGAGGCGCGCGATACCGTCCTTGATGTCGGGCGGCAAATGCTTCAGCGCGCGTATGTACAACTGCTTCGCGACCTCTTCGATCTGCTGCATGTCCATTGATGAATCTCCGTCGGGGGACCGTGCGTTCACGACGTGAGCGACAGCGCAAACGCCAGCCCGATGACCAATGCGCCGCCCGCTGTCGCCGCGATCAGGTTCTTGCGCAAACCGCTCCATGGCCGGTATTCGATGAGCAGAATGCGCACGCCGCCGAACAGATGCGCGGCCAGCAACGTGACGAGGCCCCACTCGGCGAATACGAAGGCGGGTTGCCTCGTCACGGCGAGAAACGACTCGAACGATGCTGCGCCGTGCAAAGCGGTGCCGAGCGCCCAGAAGTGCAGCGGCAGAAAGAAGGCGAGCGCGAGTCCGGACAGACGGTGCACAAGAAAGGCCCACCACGCGGGATGGTTGCGCGCGCGCGAGTCGGCGCGCCGGCCAGGGGTGCGGTGTCGGGCGTGGTTCGTGTCTGTTGCTGGTTTCGCTGCGCGTGCCATGTCGCTCATTGCGGCCCTCCTACCAGCGCGAAGACCGCGCGCAGACCGGCAATCGCCAACGCAATGCCGACGATCACGCTCGCCACCCCGACGCTGCGCCCGCGCCAGCCGAGCCACTCCTCGGCGATCCTTCTCAAGCCGACAGGCACATGCGCGGACGACGCAAGCACGAACACTGAATAGAACACCGCCCACGCCGTATTGCCGTGCAGACGCGCGATCACGTTCGCCGCGCTCAGCCCGCCATGCACGACGATTATCATGATGACAAGATGGACGGCCACGCATAAGGTCAGCACCATCGCCGACAGGCGCTGCAACCGCCAGCCGTTCATCATCGCGGTTCTCCTTTCGGCGCATGGCCGCGAAGCCGCTTCAGGCCAGCAATGCTGGCCGTCGGCTGCAGCGACTTGGGACACCGTTCGGTACACGAGCCGAGCGTATGGCACGAATGACAGCCTGCGTCGTTGGAGACGGCTGCGACGCGGGTTTGCTGCTGGATGTCGCGTACGTCGTTGACGAGCGTCCACGCACGATTGAGCGCGGCGGGTCCAAGATAGTCGGGGTTCCATGCGACGACGTCGCAGCTCGCATAACAGACACCGCAGCCAATGCATTCAATCCCCGCGTCGGCCGCCTTGCGTTCGGCGGAGGCGGGATCGACGCAAGTGGCAGGTTCGTTACGCGTGTGTTCGCCCTTGAAATAGCCCTTCGCGTCGCGCCATTTGTCGAAGAAGGCGGTCATGTCCGTCGCCAGATCCTTGATGACGGGCAGGTGATTGAGAGGCGCGATTTCGAGCACGTCACCGGCGTGCTTCATGACTTTGGTGACGTGCGTGCGGCAGGTCCATCGCGCGCGGCCGTTGACGGTCATTGCGCATGAACCGCACATGCCGACCCGGCACGCAAAGCGATAGGACAGCGTCGCATCCAGATGGCGCTGGATGTGGATCACCACGTCGAGCACGGTCTGACTTTCCATGCGCGGCACGTCGAAGCGCTGAAAGCTGCCTTCGTTGTTACCGCGCCAGACGTCGACCTTGAGTTGCGGGGGAGTGGTTCGCATCGTGACCGTTGAGACTCGAATGATTGCGAAGCCAGTCTAAGGGGCGCGCGCCGCCCGTCAAAGCCAAAGATTCTTGTTGCAAGCTCAAGGTTTTTTTATGCTCGCGGGCGTGCGAGTGCCTGTGAGAACGCTCTTGAAACCGCCCCACCAGGCTTGTCATTTCAGAGTGTTCGAAATTCCGCGCTAACATAGGTTCGATTGCCCAATTGGATGGAGTGAGCAGGCACTCGTCGACGCCAGGGAATGCCGCCGCGTCCGCGGGTCTAGTGGATCTTGAGATGCCGCAACACGCAACTAATCCACGAAGTCGGACAGCTTTAGTCAAACGGTCTGCAGAATGAGAAAACGATTACCTCCGCTTAACTGGTTGCGCGCATTTGAATCCTCTGCCCGGCATCTCAGTTTCACCCATGCGGCGACAGAGTTGAGCCTGACCCAGGCGGCGGTA
Organism: Paraburkholderia sp. UCT31; assembly: GCF_014397655.1. Lineage (NCBI taxonomy): Bacteria > Pseudomonadati > Pseudomonadota > Betaproteobacteria > Burkholderiales > Burkholderiaceae > Paraburkholderia > Paraburkholderia sp. UCT31. The sequence goes on from NZ_VZQP01000028.1 coordinate 100,215, forward strand.
AGCCAACAGGTGAAGGGACTCGAGTCGCAGTTGGGGGCAGTCCTCTTTAAGCGCTTGCCAAGAGGACTCGAGCTCACTGAGGCCGGGCTAGCCTATTTGCCGGTTGTCCACGAGGCCGTAGAGCGACTGGCGGCCGCAACTGAAGAGATCTTCGGGCAAGGTCACGGCAGAGTCCTTACCGTTCGGGTCAGCCTTGTGTTTTTTACCCATTGGCTGGCAATGCGCTTACCCGACTTTCGTGAACGCCACCCCGAGGTCAATCTGCGTATCACCAGCAACATATGGGGGGGCGATTCGAGCGTGACCGACGTCGAAGCCGATATGGAAATCCGCTATGGACATGGAGAATGGACGGGACTCAAGTCCGAGCGGCTGACCTGGGATACGTTGCTGCCGGTCTGCGCCCCATTCTTGCCCTCCGAACAGGCGCCACTGGCTACTCCGAAGGATCTCCGTCACCACGAACTACTCCACGTCCTGGGCTACGAGGAGGGCTGGGGATACTGGTTGAAGAAAGCAGGCGCGGGACAGGTCGACTCTTCGAAGGGAATGCAGTTCGATACCTTGATCTCTGCTTTGAGAATGGCCGAGCTTGGTCAAGGGGTGGCCTTGGCGCGCTCGTCGCTGGTCCAGTCGATGCTGGACACCGGGCAACTGATAGCGCCTTTCAAATCCCGGCTTACGACCAGTGAAGCTTTCTACCTGGTCTATTCTCCTCACAGCATCGTCAACCCTGATGCCGCGGCGTTCGTGGCCTGGTTGAGTGCGAAGGCTCAGGAGGGGCGTGCGCGAAACTGATCAGGCAGGTTGACATCGCACGTCCATTTCGCCGGGCTGCCAGTGATCGACTGGTCATTTTCTTGCGCGTTCACTCCGCCGGCCTCAGCCATAAATAAAATAGCCCCATCCTCGTTTTTTTTATTGCTTTACCGGCTCCCCGTTGTATCCGACAGTGATCCCCAGTTCGTCGCCAAGGCCCCTCGCCTCGCATTTGAAATGCGGTTGATTGGTGCTGGCGGCGACCCACCACAATGATGACCTGCGTTTCGGAAGATCTGCAGGTCCTGGAGATGAGTCGGTGAGCCATGGGAAAGCATGATCAACTGCCTTTTAGCGGCGTGAAAGTCATCGACTTTGGCCAGTACATCGCCGGCCCGGCCGTGGCGATGATCCTGGCGGATCTCGGCGCCACCGTCATTCACATCGATCCCCCTGCTGGGCCGCTTTGGGACAGCCCGGCCAATGCCGTACTGAACCGCAACAAGTATTGCTTGCAGCTTGACCTGAAGTCCGCGCAGGGGCTCGAGGCGGCCATGGCATTCATCGCGCGTGCCGATATCGTGATCGAGAACTTCCGGCCGGGCGTCATGACCCGGTTGGGCCTGGACTTCGCCGAGCTGCGTCGTCAAAGGCCCGAGCTCATTACGCTGTCCATCCCTGGTTTCGCCAGCAACGACCAGTTGCGTCGTCACTGGCGCGCCCTCGAGCCGATTATTGCGTCGGCCTCCGGGGTATTCACCGATATGGGTCAGAACCGCGTACTGATGGGGATAAACCCGAGTTTTTCGCCGCTGCCGCTAGCCTCGTCCTACGGCACCATGCTGGCTGTCTCCGCGGTGGCACTCGCTCTGCAAGCGCGGGAGCGCACGGGAGTGGGTGATCAGATCGAGGTGCCTCTGGCCGCGGCGGTGATGGAGGGGCTGTCTTACAACTCGATCAGGATCGACGGTTATCCCGAACGCTACAAGACCTTGCGCGAAAAGGAAATTGAGCGGCGGCGGTCGGAAAATCTTCCGATGAACCTCAGCTACGAAGAACTGCAAGAATACCTCGACCCCTTTTACCGTACATACGAGTGCGCGGACGGTCGCAAGTTCTATGCGGTATGCCCGTCACACCGCTCGCACGCCAGGCGTTGCCTTCAGGCGATGGGGTTGTACGAGGAAACGCTATCTGCCGGGCTACCGACAGTGAGCGACCCATACCTTCCTATCTCTCAGTGGGAGGGGGACGCCTCACTCGGTGTCTACCCGTTGCCTGACCATTGGGCACGGCGCATTTCGGCACGCATGAAGGAGGTGTTCCTGACCAGGACAGCGACCGAGTGGGAAAAAATTTTCGGCGAAGGCCGGTTTCCCGGTGCGCCCCACCGATCGACTCAAGAATGGTTGCATGACGAGCACGCCAACGCCGCGGGTCTGGTGGTCGATGTCGACGACCACCAGTACGGCAACATGAAACAGCCCGGCGCGATCGCCTGGCTGGAAGACAGTGCCGACTTGATGCTCTCGCCCGACTCACGCCGCACGGTGAGTCTCAAAGAAGCCCTGGCCATCCTGGATAAGTGCGCGCCCACGGCACTGCCGCCCCCATCTGAACAGCATGTTGGCGGCTGGCTTGACGGTGTGCGTGTCCTCGATCTGACCAATGTCATCGCGGGTCCGCATTCGACCTCCTACCTCGGCCGGTTCGGCGCCGAGGTTATCAAGCTCGACCCCGTAACGCCCAACTATGATCCCTGGAACACAGTGGTCTTTGGCATGTCTTCGGGCCGCGGCAAGCAAAGCGTCCTGGTCGACCTGAAGCACCCTGACGGACGCGAGGTGTTTAACCAATTGGTTCGTTCGGTTGATGTGATCGTGATGAATGCACCGGATCGTCAACTGGCACCTTTGGGTCTTGACGAAGTCAGTCTCCAGGCCGTCAACCCTGGCGTGATCTTCTGTCAACTGGATTGCTTTGGGGGACCGCGTCGCGGCCCGCGGACCGATTATCTCGGTTACGACGACTTGATCCAGGCAAGCACCGGCATCATGCTGCGCTTCGGCGGCGGCATGGCAACGCCAGAGGAACACGCTCACGTCGGAACCATTGACGTGAATTGCGGATTCGCTGCAGCGCTCGGCGTTGGCGCCGCGTTATATCGCAAAGCCAGAACCGGCCAGATCAGCCGTGCCCGGACCTCCCTGGCATCGCTCGGCAACCTGGTGCAGATTCCCTTCTGCTACGACTACCCACGGCGGGCCCCGTTCGATGAGCCTTCCGGCCGTAGCGCCCAGGGCTTTGGCAACCTGTCACGCTTCTTTCGGGCCGCGGATGACTGGTTGTATGTGGACGCCAGCGAAAAGGAACTGGACAAGCTAAACGCCGTAGAGGGGCTGACGGGCATCCGCGACGCGGCAGATCCCGCAGCGTTTCTCAGCTCCGCGTTTGCCACGGTCTCCGCCGAAACCTGGCAGACGCGGTTGCAAGCGGCCAATGTGGCGGCAGCCATTCCGGACAATATCGACAACTTGCGCCAACGCTACAGCCGCCCTGCAGACAATCGTCCGGGTATCGATAACGCCAGCTATTCATTCAGTGTGTATGCCGAGCATCCGAGTGGACGACGCGTCATCCAACTCGATCCTTTTGCGATTCGCCCTCACGTCGCTCCGATCCGCGCACTGGCGCCAGCAGAAAAGTTTGGTGCCTCGACCCGAGGGGTTCTGCGCAAGATGGGCTACAGCGATACCCAGATTGCGACGTTGATTGCGCGAGGGGCGGTCGGCGAAAGCTGGTGCGAAGAGTACTTGCCCAGCTGAACACGTCACCGTTGCGGGCAAGCCGGAACAAATCGCGACCGCTCCGCTGATGTGTGGGCGTGGCCGATAGCAGCAAGCACCCTGGAAGAAAAAAGCTGTAGCGAGGGGGTGTTCGAATATTTATAAGATTGGAGACGAAGATGCACGTACGACACCGCAAGCTCCCGGGTACCGAAAACACCCGGCGAGGCGCAGAAATCGTTATCGAGAACCTCAATCGAGCTACGCAGCACATGGCGCGAAAACGCCCATGGCGAGGCATGGGGAAGGAGGTCCCCTGTGCGCCTCCCTGTCGCCGCAGCCGAGCTGCAGACACAGCACTACCGCCTGCGCTGCCAGGTGCCTTGCGCACCGAAAGACATTGAGGGTAACGATCATGCAAGACCAGGGCAACACATTTGTGAGCTTCCGCAATGTTCGGAAGACATACGACGGAGAAACACTCGTCGTCAAAGACCTGAATCTCGACATCCAGAAGGGGGAGTTTCTCACTTTGCTTGGTCCGTCTGGCTCGGGAAAGACCACCTGTCTCATGATGCTCGCCGGGTTTGAATACCCAACCGATGGAGAAATCTGGCTGGATGGTCAGTTACTTAATCGTATTCCGCCGCATAAACGCGACATTGGAATGGTATTTCAGAACTATGCACTCTTTCCACACCTGACCGTCGGACAGAACCTCGAGTATCCCCTCAAGGTTCGCAAGATGCCGGCAGACGAGCGGGCCGCGCGCGTCAAGCGGGCGCTCGAGATGGTCCACATGGAAAAGCTGGGTAAGCGAATGCCAGGTCAGCTCTCAGGCGGTCAGCAACAGCGCGTGGCGCTTGCGCGTGCGTTGGTGTTCAACCCAAAGCTTGTGCTGATGGACGAACCGCTTGGCGCGCTGGACAAACAGCTGCGCGAGCACATGCAGATAGAGCTCAAGGCATTGCACGAATCTCTTGGCCTGACCTTTGTGTACGTCACACACGATCAAGGTGAGGCGCTCACGATGTCTGATCGAGTGGCGGTCTTTGATCAGGGGGTGATCCAACAGCTCGACCGGGTCGACTCGCTCTACGAATCGCCGAGGAATCTGTTTGTAGCCAACTTCATTGGTGACAGTAACCGGGTGGAAGGCACCGTCGTAAGCCGGGATGGTAATTATTGCGAGTTGCGCATTGCAGACGGTACGACCGTACGTGCGCTGAATGTTGCCGGGCTCAATGTCGGTAGCCACGCCACAGGGGTGATCCGTCCCGAGCGGCTCTCGATTGGACGGCAATCCGAACAGCAGCGCAATGTCATCAACAGCGAAACGCTTGGGATGATCTACTTCGGCGATCACGTCCGGCTACGCTGCCGCTGCCCCGGAGAAACAGAGTGTTTCGTGAAGGTTCCGCTCGGACAGGACGGGGCGGCCCATGTCCAACCGGGAAATCGAATCGCGTTGTCGTTTCATGAAGATCATCTGAGAGTTTTCAATTGACCACGCGTAGCGAAATCACCTTGTGCCAAGGAGAACGAAATGAGGTTCTTTAGAAATACGGTCGGCGTGGCTGCCATGATGTGTTGTTCCGCTTTCGCATTGGCCGACGGCCTTACGACGGTCAATTACGGTGGCGCCGTGGGGAATGCCCAGAAGGCTGCCTGGGTTGAACCGTTCTCGAAAGCGAGCGGTATTCCGACGATTGCGATTGAGTACACGGGCGAAATGGCCAAAGTCAAAGCGATGGTCGACGCCAAAGATGTCACGTGGGATGTCGTTGAAGTCGAGTCGGCAGACATCGGACGCGGCTGTCAGGACGGACTCTTCGAGAAGCTCGACTGGTCGAAGATCGCGAAAAAGGGTGATCTGGTGCCTGGATCGGTGACTCCCTGCGCTGCCGGCACATTCGTGTGGTCGACCGTGCTGGCATACAACCCGACGCTGACGAAGGGCACGCCACAGGGCTGGAAGGATTTTTGGGACGTCAAGAAATTTCCTGGCAAGCGTGGCATGAAGAAGGAGGCGCGTTATAACCTCGAGTTCGCACTGATGGCAGATGGCGTTCCGGCGAAAGACGTGTACACCGTGCTGGGCACGGAGGCTGGCGTCAATCGGGCGTTCAAGAAGATGGACGAGCTCAAGCCACACATTCAGTGGTGGGAGGCTGGCGCACAGCCGCCGCAGTTCCTGGTCGCCGGTGACGTTTCGATGTCCACCGCGTATAACGGCCGCATCGACGCCGCAATGCGGGCAGGGAACAAGAACCTGGGTATCTCGTGGGACCAAAGCATCTATGAGCTGGACTTTTTCGTGATTCCGAAGGGCTCGAAAAATAAGGATGCAGCCGAGAAGTACATTGCCTACGTGCTCGAACCTCAGGCTCAAGCTGCGTTCGCGCGGCTCATTCCGTACGGGCCAACCAACAAGAACGCTTTAAAGTTGCTCGATGCAGCCACTCTTGAAAACCTGCCTAACTCGCCGAAGCACAGCAAAACCGCTATCCCCAACGACGTAGAGTTCTGGACCGACCACGGCGACGGGCTGGAACAGCGTTTCACCGCGTGGGCAGCGAAATAACGCGAATCGCGTACTTATCGCTCGAACGCATGCGTACGCGAAGGAGAGAGACATGAGCGCGGTAACTACTCAGCAGCAGGATTGGCATTTGCGTGAGCTCAAGCGATCGCTTAGGAACGTGAATTTACGTAAGCAAATGGCGGCGCTGGCGCTGGTCGCTCCTCTTGCTATTTTCATTTTTCTGGTATTCGTGATGCCCGTTGCATCCATGATTTCGCGGTCGATTCAGAGTCCGGAAGTCGTTGACGCGTTGCCAGCCACGACGGCGGCGCTGCGAAACTGGGATCGGAAATCGGCCGTTCCGGATGACGCTTTTCGCGGGCTGATGCTGGATATCGAGCGCAACGGCGGGAACAACAGTTCGGGTACCGCTGCCGGTCGACTGAACGGGCAGAAGGCGGGTTTCCGTTCGTTGTTTTACAAGACTTCGAGCGCACTTCCGTTCGGCGACGATGATTCAGCGCTGCCTGCGCACGAGGTTCGACAAAAGCTGATCGAAATCGACAGGCGTTGGGAAGATCCTAGTTACTGGCAGGTAATCGCTAAAGATTCATCCCGATACACAAGCCAGTATCTCCTCGCGACGATGGACTTCCGTCGCAATTCTGCCGGTGACATCGTTCCGGTTGATCCAGGCGCCTCGGCATATCGGGAGATATTCAAGCGAACGTTCGTGATTAGCGGCCTGGTAACGCTCGCCGCGCTGCTCCTCGGCTATCCCCTGGCATATTGGATCTCCAGTCTGCCGGCGGGTAAGGCAAATCTGCTGATGATCCTGGTGCTCCTTCCCTTCTGGACTTCGATCCTCGTGCGGATCTCCGCCTGGATCGTCATCCTTCAAGGATCGGGCCTCGTCAACAAGGCGTTGCTGTCGCTGGACCTGATATCGTCTCCATTGACACTGCTGTTCAACCGGACGGGGGTGCTGATCTCGATGACTCATATCCTCCTGCCGTTCATGATTCTGCCGCTGTACAGCGTCATGAAATCGGTGCCAGCCAGCTATACGAAGGCAGCGATCTCGCTGGGTAGTCACCCGTTCGGCGCGTTCTGGAAGGTCTACTTTCCGCAAACGCTGCCAGGAGTCGGCGCCGGCGGACTGCTGGTATTCATCACGGCTTTGGGCTACTACATTACTCCGGCATTGCTGGGCGGAGCCGGCGACCAGATGGTGAGCTACTACATCGCCTATTTCACGAATGTGGCCTTGAACTGGGGGATGGCGTGCGCACTGGGAGCGGTTCTGCTTCTCGTGACGTTGATACTCTTCGGTGTTTATCGAAAGATCGTCGGCAACGAACTGAAGGTAGGTTAGGACCATGAAAACGACCGTATCGCGTTTTGCACCTTATACATCGGCCCCCGAGATCGCGTGGCACTACTTTTTGCGATCGACCAATGTCATGATCCTGCTTTTTCTGGTCTTGCCGATACTGGTGATCATCCCGCTTTCTTTCACGGACAATACATTCCTGGTCTATCCGATACACAAGTTCTCGTTCAAGTGGTACCACAATCTGTTTACGTCGATTGACTGGCTTCGTGCCGGAAAAAACAGCTTCATCGTAACCCCGCTTGCCACGATCTTGGCCACTGTCCTCGGGACGTTGGCCGCGTTAGGCCTCAACAAGGCGACGTTCAAAGGCAAGGGCGCGCTGATCGGCATTTTGATCTCGCCGATGATCGTGCCGGTGATCGTCACTGCCGTCGGGATGTATCTGTTCTTTGCGAAGTGGGGGTTAGCCGGGTCGTACCTTGGTCTGATTTTCGGTCATACCGCTATCGCTGCTCCATTCGTCGTGGTCACTGTCAACGCCACCCTTGCCGGGTTCAACCAGAATTACGTGCGCGCGAGCCTGAGCCTCGGTGCGTCGCCCGTCAGGACGTTCTTCTCCGTCACCCTGCCCATCATTGCGCCGGGCGTTATTTCTGGAGCCCTGTTTGCATTCGCCACGTCGCTCGATGATGTCGTCATCACGATGTTCATCGCGGGTCCGACACAAGGTACATTGCCGTTGCAGATGTTCATCGGCCTCCGGGAAAACATTACTCCGACGATTGCTGCCCTTGCGACAATTCTGATTGTATTTTCGAGCCTGCTTCTGGTGACGATGGAGTGGCTGAGGTCCAGAAGCGCGGCGCGACAGATAGCGACGTGACATTGCTTGCCGCGGCACCTGTCGCCCTGTTCCTGTGGAAGCCGTCAGGCATCGGGCGTAGTGGTACATCCTTGCATGGTTTATGTTGTCCGGATGTACCATTTCGCCTTGCCTGCCCGCCTGCGTTCACCGTGAGAGAGGACAAGCATGGCTTTTTCAGCCCTTTATCTGCAGCAGAATGACAACGGTTTTTCGGCCGGGGTTACCAGCCTCGATGACCGAACCCTCGACGAGCATCCCCTCGCAGCCGGCGAAGTGCTCATTCGTATCGCGCACTCGACGCTTAACTACAAGGACGCGCTAGCGGTCACGAACCGCGGTCCGGTCGTACGCGCCTGGCCAATGGTCGCGGGTATCGATGGCGCCGGCGAGGTGGTGACATCGACAGATTCTCGCTGGAAAGCGGGCGATATTGTCCTCGTCAACGGATGGGGCCTCGGCGAAACACACTGGGGGTGCCTCGCAGAGAAAGCCCGCCTGAAGGCCGACTGGCTGATTGCGGTACCGCAGGGACTATCAACGGCCGAAAGCATGGCAATCGGGACGGCCGGTTACACGGCGATGCTATCCTGCCTTGCGCTGGAACAGGCCGGTGTCAAGCCGGCCGACGGTGAAGTGCTCGTGACCGGCGCGAGCGGCGGTGTGGGCAGCGTGGCAATCTCGCTATTGAGCAGTTGGGGATTTACGGTCGTGGCATCGACGGGCAAGCCGGAGCAGGCGCATTTTCTGAAGCGTATCGGCGCCGCCGATGTGGTCGATCGGGACTCGCTGTCGGCAGCCGGCAAGCCGTTGCAGAAAGAGCGCTGGGCGGCGGTTGTGGATTCTGTCGGCTCGCATACGCTTGCCAACGCATGCGCACAGACGAAATATGGCGGCGTCGTGACGGCGTGTGGTCTCGCGCAAGGCATGGAGTTCCCGGCGAACGTTGCGCCTTTCATTCTGCGCGGTATAAAACTGCTGGGCATCGACTCGGTCATGTGTCCGATCGCTCATCGTCAGATAGCGTGGAATCGGCTCGCTGCGGATCTGGATCGAGCAAAGCTCGCCGAACTCACGCACCGAATAGCGTTGCACGACGTGCCGGAGGCAGCCGTGCAAATGATGGATGGAAAGCTGAGCGGTCGAACGGTTGTCGACATTCGCCGCGACGCATGATGTCGGGCGCTTCCGTACGGATTTGAAGGCCTGCGACTTCAGGACCGGTGGTGTGCTCTCCCGTGCCGGGATGTGGCAGCACGGGAGCTGTAGCGGGTTTTGCAGTGGAAAGACTACCTCGCCGTCGGCATCGCGAATTCGGCACCTTGCTCGATACTCTCCGGCCAGCGTTGCATGATTGACTTCTGACGCGTATAGAACCGGACGCCTTCCTCGCCATACGCGTGCGTGTCACCGAACAAGCTACGCTTCCAGCCGCCAAATCCGTGCCACGCCATCGGTACCGGGATCGGTACGTTGATGCCAACCATTCCAACCTCAATTCTCCGGCCGAACTCGCGCGCGATGTGTCCGTCGCGAGTGTAACAGGCGACGCCATTGCCGAATTCGTGCGCGTTGACCAGGTCGACGGCCTCTGTAAAGTCCTTCGCACGGACGCAGGACAGCACCGGTCCGAAGATTTCCTCTTGATAGATGCGCATCTCGGGTGTGACGTGGTCGAACAACGTGGCACCGGTAAAAAAGCCTTCCTCGTGCCCCGGAACTTTGAGGCCACGTCCATCGACAACCAGCGACGCGCCTTCTTCGACGCCAATCGCGATGTAGTTTTCAATGCGTTCCAGCGCCTGACGTGTGACGATCGGCCCCATCTCGGCGTCGGCCTCCATGCCGTTCTTTACTATTACGGAGCGTGCTCGATCAGCGAGCCGCGGAATCAGCTTGTCCCCAACGTCGCCTACGAGGACTGCGACCGAGATCGCCATGCACCGTTCACCCGCGGAGCCGTAGCCTGCGCCGACCAAAGCGTCGACGGCTTGATCAATGTCAGCGTCGGGCATCACAACCATGTGATTCTTCGCCCCGCCAAGCGCCTGGATCCGTTTTCCGTGCTTTGCCCCCGTCTCGTAGATGTAGTTGGCAATCGGCGTCGAACCGACGAAACTGATCGCTTTTACGTCAGGATGCTCGAGTAGTGCGTCCACGACTACCTTGTCCCCCTGCACGACGTTGAACACTCCGTCAGGCAACCCGGCTTCCTGCAGCAGGCGGGCCATGTAGAGCGAAGCTGACGGATCACGCTCGCTGGGCTTCAGAATGAACGCATTGCCTGCGGCGATCGCGATCGGAAACATCCAGCAAGGAACCATGCACGGAAAGTTGAAAGGCGTGATTCCCGCGACAACGCCGAGGGGTTGCCGGGTCGTCCAGTTGTCGATGTCGGTCGACACCTGTTCCGTATGGTCGCCCTTCAGCAATTGCGGGATGCCGCAGGCAAACTCGATCACATCAATGCCCCGTGCTACTTCGCCTTGCGCATCGCTGAACACTTTTCCATGCTCGGCCGTCATGATCGCTGCCAGCTCGTCCTTGTGCTGGTTCATCAGTTCGAGAAAGCGGCGCATGACGCGCGCGCGACGGATGGGTGGCGTATTGCTCCATCCCTGGAATGCCCGTGTCCCTGACGCTACTGCGGCACTTACGTCGGACGCGTCGCCGAGGTGCACCATGCGTGCAGGAGAACCGGTCGCGGGGTTGAATATCGGCTGCTTTCGAGTGCCTGAGCCAGGCACGCGGCGACCGTTGATGAAGTGAACCACGTCTGCGTCGTCGTTGAAAGGCTGCATTTCATACTCCTTGCTGGGATTGGAACAGGTTCTAAGTGCCGCAAAAACGGGCGATTGGAATAGGGTTTTGCCTTCCGATGGCAAGAGTTGTTGTTGCATCTGAATGACCGTCACTTCGACAGATCAGATGCGGTTTTTTTGAGGGGGAATTCGCTTACCAGAGACCGCGGTAGAGCTCGACCATTTCCGCGACCGAGGGCACGCGTGGATTATTGCCAGGCGAGCCAGAGGCCAGAGCCTGCTGTGCCATGGTCGGCATTAAGCTGAAGAAGCGCTCGCGGTCGATACCAAATTGTTCGGGCGTCGGCACCTGAAGGTCAGCGTTGATCGACCGCAATTCAGCGAGCAACCTGGCATTGGCGGTCTGCGTACTGTCCTGCCTGTCGGCCACGCCCATGGCACGAGCGCAATCAGCGTAGCGTTCTTCCGCCGCCGGGATCGAGAACGCGGTCACACTGGGCAGCAGCATGGCGTTGGACAGGCCATGGGGAACGTGGAAAAAAGCGCCGATCGGTCGACTCATGCCGTGTACCAGCGCCACGGATGCAGCGGAGAACGCCACACCCGCGAGCGTCGAACCGAGCATCAGGGCTTCGCGGGCGGCTGTATCCTGGCCGGATCGATAGGCTTTACGCAGATTGGGGCCAATCAAGCGCATGGCCGCCAAGGCCTGACTGTCGCTGTACAGGTTGGCTTTCCGGCTGACGTAGGCCTCGATCGCGTGGGTCAGCGCATCAATACCCGTATCGGCGGTGACGCGCGGCGGCAGGCTGAGGGTCAGGTCGTAGTCGACCAAGGCTGCCACGGGCATGAAGCCGATGCCCACACAGAGCATTTTTTCGTCGTTCTGCTCGTCAGTGATGATCGTGAAACGGGTCACTTCCGAGCCGGTTCCCGCAGTGGTGGGCACCGCGATAATGGGCAACCCAACCTCGGTAACAACGCGCGGAAATTTATAGTCGCGCATTTCTCCACCATGCCTGGCAAGAATGCCAATCGCCTTGGCGCTGTCGATCGGACTGCCGCCGCCCAGTGCAATGATACTGTCGTAGTCTCCTGCGCGAGCCTTCTCCACGCCAGCTCGAATCGAGTCAACCGTGGGCTCGGGGACCGTATCAGCGAAAATTTCGGCTGTCATGCCATTGGCGGCGAGATTTTCCTGAATGCGCCCGGCATAGCCCAGCTGCACCATCATCTTGTCGGTGATGATCAGAGGTCGACTGCAGCCGAGAGTCGCCAGAACCGTGGGAACTGTCTCGCTGGCGTTGGCGCCGACCTGGAGGATGCGCGGCAAAATCACATGGTTAGACATATCGAATCCAGTATGAATGACGGTTAAATATAAGAAGCAATCCGGGATCTAATCATTAATTGAAGTCTTCATCTCGATGCCTAGTCCTTCTGATAATTTGGATAACCAGACATCGATATCTTTGCTATTGGGAATGGTGAAACTTGCCGGAGCGGTATAGTTTTCGGTGTTCGTTAATTCCCAGTTAGGCATCACCTGTTCGAGAGGTCCCTGCAGGCGTGCATCGCGATGACGCAATAAATCCAGCGTCATTAACAGAGATAGCGGCAAAGTGATATGCCCATGGCCGGGCCGGCCGTGCGTTGCCCGAAGTGAATGGCCCTGACTTCGTAAGCCGATAGTTGATTAAGCTTCCACATGACTCATCGTCTCGTCTCCCGGACCCGCAGATTTGCTGCAATGCAGGTCATCATTGTCGTCGGTAGCCGTCAGCACTGATCAATCGCGTTTCGGCTGCAAGCTGCCGTGGCGGCGCGCTGAGGTTACTGTCGGTTAGAACGAGGAGCGGGTAAAGCAATAAAAAAGCCGATGATGGGTCCGCTTTACTTATGGCTATGGCCGTCGGGGCGAGGTGGAAGGCTATTTTTGCCCATCCCCCGCCGAACTGAGCGATCTGAAGAAGCAGTTACATTAATCTCGTCCACGTCATGTGAGCGGTCGCCGCGCGCGAGAGCGACCTTCGGCGGGGACATTTGCGCTGATCCGCCCCGCTGCCCTCGATCGATATTACAAGCAGTTCTTCCCCGCTTCGAACACGATCTCGGTCGCGACGTTCGGCTGGTGCGAGCAGGAATGCTTTACTTGCGTATAGGACTTCAACGCCTGATGCCCTCCAGTGGCGCCACACAGACTGAGCGTTCGGCGCTGCAATGGCCGTTGCCAAGCCGGATCTTGAGGCGGGTGCCGCGCCTCACAGCGATCTAGCGCCGCTGTCTCAGCAAGTCGAATTGGCGCTGTTGTCTCAGCGAATTCAGTTCGCGCTGCTGCCTCACCAAATCCAGGTCGCGCTGTTGTTTCAGTAATTGGAGTTGTTCGTTCTGGAGTTCGATCTGTTGCTTCTGCGCTTCCAATTGCGCTCTATAGGCCCCCATGCTTTGGTCAGCCAGCGCTTCCTGCGGGTAAGTCTGCGCGTCGGCGAGGGAACAGCCAGCCGTCAATGTCGCAGCAACGATAAGTGCTTTCATGATGCCCCCGGGCGGATGCTCTTTTGAGATATTTTAGGCCAGAAAGGTGGGGCATCGGCGGGACCGACGTGGCTGTCGGCGTCGTGCCTGGATCGGTGATTGCGTATGTTGAGCGAGCGGCGTGCGTGGCAACGAGAGGCCGGCATCGACCCGTGACTGCCTTTCGACTCCTACCGTTGAGCGACCGCACTTGGTCCAGCAGCGGGCGGTCGCAGCCGCGAACGCCACATCACCTCTCGGTTGAAGGCACGAGCCCGCGATCGATCGCCAGTCACGGTGCCTGGCCTGATCTGATGAAAAAGCGCTACTGCGAAACTGGCGCGTTAGATGGTGCGTCCGCTGGCATCTGCGGTAGTGGCACTGCTGCTGCGTTGTTCGTGCCGCTGCCCGTCGCTCCCGTTTGCCCGCGATGGCCTCGGTGCGAACTGCGTACCACGGTGGGCTCGCTCGCCGCCACCGGCCGCATTGGCGGATGCGCGATGTACTGAAAGTTTTCATTAACCGCGCTATTGCCCGTATCGAACGACCGGTGGATGAACACGCTGCTACTAACGGGTGAACTGGCTTGCGCGAAAGCCATCGGCCCGATCGACATCATGGCTGCGCCCACCGCAGCACTCACGGCAAGAATGTGCATGAGCAAACCGGCATTACGGGCTGTCGGACGTGCTTTCAATTTACGTCTCCTTCAATATACGTGCGGTTCGCAACCGCTTGCAGCGGGCAGCCGTTTTACCGTTGGGTACGCTGGCTCAAAAAATTGGCCCACGTTGAGGAGGCGCGGGCCGAGCGGAGAAAAACACGAAGCGCTGCCGGGGGAAAAGGCCAGACCAGTCTAGTCCGAGTCATGGAAAAGAAGGTTTCATACTGGATTACAGGTGTTACTCGATATAACTGATCGATGAATCGCGCCGGGAATTCTCCGGATCTGGTGCGAGTTGCCTGCTGCCCACTCCCGAAACAGCGCTTGAAAATGAAGCTGGCTCGTCCGGCGAATCATCGGTCGCCGTCGCTTCGCCAAGTGGCGACTGATAGCTCATCAGCAGACGTTCGCCAACCGACTGCGAAGGACCGTTCGTGGCCGACCATCGCCTCATGCGCCCAGCGTTTGCCACTCCGCAAGTGGCGCTCGACTTTCTCACGCACGGTCGCTGGCGAAAGGTTGGTCTCAGGTAGTTCCGCGGCGCGCACCACCCTCACGAGTA